>NZ_JBOZGJ010000017.1:0-48808 GCF_050846835.1 Exiguobacterium sp. TDN 0502 | reverse complement strand
TGAGTCCGCCAAGCACTTGAGAATCCCACCCTCACCAACGGTGTGGGCTTGCGGCTTTAGCCGTGGGAGTGTCAATCTACTGAACGATCAGTAAAGGTAAGGGTTCTTCATGGTTTAACAATCTCAAGCGGTCAAAAATGCTTGCTTTGCATCTTATGCAGTAATTGATCAAACGTTTCGTGGTCTTTCGATGTAAAGGCACGGAAATAGCGGTCGTCGATTTCTTCGATCTCGGGCGCTGATGTTTGAATCAGCGCTGCACCATCTTCCGTCAAGAGAATCCGTTTTTCCCGGTTGATCCGTTTCCGGATGACGAGGTGCTCGGCAAGTAATTTCTTGACGGTTTGCGAAATAGCACCACTCGACAGTTCAAGCGTTCGTTCCAGTGATTTCTGCGTCGCACTTTCTTGATGATACAGTGTCATCAATAAATCAAATTGAGACTTCGAGAGTCCTTTCGGTTTCAGTACATCGTTGACTTCTTTCGAATAACGTCCGTGAATCCGCTGAATGGCGTTCCAGTGCTGCATCGAAGATTCGAATGTGAAGGTCATAGGTGTTCCTCCTCTTTCGTCATGCGGGGTTGAGCTTATCGAAGAAACGGATTAATTCTTCCTGTTGTCGAGCCGTCAGAGCGGCAAATTGTTCATGTTGAAAACGTTCGTAGGCGGGCATCACTTATTGAAGAATCGCAGTTCCTTTTTCCGTCAACAGAAGATAGTTCGTCTTCCACTTCCGCTGACGTGTGATCAGCTGCCGGTCGAACAGTCGTTTGATTCCGTGTGAAATCGTTCCGTCGGTCACTTGGATCCGTTCGGCGATCTCCTTCTGGCTCGTGCATGATGTGGTGTGTAAACAGCGTAACACTTCTAGATTCGTATGGGAAAGATCCCACTGTTTCAAGAAAGCATTGACGCGTTTGATTTGTTGATTGTGATAGGTTGAAATTGTATTCCAGCATGTC
This sequence comes from Exiguobacterium sp. TDN 0502, assembly GCF_050846835.1. Taxonomy (NCBI): domain Bacteria; kingdom Bacillati; phylum Bacillota; class Bacilli; order Caryophanales; genus Exiguobacterium; species Exiguobacterium sp. TDN 0502. The sequence goes on along the minus strand of NZ_JBOZGJ010000017.1, from coordinate 47,844 downwards.
ATGGGATATGTCTCTGTAGTTGTTGTCATTCGGAACCTCTTAAATGTAGAATGTAATGCTGATAAACTACTTTTACCATACCATATGAAAAATATGTATTGCTACTAGTTTAAAGGAAAACCATCACTTCCCATCATTGACATGAACCTCATATAAAAAAGACCTGATCAAGACAGGTCTTTTAGGAAGTAACCGTATTCGTTAAAGTCAGGTACGAATCCTTCAATTGGAAGCCATATTTCGTAAAACAACTTTGTGAGACGCGTCCTTGTAAGGTGATCGTCGCGTAATCACCACGAATAGCATAGTGGGTATATTTTTTTTCGATATCCTGAATGAGTGCTTCTAGCATCAGACCACGTTCGCCAAGACCTTCTTCGCGGACGTTGATTTCAAGCAAACTAAACGTGCCGAATTCAAGGGTCGACGTCCGTTCCGTCCGTTCATGAAGCACGGTTAGGAATGATCGTTTAGAGATAAGGGACCGATTATTGGGCTGCTCGAGAATCGTGACATAATAACTGAGTGCCGGAGGACGCAAATTACGTGTGACTTCAACGACTTGACGCTGATTGTTATACGCAAGCCCAACGATCTGCTCTTGCGGATGACTTGGAACGGTCAGTCCTTCTTGCTCACAAACGGTGTGCCACTCGGCTTCTGGAATCCAGACAGCCTCTTCGGTTTTCGCTAAAGTTTTAAAGAACTTCACGTTAAACGGATGACCTCCTATGATAAAGTAACTAAATCCATCATGCCCGAACCAGTGACGAAAAACGAGTTACAATCCGACGACAACTGTCTTTCTTTGCTATAAGTATACCTAAAACTGTCAATTTAAAACAGACTGTATTTCAAGAGATCTGCCCACTATACTGAATCTACTTAAGAGATCGGGAGGCGCATAGTATGAAGACAGTCGAAGGCCCGTTTTTTCATGGAACGAGAGCTACGCTTCACATCGGAGACGTATTGACACCAGTACATGCATCAAATTTTCGGGACCAACCGCTCCGGCATGTGTATTTCACAGCGACCCTCGATGCAGCAAAATGGGGAGCGGAGCTCGCACAATCAGATGCTGCAGAACATATTTATCTCGTTGAGCCACTCGGATCGTATGAGGATGATCCGAATCTAACGAACAAACGATTCCCTGGTAATCCGACCCGGTCCTATCGCTCGACTGAACCGGTAAAAATCGTCGCCGAGCTCGGAACGTGGGAACGGCATACGGACGAAGAGATTGAGACGATGAAAGCATCACTTCAGCAGTTACGAGCAGAAGGGAAGGATACGATCATCGATTGATGCATTGGTTTGACGTATGCTGTTCTTTGAAACTTGTTATTTCAATTCAGTCAAAAAATGATGGACTTTTTTAACATGAACTACTCGCTTACATGAGAAGGATCAAGTGGTACAATATGTAAAAAGGGGGTCGTTCGAATGTCTCGCTTCAAACAAGAGAAGAAACAACCACTCGATCATCTCCGTGACGGTGTCGATCAAGGTCTCGGTAGTGCCGTACCCCGAGGACAAATCGACGGGATGCGCGGACTGGAGATGCTTGCGGTGCTCGTCGTGCTCGGTGGCGGGTACCTGTTTTATCAATGGTTCATGTAATGAAAGAAGCATCATCCTTTCGAGGACGATGCTTCTTTTTGTTCGATTTCACTGACGATCTCATCAAGTGTGACGTGAGCCAGTACCTTCTCAAGCGCGGATTGCGCGAGCTCGAAGATCGGTGTGATCGTCGATTGGACATTTCGTCCGACCGGACAATCGGGATTTGGTGCGGCATGGACGCCGAACAGTTCCTTATCCGGTACGACAGCGACCGCGTGATAGACGTCAAGAAGCGTGATACTAGATAGCGGTCGGGCGAGTCGTGCTCCGGCAACACCTGGACGGACCGCGATCAAATCAGCTTTTTTTAGCATGCTCATGATTTTGCGGATGACGACCGGATTCGTATTGACGCTGCCGGCAATCAAGTCCGATGTCATCTTTTCGTCGGTCGCAATCAACGAAAGAATATGGATGCCGACCGAAAAACGTGTACTGATGGCCAACGGATGACCCTCCTTTGTATAAACATTGTTCTCTCATTATACGTTGAATCTTTCATTTGGCAAGAAACAGGGAATGAGAAGCATGAGGATTGACAAATTAAATATTTGTAACTATATTGGTTACATGTAATCGAAATAGTTACATATCAAAAGGAGGAATCATGATGAAGACCGGAATCATCGGCGCAACAGGAAAAGCAGGGCAATTGATTGTACAAGAAGCAATCACACGTGGACATGACGTCACGGCAATCGTCCGGAACGCGGCAAAAGTGACAGCAGACGTGACGATTCTTGAGCGGGATGTTTTAGCACTGACGAAAGACGATCTAAATGGATTTGACGCAATCGTCAATGCGTTTAATGCAGCACCGGGTGAGGAAACGAAACATATCGAAGTCGGGCGTCATTTGATCGATTTACTAGCTGGAAGTAAAACGAGACTATTCGTCGTCGGGGGTGCCGGAAGCCTGTTCGTTAACGAGAGTCACTCGACACGCGTCATGGAAACACCAGATTTCCCGGAAGCCTACTATCCGACAGCCTCGAACATGGGGAAAAACTTGATTGAATTGCAAGGGGAACAGGACGTAACATGGACCTATCTCAGTCCCGCTGGATTCTTTGATCCAAGCGGTCAACGCACAGGAACGTATACAGTCGGCGGCGAGCAGATGATTCTGAACGCGAAAGGCGAAAGTTATATCAGCTATGCAGATTACGCGATTGCTGTAGTGGATGAGCTTGAAAACGGACAGCATCTCAACGAACGGTTCTCGGTCGTTGGCGAACAAGGATGATGGTGTCAGACCGACTTTTAGAGTCGGTCTTTTTTGATAGGAGGAGTACGGAATACAGCGGAGGACGGATGGCGAAGCATTGTGATTTGCTTAAAATTGAGAATAGAAACGATAAAAGGAGTTCAAATCATGCTGCGACGCTATGTTAGTATCATCAGTCTGTTAGCGGTCTTGATCGTCTGTACGACGTCTACGCAACCTTCCCGGTTCGAGCGGTCGGAACCCGTCGAGACGATTGAGGATCATTACGCAGGACAGATCAATTGGCCGAGTGACACCAATCCGTTGCTGGAGCTTCATGCCAAACCGTGATGTACATATTACGACTCAAAAGGGGTTGACTCAAAAAAGAATGACTCGTCTTTTCACGCCCTTTCCTCAGGCGAGACACAAGCCAGTTTTCCTGCTTCGTTCAAGCAGGAAAGCGGGTCTTGTTTGTCTCTGACAGCGCAAAAATGCGCTTTTTCCTGTAGGAGTGGCGTGTAATGAGTCATTCTTTTTTACGAGATAAGGGTGGCAGATCATCATTCTGCCACCCTTATCTGTGTAGAAACTGACTTTTGAGTCAGCCCCTTTTTGGTGACGTTAAATGACCGTCATTGCACTCAAGAAGACGAAGAGGAACGTGATGCCACTGGTCAAAATCAAAAAAGGGAGGACAATCAGGAATTCGAGGTGCGGACGAACGCCGTGGTAGAAGATAAAGAATAGGGTCAAACAGGCGGTCGTGATCGTCAACGCAAGTGAGGCAATCAATTGATGAAGCGGTGCGACGAATGGAATGAGAGACGATCCTGTGACCGTATCGAAGGCTAAACCGAAGGACATGAAAATCAGTAAGTACAGAAGTGATTTTTGACGAAACATAGGGCATGTCTCCTTTTACTGAACGATAGATTCAGTATAGTGCCTAACGCGTCTTTCTTATCTAACAAAACTGTAAGGAAATGGCTGATATTAAACAGTTGAATCTTTCTTGTATAGCAATGTCAAACGGGTCATCAAAAAGTACAGGAAAGCGGCGCTACTCGCGATCGCTTGAAAATAAAGCGGTTGAAACAGACCATTGAATACGAGTACAAAATGCCACCGAGTAATAAGGCGATGCCTTGATTCAAAAGGAAATGTGAGATCCAAGATAATGGACGTGAGCGAAATCGGAAGTAACGAATTGCATCGGTCAGAATACCACCGACCGTAATGACGATCGCAAACGACAGTAACGTCTCAAAGACACCCGGATAATAGCCGACGTCCGGATCGGGCATGAGGCGTGGTGACGATGGAAGATGTTGATACAGCATCAGAAATATCCAATTACTCATCACAAGTCGAAATGACAGACGAATCATGGTACTCCTCCTTTCCAGTCTTCATGACGATGAACAGACGAGAAATCAGTACATAGGTCAATGCGGCACACACGTTACCGAAAAATAAGGCTACCGGAAGCGAAGTAAAGAAGTAAGAACTGCCAGCCAGGATACAAACGATGCCGATATGGATGTACAGCTGAGATGTCCATGGCAGGGACCGTTTCGAAAACAGAAAAGAACAGATGACTTCAGCCAGTCCGATCCCACTAACGAAAAGTAGCAGCAATGCATCCGCGTGATTATGCATCATCTGTTCCGTTCGAGATATGGTCGGGACAAAACTGACTATCGATCCTGAAAGAATGGAGAACAGCAAGTAACTGAGGACAATCCGGAAAAACCAGCCGGACAAATGCTGATTTGACGCCGGATATGTCCGCGCCATTTCGGAAACAAGGAGACAGATCAGCGCCACACCACAAGTGAAGAGGACGAAACTGCTCGAAAAAGAATGATTCAAGACAAGCGGAATCAAAACAAGACTCAACAACAGGGCGACCGCCTGATTGACGATGAGACGCGTCGTGAAATGAAGTGCTACCGTTCGAGTGAGGTAGAGCAGACTATCAGATAACAATGATCCGGTGAGAATGACGGGAAACGCGTAAACGAATCCGATCAGACAGGCAGTCACGAAAGAAAGATCGTCTTCACCTAAAAGCAGGAGAGTGATTCGAGTAAACGATGCATACAAGAAGGCAATCAAAACGCTCGAAAGAAATACGCGCGACACTAGCTGCATATAAAATGGACCCACTTTCCATATTTTAGTACTTTTAGTATACGACAGAGGAAGAGGGTTGCGTGATTTTTTTATCGACTATGTAATCTGATGGGAAAAGGATTACACAAAGGAAATGAGAGGAACACTATACCATCGACTTGTCATGTTAAAAGGAAAGGACATTATCATGCGGGACCGTAGACTGTTCTTGATCGGAATTGGTTGTGCGATATGTTATGTCTTACCCATGATCCTGCTCGGTCAGGATAGCCATGTTCGTATCCATGACAATCTGGATTCGAATGTCGCTTGGTATAACTGGTTAGTTGAGACGAAGAGTGTTCACGCCGGGCTCGGGGCGACGGTTCCCGGATTGATGAACGGCGTCGTCTCTCGTAATGCATTCGTCAGTTCGTTTTCAGGCATCATCTGGTTGTATGAATGGTTTTCTCCGTTTACGGCGTATGTCATCAGTCAGCTCATTACGCGACTGGTTGCTTTTATCGGGATGTATCTCTTACTGCGTGATTACGGGCGTAATCGATTGCCGCTGTCTATCGTCGTCTGGTGCGCGGTCTTGTTTGCCTGGACCCCGTTCTGGCCGTCCGGAATGCTCAGTACGCTCGGGATGCCGCTTTTGCTGTGGGCGTATTGGAACTTGTGGCTTTATCAAAAGCGACGCATCAGTCTATTCGTTTTATTTCTTGTTCCTTTTTACTCCAGTTTTGTCTTAGGAATCTGTTTTTTCTTATGTTTCCTTGCCGTTTATCATGCGATCAAAGAGATACGCGCGCGCTCTTTCCATCGTCTGTTTTGGATGGCGTTCATCGGTCAGACGCTACTCTATCTGCTCATTGAATATCGACTGGTCTACTCACTGTTATGGGATAGTGAACCAACGAGCCGCAATGATTTTGAAGAAGGACAAAACGGACTGTTGGCGACGGTAAGACTGGTGCTGAAGCATCTTGTATTCGGACACACGCATGACCGGGCCGCTCAAGCACCGATTCTGTTGTTGACGCTCGCTCTAGTCGTCATCTGGTCCTGGCGTCAGACTGGTCAACTCCCGCGACGGATCCGTCGCTTGACGTATCTGTTGATCGGATTGTCGATTTGGTACGCTTGTTGGTTTTACACAGGATGGAACCCGCTCAAGGATCACATCAGTTTATTACGGACGTTCAACTTCTCGCGCTTTCATTTTTTACAGCCGATGATTTGGTATGGTTTATTCTTTTTATCTCTAGAATGGCTCTGGCTTCATGCGAAGCGGCGGTGGATCAAACGCTTGTTGATCGCACAAACAATCGTTCTTTTACTTTGGCATCCAGAAAACGTCTATCGAAACGAACCAAGCTATCGCGCCTTTTATGCGACCCGTCAGTTTGACGCGATCAAACGTGAGATTGATCGTCCGACGTCGACGTATCGTGTGGCTTCGCTCGGTCTCCATCCGGCGATTGCCCAGTACAATGGGCTGCAGACGATCGACGGATACGTCAATTTTTATCCACTTCGCTATAAGCGGCAGTTCCGGCGGATCATCGAAGGGGAATTAAATAAAAGTCCGGTATTACGCCGCTATTATGATACATGGGGGAACCGTGTCTATGTCTTCTCGGCAGCACTCGGAAAAAATGACATGGTGACGTCCGAGCATCCGAAAACGATCAATGATCTTCGCTTGAATACACGCCAAATGCGACAAATGGGAGCAACGTATCTGATTTCTGCGGTGACGATCAAGGAGGCACGGCAAAAGGGCTTCGTCCTCATCCGAACATTTCAAGACCCTCAATCAGCATGGACGCTTCGGTTATATCGGATTCGCTAAGAGGAGGAAAAAGCGATGCAAACGAACGCAGGACCGACAGTTGCTTTCATCATTCCGTGTTACAACGAAACGGACGTGTTGCCGCTCACGATTACGACGTTGCAGTCGTTGCTCATGCAGTGGAAGGAGGAACGGCTGATTGCGCCTAACTCGTTCGTCCTGTTCGTCGATGACGGAAGCAAGGACGCGACGTGGGCGTGTATCGTTGCGACCCATGACCAAGACGAGCAGTTCCATGGGCTGAAGCTTGCCCACAATGTCGGACATCAGCAGGCATTATTTGGCGGGTTGAAGGAAAGCCGCACGCAAGCCGAGTGTTTCATTTCGCTCGATGCCGATCTACAGGACGATTTAGGAATTGTCCCTGCTTTTTTGGAACATTTTCATACCGGACATGACATCGTGTATGGCGTTCGAACGGATCGTTCATCCGACAGCTGGTTCAAACGGACGACGGCGGAAGGCTTTTATCGCGTCATGACGTTACTTGGTGTTGAGACGATTCCGAATCACGCCGATTACCGCTTGATGAGCCGGCGCGCCGTCGAGACGCTCAGTGATTTTCCAGAACGGAATCTGTTCTTGCGCGGAATCGTTCCGACACTCGGATTTAAGACGACGACAGTCTCATATCAACGGCAACGACGCCAAGCGGGGGAATCGAAATATCCATTGCGAAAAATGTTACAGCTCGCATGGGACGGCATCACTTCGTTTAGCGTCCGACCGATCAAGCTGCTCTTCCTGGTCTCCTTGTTGATGCTGATCGTGTCGACCGGATTCGTCGGGTATGCCTTTTATCGTGAAATGGTCGGGGAGACGATCAATGGGTGGACTTCCTTGATGATGTCCATCTGGTTCATCGGCGGTCTGCAATTGTTCGGGATCGGACTGATCGGGGAATACATCGGCAAGATTTATCAGGAAGTCAAGCGTCGCCCCCGTTATGTCGTCGAGGAAAAACGACAATGATGGCGACGTTCGGGCGTTTTCTGCTTGTCGGTATCATGAATACGATCGTTGGACTCGCCATCACGTTGTTCCTGTTTCATATCGTCCATACCGGTTACTGGGCAGCAACGGCAATCGGAAACGGTTGCGGTGTCTTCGTCAGTTATCAGTTGAACCGTCGTTTTACGTTTCGACAGGCGGCGGGCGGCTTCCGCTACTGTCTTCGTTTTCTCCTCGTCGTCCTGCTGAGTTACCTGATCGCATATCGCCTGAGCCTAGCCATCGTTCATCGTCTGTTTCCGACTCTTTCCGAGACGATTGCCATCTTGATCGGAATGGTCCTTTATACAGGGTTGAACTTTATCGGACAATCGATTTGGGTATTTGACGAAAAATCAAAACAGACGCCCGGTCCACGTTAAGTGATCAGGCGTCTGTTGAAGTTAGAAGACTTTGTACCAGTAAAGTGTCCAATCAATGTGTGGATTTGCGAATTGTTTTAATGTATCGACCCCACCGAGCTTGAATCCGTGACGCGCATAAAACCGGCAGGCGATCACATTATCGTGCTGGGCTTCTAGTGATAGACCGACCAACTGCTTGTCCTTCGCCCATTGCGCGGCAGCTTCGAGAAGCTGTTGACCGATGCCATGCTGGCGATAGTCACTCCGGACAGCGATGTTTTCGATGTATGCAAACCGGTTCCAGTCCCGGTGCAGGCGAATCTGTCCGACGCACGCCTCATCGAGAAAGGCGAGCAGGACAATCCGGTCCGCGCTATGGATGTACGTCGCCCAGTCGAGGTGGTCATCTGGAAACCGGATTGACTGCGGATGGTCGTAGAGCTGTTCTTCATACGACCATTCTCCATTGATGAATTGAGGCAACACGTATCCGATGACCGGAAAGGCATCGTTTGTCTCATTGACGACGGCAACGGTCGCCGAATCGAGCGGACGGATGCTGATAGTGATGTGATCTGACATATAGTCCTCCGTTTTCTAGGTCGGGCTATTAGCGTGTGTAGACCATTTGACCACCGAGGTGACCGGCGTACGCGAGAAGACCGCTGCCGATTAAGGCGACGATCAGGCTAACTACCAACCAGGTCTTTCCTTTTGAACGATAGCTCAGTAACAGGAACACTAATGAAATACCGAACGTGATCAAGCTGTATAAAGCAAAGTTCTCGTGCTGATGGATATCGGCTCGCTCCAAGTTCCATTTATCGATTCCGAACTCTTCGGCGCCGTCTCCCGTGATGTAGGCGACGATTCCGGATAATAATCCAACGACGAGCGTGATCAAAGCAAATAATTTAAGGCGGGTCCACTGGAGCGAACCAAGAAGTAGCAACGTCGCGAACAATAACAAGCCAATCGGGGCATGTACGACAAGCGGGTGAAGCGGGATACCGTTGAGCATAAAAGAACCTCCTTTGATGAGTTAGGTGCATTTTACCAAATCGTAGAAGCGGACAAGTGGCGATTTTGAAAAGTAGGGGCATGCATCACTTTTTATGGTGGAGTGCACGTCGAAGACCCCAGATGAGAATCACCGTAACAAAGATGACCCATGTCGCGTGACGCATGACGAGATGAGCGACCATTGACCAGCGTTCACCGAGCAAAACCCCGCTCCACATGAACAATAAGGACCAAAGCAAAAAAGAGCCACTGGTCAACCAAACAAAAGTCGCGAACCGTATCCGTAAGAATCCGGCGAGAACAGCGAACAATGTCTTCCAAAGCGGGGAGAGTAACAGGTAATAGCTGCCATGCTGGTGGAAGCGATGTTCGAACTGCGTCAATCGATCCGTGAATTTCGGGAACATCCTCGCCAACCGTAACCGGACGGGAGGTCCACCCCAGTATGCGATCGTATACAATACACTCTGGGAGGCAACGAATGCCAGGTTTGCGATGAGGAGCATCGGCAGGAAGGCGACGATCTGCATCGAAACGAGGTATCCGGCATACGCTAAAATCAACTCAGTCGGGATGAAATGGGCGAACAAGGCGAGAATGATGCCAAGATAACGGTACTGTTCCATCAACTGTTGCCAATGCATGAGGATAGACCTCCTTTCATCGTTCTTTTTCCGTTTCAGCAGAAAATGAATCTTGCTGAAGGTTGAAGCAGAGGGGAAAAGGGAATTTTCGATTGATACCGAATAGGTTACGGAAGGCGTCGAGGAAAGAAAAAAGAGAAACAGCAGTAGAGGACGTGACAACATGAACATGGACACGGTGAATCATTATCTTGACGCCTATGGATACAGCGTCATTTTCATCTTCTTATTTTTCGGAATCGTGGGAATTCCGGCACCGGAGGAGTCGTTACTCGTTTTGATCGGCATTTTAAGCGGACAGGATGAGGAACGGCTGGTGTATTCCATCCTTACGGCATATGCGGGTACGCTTGTCGGCATGCTGACGGCATATGCGGCAGGTCGTTTCTTTCGCCCCGCCGTATACCGATACGGGCGATTCATCGGTTTGACTCGAGAACGGTGGGACCGGCTGTCGAGCGGATACATGGGGCGAATCAACCGTGCCCTTTTAGTCGGATTCTATATCCCGGGTATCCGGCAGATCAATCCGTATTTCGCCGGAATGAAACAAGTCCCGTTTTGGCATTATCTGATGATTTCCGTTGTGGGTTCAGCACTATGGGTTGTCCCCTTTGTCCTGCTCGGTCATTTTGCCGGAAAGTCACTTCACATCAATCCGGAAGTCGTTCCGTATTTCGGATTTGGCCTACTCGTCCTGTTCCTCATTGGGGTCTTCGTTAAATGGCTGAAACGGAAACGACTTGAAAAACGCGTCGTTTCAGGAAAAAAACAAGTGGGAAAAGAAGAGTGAACGATACTTCTTTTAAGAGAAGAACTTAGGGGGCAGTCTGAAGGAGTGGACAAGATGCAAAAGATCGTGATTTTCCCGTTTTTACGGATGCGCTCGGGACATCATCTCGTCGCAGAAGCGATTGCGGAGCGCATTCAAGGACCAGGAATCGAAATCAAGGAAGTGGAGTTGCTCAGCACCATCAGTCCGTTCGCGGAATGGGTGACGTCGAAATTTTATTTAAACTGGATCCGGCATTTCTCAAGCGGATACAGCCGTTTTTATCATCGGCATATTGCCGGACGTTCCAGCAATACCCGGTCGACAGGATGGACGTCGCATTATTTTCAACAACAGATGCTACGCATCATCCGGGAAGAACAACCCGATGTCATCATCTGTACGCATGCGTTTCCTTCCTATCTCTTGAATCAACTGAAGGAACGCGGGTCATGTGACGTCCCCGTCATCAATGCCTATACCGATCTGTTCGTCAGTCGTGTTTGGGGAAAAACGCAAATCGAGTATCATCTCCTACCGAATCAAGAGGCAAAACGGGAGTTGTACGAGCATCATGATGTGCCGGAAGCGCGATTGTTCGTGACGGGAATCCCCGTTCATCCGGCGATTTCGGGTGGTTCGATCTTCCGCTCGAGTCAATCACGGAAGCAAATTCTTGTTGCCGGCGGTAATGGCGGACTGGGACAACTCGAGACGTTGCTTGCACAGATCGAACGATGTACGGCAGCGGATTTTTACGTCTTGTGTGGCAATAATCGCTCGTTGTTCAAGCGGTTGTCCTCACAGCAACTCCCTCACATCCATCCGCTCGCCTATATTGATTCGCGGGTCGAAATGAATCAATTGTATGAACAGATGGATGCGATCGTCACGAAGCCGGGTGGCGTGACGGTCAGTGAAGCATTCGAAAAGCGCGTACCGCTCTTCATCCAGCATGTCCTGCCGGGACAAGAGGAGATCAATCGGAACTACCTGTTAGAGAAAGGGCTTGCGTTCTCGTTCGATCAAACGGATGCACTCGTAGACGTCATCCGTCGCACACTAGAGAATCCGGATGTCATGCACGCCTGGCAACAGGCGGTCACGCAGTATCAAAGCGAGCGAGTCGTAGCCGATCAGCCGTTTTTTGCGGAGCGGCTTGCCGGATGCCTCGAGGGTGATCAACAAAAAGTAAACGGATAAAGGAGCGTTATGCAGATGCGGTCACGGTTAGTCACAGCAGGAGTTCTCGCTACACTTGCCTATACGGTCGTTCCGTATATGGCGTCACGTGTCTTTGGATGGCGTGTCACAAAGTCACTCAATTCACAATATGTCGCTTTGACGTTCGATGATGGTCCAGATCCGGTGTATACAGGAGAATTACTGGACCTCTTACAGCAAGAAGAAATTCAGGCGACGTTTTTCGTCGTCGGTCATAAAGCGGAGGCGCATCCGGACATCATTCGCCGGATGCAGGAAGAGGGGCATCAAGTCGGCATCCACAACTACGTTCATCGACCGAACTGGTCGATGCGACCAGCGACGGTCCGCAACGGGATTGAACGAACCGCGACGGTCATCGAGCGGATCACCGGTGAACGGCCGACAGTCTACCGCCCGCCATGGGGCGCACTCAATGCCGGTGATATCCTATGTCCTTCCCCGTACAAGATGGTTCTCTGGTCGAAGATGGCGGAGGACTGGAAATTAGACGGGGGGAAAGCGAAAATCAAGCGACTGCTTGCTGATGTGTCAGCCGGCGATATCATCCTGCTGCATGATAACGGGGAGACGTTCGGAGCAGATTTGCAAGCACCGGTACAGACGATTGCCGCGCTTCGGGAGCTGATACCGGAGTGGAAAGCACGCGGCTTACAGTTCCGGCGAATCGATCAAACGTAAGAGGAGGACCTACCGGTTTCAAGGTAGGTCCTCCTCTTACGTTGGTCATGCTTCGCGTGAGCTCTCGTGATCATCTTCTTGGCTATGGTGCTGAATCAAACGTCGCACGACGAACGAGCGTAAGAATAGAATGAAGGTGATGATCGGAAGAAGTAACCACCAAGATTGCGTTAAAAACAGTTCGTCGAACGTCGTAATCATGACGAAATGACGACCGACATACAACCACATGAAAAAGGAACTGACGAATAGGATCGTTTCTGACGTCGTCATGAACTCAAAATCGGCTTTCATTGCTTCACTCCTTATGGATGGTATGGAATTTTTTGCGGTATACCTTACTGAACAATCAAATATCTCTAAATCTTGCTACTTTTTACGAACGGACCGGTTCACGGTCATGTGTCGTCATCGCTGCCTCGGCATTATCTTCATACAGAATGACACGGTTTCGACCTTGTTCCTTTGCAGCATATAGCGCTTCATCCGCTAAAATATTCATGCGCTGGACGGCGACATGCTTCCCGTGCGCGATGCCGATCGATGCCGTGATTGAGATCGCTTGGTATCCGTCGAGCTGAAAGCGGGTACTGGCAATTCGTTCCCGAATCCGGTTGGCGACCTTCGTCACTTTCGACGGCGTCAAATCATAGACGAGGACCATGAACTCCTCCCCGCCAATCCGAGCCGTGATATCGTGCGGACGCGTCTCTTCCTGCAGAATTCGTGCGAACTGTTGCAAGACGAGATCACCGTTCGCATGTCCGTATGTATCGTTGACATGCTTGAAGTGATCGATATCGAGCGCGAGCACATTATAGCAACGTCCTTCTGTCTCTAACATCGCCGTCCGCTCATCCCAGACCCGCCGATTGTAGAGTCCCGTCAAGTGATCGAGTTCCGCCGATTGTTTATAGCGCTGGACCTGCTGATTGAGCGTTTGGAAATCAAGTGTCAACAGGCTGGATAAAACTCCGACGGCAAGACCGATCGACCAGGTGGAGGCGAGCAAGAGAAGTGCTGCGTCACTAAATCCAAGATTGATCGAAACCGCAATCGTGATCATGAACAGTGCCCAGACGTTCATGACGATGTTTTGAAGAAACAGCCGATGGACCAACCGTTTATGGATGAAGTACATCCCTGTGCTAATGCCGAGAACGGCAATAAAAGCGACGACGGCTTGCGGCGTCCAGCCGAAATAAAAGCGGGAGCAACCGATGATCAGTGTCGCGATGATGAGAGGGGAGCGGACACCGTAAAAAGCGAGCAGGACGAGCGGCAGATGACGTAAATCCATCCGCAACGACTCATTGACGGCAATGCCTTTAAACATCAAGAGCACTCCGAGCAGTCCTGTCGCAAGACCGACGATGAGTGATTTTAAACTGCTTGAGACGAGACGTTGACTATAGATGATTTTAGCGATCAAATAAAAGCCGGTGAAGGCAATACAAGCATTCAATAACAACTCGGCAATGAACATCGGTTCCACATCCTTGAGTGTGATAGTGATACTTTCACGATAGCAGTTTGGCAAGGGATGTCAACGCGAGAATCTCAAAATTTTAAAGATTCAGGTAAAGACTTGCTCAAATGAAATCATTTGGTAAAATAAGAGAGCTTTAGAGGGAGGGATGAAGTTGGAAGCAACACGGTTGACGATTCAAGCGAAAAAATATGACGGACGTCCACATTACTCTTGGGAAGGAATCGTCCTCGAGCAGACAGAGACGTTCCTTATCGTCGCAAATACGCCAGGACGGACGTTACACCATCATCAACGGGAAGCAATCTATACATACGATAACTACAGTCTTGAATTTTATCCGCTTGACGCGGATTTCACGGTCGGACTCGATGTAGAGCTTACTGGCGAGGCGACCTATTACTGTAACATTTGTCTCCCGCCGGTGCTGCAAGGAGGAATCGTGTCGTTCATCGATCTTGATCTCGATCTCGTCTATCGAAATGGAGCATGGACGGTCGTCGATGAGGACGAATTTTTAGAAAACCAACAGTTGTATCAGTATCCCGTCGAACTGATCGAACGAACCCGTACGTCGCTGCTCGATCTACAACAACGCATCGCAGAGCAACAGTTTCCGTTTGATGGCTTTCTGGATGCGTTCATCCCGACCGTCCTGCAGATGAATAGAGGGAGGAATGCATAATGAAAACGATCCGTTGCCACCGGGCATTCGGTGTTTATGGCTTGTTGATGAAAGATGATGCCTTGCTCGTCATCGACAAGAATGGGGGACCGTATATCAACCGCTATGATTTACCCGGAGGGAGTCTCGAAGAAGGGGAGACACTGGCCGATGCGATGCGTCGCGAGTTCAATGAAGAGACCGGGCTCGAGATCATGATCGAGCGGCAAGTCGGTGTCGCTGATTTCAAGTTGCCGTGGGAGTGGCGGGAATACGACGAGGTGCATCATATCGCCGTCTTTTACCTCGTAAAAAAGACAGGCGGTGCAATCGGGATACCGGAACAATTTGCCGGTCAAGATTCGCTCGGTGCACGCTGGGTCAAGGCAGATGAAGTTTCAATCGATAACGCATCACCGCTCGTGCTCGAAGCATTTCGCTGGATAAAAGAACAACAGCTCGATCTTGAGGCACGGCAATTTACGAACTGGCACGTCTTAAAATGAATCGAAGCGCTCTTCGCATGCGGAGAGCGCTTTTTTTCACGTTCGATTCGCTAATGCAGCATCGAGTCGTCGTCTTTGATGCTGATGACGGGCGAGATGGTACGAGATGAGAGCATACCACTCAGCTGCGTTCAACCAACCCATTCCACCGTGTTGCGTTTTTTGATCAGATGGTGTCGACTGAGCGATTGGTGCAAGCGTAGCGTGACGATCGATTAGCTGTCGCCAGCGCGTCCGTAATCGTTCGACTTGATCGGTCTCGTCAGGTGGTGCATTCATCGCATCCGGTAATCGGATCGGAGTCGCTGGAAACGCACCGGCAGCAAATAATTTATCCCCGAACGGAGACTTCCCGGACTCTGTTACCGGTGCATGCTGGCACGCCTCGACCTCATCTAAATACTCATGACTGACGACGATCAAGTGATCGTACATCTGGCTGATCGACCATATGTCGTGATCGATGTGATGAATTAAGTCGTCCGGTTGATAGTGATCAAGCTCGTGCAAATAAAACGCGAATAGATCGTTCATCATGCCCCTCCTCAAAAACTAGTCCTTATTCTTTTCGAACAAACAGTCACTTCTTCCTGTCATATTACCTAGAAAGGAGGAATCACCATGCAAGACCCATATCTTCCGGTTCCCCATACGCTCTTACGGAGCGGGACGGCATTTGCATCCGTCCATGAAAAGATGATTTACCTGATCCTTGAAAGTTTCAGCGGTCAGGACGGTCAAGCGTTTCCGTCCTATCAGACGATTGCCGATGCTGTCCCGTGCAGCAAATCGACGGTCAAGTCGTGTATCCAGTCTTTGATTGCGAGTGGACGAATTGAAAAAGTCGAACGGTTCACGAAACACGGAGGACAGACATCAAATGCCTACCGTGTCTTGCCTCGTGTCGACAGTACACCCCCGGTAAGTCAGGATGCGACTGCCCCTGAGGTGTCAGCTGACCCCGAAGAAGAAGTCTTGAAGAAACCGTCTTTAAAAATGGAACTGGTGCAGCAGTACGAGACGAATCTCGGTAAGGCGACGCCACGGATCGAACAAGAACTCCTACAACTTGCGTCGGAGCATCCGATTGAGCGGATTCAGTACGCAATCGAAGAGGCAGCTCGCGCGAACAGTCGTCATTTCGGGTACATCGAACAAATTGTCAAGCGTCTCGCGACCGGATTACCAGCTGAACGGCCGAAACGCATAACCAAACGTTCAAGAAGAGATAATTCATTATTTCAATTACCAAATTGGATGGAACAAGAAAAAGTAGCACAACGCGCTTACGAGGCGAAACAACAAGAGCAGCAAATCATTCCTGATGATGCTGAGATCGCTGAATTGTTACAAGCATTGACAAGGGAGGGAGCCTGATGCAACTAGAAGAGTTACTCCGACGTGCCAATCAAAAACTAACCGTTCCCGGCATGCATCCGACTGTCGTCCGAATCGCGCGTGACGTGATTCGAGAGCTTTATCCGCAAGGGATCAAGCTCGGGATAGCGCAAAGCTTTCGGAGCATTGCGGAACAAAATGCATTATATGCGAAAGGGCGGACGACATCAGGACCAATCGTCACGCAAGCGCGAGGTGGTCAATCGAACCATAACTTTGGTATCGCAATCGACGTCTTCCTTTACGAAAACGGCGCATTGTTCCTTTCTCCGCCAGATGCGCGACTCCGGCGGATCGTTGCGGCGATGAAGCGGCGCGGAATGAACTGGGGAGGTGATTGGTCTCGTTTTCCGGACTATCCACACTTCGAACTGTATGATCATGTTAGTCTTGCGCGGCATCATGTGCCAAAACCAGGACATTATCTCCGCGAACGGATCCAAGCACCGGAACTCGTTCGGACAATTGAAAAACGATTAGGTCTAGCGGTAACCGGAGTGTTTGATGCCCGATTGACAAATGCTGTTCGAGCGTTTCAACAGACATGTCGGCTTGCGGTAGACGGGATCGTTGGTCCGCAAACATGGCGGCGTCTCTTTCCGGTGTCGCCATGATCCGTGTTCAGGCGTGGATTCGTCTGTTGATCCCGCTCTATGTTTTTCTTGAATTACTCTTACCGACACTCGGTTTTACAGCATTACCGGTGTCGTCAAGTGACGTCGAGCGGTTCGTGACCGGTCTGATTGGACTAGTCGGTCTGCTCATTGCTTGGTGGAAGAACAATGACGTGACAGAACGGGCACTAAGACGAAGACAAGCACAGGAACAGATGGAAAACACATCCATAACCGATTGAGTGGGCTGGGAGCGTTTGGAATGTGTCGGCAACGGGCATTATTTCATACAAACGACTAACAGTTTGATTTCAAGACACCGATAGAAGGGATAGACTTTAGTTAATTAGAAAGAGAAAGAAAGGTCGGTCTTTTTGTGAAATGGTCAACGTTGCAGCGCTATTTGTTTTTGGCACTCTGTGCGCTTTTATTTACAAGCGTTTGGAGCTATCAAGCTTTCCTAAAAATCGAACGAGAGAATGCACGCATCTTAAACGAAGCGATTCCAATCTCGACGGAAGCAGCAGAGTTGTTTCCGGCGTTACTAAATCTTGAACTAGTCGTTCGCAGTTACATCCTCTCGCCGAACGAGGCGGATTTAGCCCAGTATGATCGGACGATTGATCGGCTTGATCAAACGGTCAAGCGACTCAATCAACTCGATGAGAATCATCCAATCATGCGAAAACTCGTCCGGACGGAAGCGATTCCACGAATTGAGACAGCAACCCGGTTTTATGATGCACAACTGGCACTCGTTCGAAGCGGGGATCAAGCAGCCGCTAAGGCAAAGCGCTATCAAGGGATGCAGTTCATCGAGACGTTTCGCCCGATCGATGCCCGTCTACGGACGGACGTCAACCGAATCATTGCTGAAGCAACGAATCGTTCCGAACAAGCATCAAGTGCTGCGAAGTGGGTCATCGTCGTTGTCGCGAGCATTGCCGTTCTTGTCTTGATCGCTTTCATCCAGACGTTTCGGATGGAACGCAGTAAACGAGCCTTGATTCATCGTTCGCTTCACGACGCCTTGACCGGCATCCCGAATCGACGGGCGTTCGATGAACGATTGGAACATCTCCTCGAAGAAGCCAAACAACAGCAGACACTACTTTCCCTGATATTGATCGATGTCGATGCCTTTAAGTCCTATAATGATACGTATGGTCATTTAAAAGGGGATGAATGTTTGAAGGAAGTCGCCCGCGTCTTGAAGCGTCAGGCACGTCATGGGCAAGTCGCACGGTACGGCGGAGAGGAATTCACGGTCCTGTTGTCGCATGGAGCAGAAGAGGCGCGTCAGATTGCGGAGCGGATTCGTCAGGACATTCTCGACTTGAACATCGCACACGAACGATATGAGCCGCTTTGTCGGGTCAGTGTCAGTCTTGGCTTGACGTCGCTTATACCGGAAGTGGAGACGACGGAAAAAGAGGTGATCGATCAAGCCGACCAAGCGTTGTATCGGGCGAAAGAGAATGGTCGGAACCAAATCGGTGACATGGCAGGCTGAAAATATGAATTCGACAAAAATCCCACGCGTGAGATGCGATGCTCACGTGTGGGATTTTTTCATTGTAAGATGACGCAATACGAACGATCAGAAATGAGAGGCGCCGATATGACATAGACCGTCTTGACAGGTTCACCACCGACACGCGCATCGAGTTGTGTGAGCTGGGAACGAATCTTACGGCTTAAGCCATACCGTGTTTCGGTACTGAGCTCATCGACATCTTCTTGTACGTGTAAGAGAAGTTGGAACGGTTCAAGCGAAAAGATGGAAAAATCGCAGGAAATCCGGGGATCCTCGAATTTTTCATTCAATTCCTTCTTAATGTAATAGGCTTCTTGCGCACTGATCATCTTCTCTCACCTCACTCTCCTGGTTGAACGACTTTTTCTCTACTATAGTCTATATTACCCAGTTTTCTGGCAACTAATCGTCTGATTTTGAAAAATAGTCAACCCAAACTTTAAAAACACTTGAAATCTTCTTTCAAGATGTCATCCTACTCGACAGCAAAAGAAAAACCACCGAGCTTCAATGAGCAGGGCGGCAGAATTCAAGAGATCGATGATCGGACTTGGCATTTTCGAAGGTACTGCTCCATCGCTTGAACGAAGAAGGTCAATTGATGTGTCGAGATGACAGGCAGCTTCCCATATCGCACTTCAAAGTAGATCGGATCAACAGGAGACGGGAAAGCAATTCGGTCGAACCATTCCGTTACGGTTTCAGATGTCCGACGTTGTAAGGAGAGCGGGAGTTGCTCGTTAAAGTAAGCGAGTTGTTTTCGTATCGAGTCTGCAGGCAGGTCTTTTGTCTCATAGATGAAAATCGGAAAACGTGGTGTAAGGACATAACCCGAGGCATCGATACGAGGACGACGAATCCACTGGAGATAGTGCCATAAAAACCAGCTACAAAACAGGAGAACGAGACCTAAGATGAGAAGATAAGGAGGTGCAACCACCGATGAATCAAAACCGGTTCGCAACCAGGGCGTAACCGGGTCTTCCGTTGCGGTCGTCGTAATGGTCGTTTCGCCATAAGACGTTCCTTCCTCCGTCGTATCGACAATCGTTTCTTTTGGACCACACCGGTATCCACACGTCGTATTCGTTGCGGGATCAAGTTGACCAAGCAGTGAAGAATAGAGTGACGGAACGAAGTGTTGCACGGTAAGTAGTAGTAGACAGATGAGTGGAATAAGGAACAATAGGCGAGCGCGAAACGTTTGCACGATAGGGACACCTCCTTTGACGAATACGTTTAACAGACTTTCGCTACACAGTATAGCAAAAGTGGAGAGGGAATATTTTGATTTTTTCAAAAAATAGTCATTGTTTCAGAAGGGAATGAAATAAATGGATTTACGGACGAGTTATCAAGGAACAACAAAACGACTCGATGGTCATGGAAACCGAACGGTCGGTATTTTGCAAGAAGCCTTACAAACGATTGACGCTGATCAACCGAGTGATATCTATGGAAACGGTGAATTGATCAAGACGTTTGAACGCAAGATGGCAGACTTGCTCGGACACGAGGATGCGGTCTTTTTCCCAAGCGGGACGATGGCGCAGCAAATTGCACTGCGCATTTGGTCAGATGAACAGGATAATCGTCATGTTGCGTATCATCCACTCTGTCATCTTGAGATTCACGAACAGGATGGTTTGAAGGAATTGCACGGAATTGAACCAGTACTAGTCGGTGAAGCCGATCGTTTGATGACCTTTGACGACGTCAAAGCCTTGCCGGAAGTCAGTTGTTTGCTGCTAGAGTTGCCGCAACGTGAAATTGGTGGATTGCTCCCGTCGCGTGAGGAACTCGAAGTCATCTGCGCATATGCACGCGAAAAAGGAATCCGTCTACACTTGGACGGTGCCCGGTTACTTGAGGTCTTACCTTACTATGAGGCGTCAGCGAAAGAGATCGCGCAGTTGTTTGACAGTGTCTATATCTCTTTTTATAAAGGCCTTGGCGGTGTCGCAGGAGCAATACTAGCTGGATCAGAAACGTTTTGCCAAAAGGCACGGATTTGGAAACGTCGGTATGGTGGAGACTTGATCAGCTTGTATCCGTACATTTTGTCGGCCGATCATTATTTTGAACAGCGAAAAGACCACATGGCAACGTACCATGCGGTCGCCAAACAACTGGCGCGGCGATTGAACGCGATTCCTGGCATCTCGACTCGTCCGCTTGAACCCGTCTCGAATATGTTTCATCTTGACTTCAACGGGACGAAACGGGATGTCGAAGAACAGTTAGTCCAGATCCACCAATCGACCGGCATCGGGATTGCCGGTTATCTAGTAGAAAAGGGGTCGGTCTGTGCGACGGAAATCAACGTCGGAGACAGTGCCCTCAGCATTTCGGACGAAGAACTCGAAACCATGTTTCGTCAATTGACCAAGGTATTTGCAGAGGGTTGAAGAGAGTCAGGAGCGGGAATCGTAGGATGGAGGCGACGATAGGTGTCGACTTTTTCTGCAATCATTCGTTCCGTTTCTTGTAAGGCAGCGAGTTGCGCTACGACGTTCGCATGGTGTGCTTCAAGTAACGCGAGGCGTTCCCGCGTCGTATCCTGTTCGCCGTGGGCAAGGAACAGCGACACATACGAACGGATATGCCCGATCGGCATATGTGTTTCGCGTAAGCGGAGGACGAAGCGAAGCCACGTCACGTCTTGGTCGTCGTATCGTCGTTGACCATTTTGACGTTTCGGAAACAGCAGTCCTTCCTTCTCGTAATAACGGATGGTATGGGCACTCGTGTCAGTCAGGCGACTGATTTCAGAAATCGTATACATGAATCTCACCTTTCTGCTTGACTTAGAGTTCACTCTAAGGAATAGACTCTCACTATACCAAATCGAAAAGGGGCATGCTAGATGAAGTACACAGTCATTACAGGAGCTAGTTCAGGAATTGGATATGAGACAGCAAAATTACTCGCAGGAAATGGGAAATCACTTGTCCTTGTCGCACGACGGACGTCAGAGCTCGAAAAACTTCGGGATGAAGTCAAACAGATTTCACCAGATAGTGATGTTATCCTGAAATCCGTCGATCTCGCCGATAACCAAAACGTTCATGATTTATATGAAGGATTGAAGGAACTCGAAATCGAGACATGGATCAACAACGCCGGATTCGGTGATTTTGATCTCGTCCAAGACATCGATCTCGGAAAAATCGAGAAGATGCTCCGCTTGAACATCGAAGCGCTGACGATTCTCTCAAGTCTATTCGTCCGCGATCATCATGACGTCGAAGGAACAACACTCGTTAATATCTCGTCAGCTGGTGGCTACCGGATCGTGCCGAACGCGGTCACGTATTGCGCGACGAAGTTCTATGTCAGTGCCTATACGGAAGGTCTTGCGCAAGAACTGCAAAAAGGCGGCGCGAAACTCCGGGCGAAAGTGCTCGCACCGGCTGCAACAGAAACGGAATTCGCCGATCGTTCACGCGGGGAAGCAGGATTCGACTATAGCAAGAACGTCAAGAAGTACCATACGGCAGCTGAGATGGCAGGATTCCTGCATCAGTTGATCGAAAGTGATGCGATCGTCGGCATCGTCGACGGAGAGACATATGAGTTCGAATTGCGAGGTCCGTTGTTTAATTACGCGGGGTAATAATCAAAGAAAGTCCCTTTTTCGAATGAGAAAGGGACTTTCTTTATGTAAGTATTAGTTCATATGGAATAATCGAAAAAAGTACATTAATCACTTATTTTTTAAAGAGTTTCTTAGTTAATTTCCAATTATGGATTTTTTATCAAGATTAAATCCCCTTTTTTATGTTTTTGTATTAGTTTAACTATATCAAGATTTAAAAGCCAAGAGGTGTGAAGCTAGGCAATACATTACATCACATTGACAGAAAACCGAATGACCATTGGAAAAGAGGTGATTTAATGAAAAACATGATGTTCTTAGGACTCGTCGTTCTCCTGCTTACGAAGCTCTTTTCACTTCATTATGGGCTACAGGTAATCGATGATACGACGCTTAAAATATCTTTGTTGGCTTCGCTGATCGTTGTATTGATTGCGCGGAAGAAATGGAAGGTGACGTTTTCTACGGTGGAATGATCTAGAGAACGTAGGAATGATTGGGAGAGATAAAAAATGAGCGTCAGCGAATTTTTCGGCTGGAAAATCAACTTAGATGATGAACTGGAAGCTGTCATTGATGAGAGAGTGCGAAAAGTGGTAGTGATGGGAAACTTCATCGAACTGAGCGCAGTGTTGTGGTTGGATCAAAATGATGTCCTGCAGTTAAAACCAACATCGGATTGTGTCATTTCCATCGACGATGCTACAAAACAGATTACGATTCGCTCGGCAGAATTATTGAACATGAAAGAAGAGGGTTAAATGAAAAACGAGTCGATTCACGAAAGCGTGGAGGCGGCTCGTTTTTCATTTCAACATGCCAGTTACTTCAATTCATGTTGACCGGGGGCAGTCACCTCGACTTGATGCTGATCGTACACACTCGTTAGTACGTGACCTCCAATGATTTCATAGTTGTACGTATAGTCCGGTTCATTCGTGTATTCGACTTCTAACACATATCTACCGGTCTTCGACTCAAAGATTGTTTCTTTATTTGAAATATCTCGCTCGTATCCTGATTTAACTAACATGCGTTCAATCTTAATTTCAGTAAACGTTTTAGAAACGAAAAGGTACGTGGGGTAGGCGGCAATCAACATGAGGAGAACGATTAGCGTATAGATGAGTGGACGTACTTCCTTTTTCATATGACCCCATCCAATCTGTTGTTGTTTTATGAGTACTTCTTGTGATACCTATCTATTCGGTGTCGAAAAAAAGGAGGTTAACCCATGAGTAAATATCATCTATCCAGTATTCGATTAGTCCTGATTGTTGTCATCACGTCGTCGGTTTTCTATTACGGATTCGACTGGGAATTAGGTTACGGCATCATCTGGTTGATTGGCCTGGTTGGATTCACGATCTATCGTAATTTCGAGGCTGCCCGTGTTGAAAAGACGGAAGCAGATACAAAGAACAATTGATTTAACGAAAGGCAATCGTTCTTTGTATATAGATAGTTCTCATAAGACTAAGGCTTCTCCGTTTCACGTGATTCCACCTGCTTCAGTTCCTTATCTACTTTTGCTTCTTTAGAATAGACCGTCGATTTTTCGTATTCAGATGATTTTATGACCCGTCCGTCGTGCTTCGACGAAGGCAGAGGCAAGAAAGGCGAATACTCCCCAAAGAATCCACGCTGCCCCACGTCCGACAAGCAGAGGATCTGTTCCATACAAAGTTGTGCCCCATGTCAGAACGATTCCGTCTAGAAACGTCGCGACTAACAGTCCGAGACTTACACCAGGTACCAGCTGTTCGGCATTCAAACGAGCTACCTTTTTTATGATGATGACGGAAATCCACGAAACCGGTAAACCAATTAGAAAGGCGATCACGTTTCCGGCATTTTCAAACATCCCGATCTCAGAACCAAATCGGACTGACATGGCACCGACGAACCAAAACGATGCACCGAGTAAAATTAAGATGATACTTTGTCTTTTGGTAAACAAAGATGCTGAGGGATGAGTCGTCTCAGGATTTTTCAAGGTGAGTTCCTCCTTAATTTGTGTAGTATATACTACATAAATTAAATGTAGCACACGCTACAATTTTTAGCAATACTTAAAAAAATGTTATGAATCGCACTGTAGCAAAGGTCAATTGATGTCGATAGATAGGTACAGGATGTTCGAATACGAAACTGTCGTAGAACATGGAAACTGCAAGAAGGAGTGAATGACATCATGAACGAGACCTTACCGAGACCGCTGCGCTCTCCAGCAATTTTGTCGAGCCTGGAAGCGAACGTCGCGATGATTTATTTTGATCGACAACGACGTGTCGTTGACGTCAATGACTTGTTTGCGAAAACGATGAAATATAAGCGGGACGAGATGATTGGTCTTCATCATCATGCGTTCTGTACACCTGAATTCGCGAACAGCCGTGAGTACCAGGAATTTTGGACACGTTTGTTTTCTGGATTTAGTACGGCGGATAAAATCAAGCGTGTTGACGCCCGGGGCGACATCCTATGGCTTGAAGCCACCTACATGCCGATTTTTGAAGGAGAAGAGGTCGTCGGTGTCGTCAAGATTGCAAGTAACATCACGGACCGGATCGACCGTGTGCAAGGGTATGCGAAAAGTTTCCAGACACTCGCTGAAGGACTGAATCAACAGTCCATCCAAGGTTCATTAGAAGGGATTCAACTACAAGAAACGATGCACACGATTGCTAGTGAAACCGCTGAAAATCAACAAACGTTTGAGACGTTGTATACTCAAGCAATCGAAATCACGAAGATTGCTGATACGATCAAGGAAATCGCTGCCCGAACGAACCTGTTGTCATTAAATGCGGCAATCGAAGCAGCGCGTGCTGGCGAACATGGTAAAGGCTTTACGGTCGTCGCAAGCGAAGTCAAAAACTTATCGGATTTAGTCGGCAGTGCAGTCGTCGAAGTGCGTACGAATACGGAAACGATGAACCGTCATATCATGACAATGATGAAAAAAATTGAAGCGTCGCATCTCGAGGTCGAATCAAGCCTTGCGACAGTGAAAGAGACGATGCAACGGTTTACAGCAATTGAAGAGGTCGCACACCAGCTTGAGCAACAAACGGAAGACTTCCGGTCGTTCATTTAATGGAAATACATGCGCTATTTCGGCAATGTGAGTAAATCACATTGCTTTTTTGATTGTGTTGAATGATTTAGGGCATGATACTGGAGTCATAGGAAATAGATAGTTAGGAGGAAGAATATGAAGACATTATGGAATCAATTCATCGATCAACAGTATGCGAAACCACGCGGAATCATCGGTACATCCATTGGTGAAATCATGGTCCGGCAACATCATGAAGAGATGAAATGGACGATTGACTTACTTCGTGTGGAGGCAGGAGAAGCATTTCTAGAACTCGGCACGGGAGCAGGGCATGCTGTTTCCTATTTGCTTTCGCGAACAGATGCGAACCATGTTACGGGACTGGATTTCTCAAAAACGATGGTCCGGTCAGCAACTGTCCGAAATCGCCGCGCGATTCAAGCACAACGTGCGACGATTCAACAAGCCGATTTCAATCACTTAACACTACTCCATGAGACGGTCGACGGAATTTTTAGCATTCATACGATCTATTTTTGGGAATCTGTCGGTCGAACGCTTCAAGAAATGCATCGCGCCTTACGACCAGGTGGACGATTCGTATTGACATACTGTGATGGAAAAGCGGGGAGCGAGTGGCTAGATCTTCAAAAACAAATCGAACAAGAATTTATTCCCCTTGCTGAACAAGCCGGCTTCATGAATGTCGCAATCAAGCGCGGTCCGGTCATTCGTTCGTTTCATACGGTAGCGCTCGTGGGATATAAAGAGAGAGCCCGTTGACCGGACATCGGTGACGCGTTATAATTCAAATAGACGTTTGAATGAAAGAAAAAAGGGAGGTAACGTCATGGCACACGATCATCACCATCATCATACGGAGAACAAAAAGGTCCTGCGCCTGTCGTTTCTGATCATCACGTTGTTCATGATCGTCGAAGTCATCGGCGGCTTTTGGACGAACAGTCTCGCCTTGCTGTCGGATGCCGGGCATATGCTCAGTGACTCAATCTCCTTAGCGATCGCCCTGCTGGCATTTCAGTTCTCAAACCAAACACCGGATGCAAACAAGACATACGGTTCGAAACGGTTTGAGATTCTCGCAGCCATCTTTAACGGAGTGGCACTGATCGTCATCGCGCTCTACATTTTCGTTGAAGCGGTACAACGATTCCTCGATCCGCCGGATGTCGCAACGACTGGGATGCTGATCATCAGTGTTCTTGGATTACTCGTCAATCTCCTCGTTGCTTGGATCATGACACGCGGCGGTGGTCATGAGGACAACTTGAACATGCGCGGCGCGTACCTGCATGTCCTCAGCGATATGCTTGGATCAATCGGAGCAATCGCTGCCGCACTATTGATCATTTTCTTCGGTTGGGGATGGGCGGATCCGATCGCCAGTGTCATCGTCGCCCTCCTCGTCTTACGGAGCGGTTATCATGTGACGAAAGCATCGATCCACGTCTTGATGGAAGGAACACCGAGTGACGTCGATATCGACCAGGTCGTCTCAACGATTCAAACGAACGAAGCCGTCCTCGGTTTGCACGATTTGCATATCTGGTCCATCACGAGTGGGTACAACGCCTTGTCTTGTCATGTCGTCGTCAAGGCAGACATGACGGTCCGGGAGTCGGAGTCGATCCGGGAACAGATTGATCATGACTTAAAGCATGTCGGAATTGATCACGCGACGATTCAGGTTGAGACCAAACAGCACGATCATGGCAGCACTTTATATTGTGACGGCAAACAGCAATCGCATAGCCATTAACAAAACGAGCGCGCGTCCACAGAGGACGTGCGCTCGTTTCGTTATGCTCAAATGAGAGGGACCGTCGGTAGGAGCAATGTAGCGAATAAACTGATGCTCAGAAAAATCGAGTATCCGAAAAACGTCGTTTTTGCATTTCCGACAGCCCGGTTACCTAAGTACATGAATACGATGATGGATAAGAACGTCAAACCCGTCAAAATAGCCGAGTGGTGTTGATCCGGCGAAGGAGCAAGCGACTGGACGAGATGCGCAAGACCAAGTGGTAAGACGACGAGCAGAAAATAGTAGCCAAGTCGTGTCTCGGATGGAACGTCCACCTGTTCGTGTTCGGTTTCATAGTCATAACGCGTTTGCGTTTTCATGGATCTTCACCTCCCTTGCATATTAGTATAGCGAACGAACATGTCGTGACTGTTACAGAGAGATGAGAATGCCTTAACAGACGATGACGATGCGATGACGAAAAAAAGAATGGGCAGTGACTAGAAAAAAATGTAAGATGAAAGGAAAGTGACTTATTTAGGAAAGGAAATGGAAATCATGTCACGTGCGTTTCGTTTTATGTATATCTCGGATGTGTTGTCGACCGTCGGAACGAGTTTCGTCTATATCGCGATTTACTGGCTGAGTGCAGAAGAGGTCAGCGCTTCCGGTGTCGCGTTGCTCGCGACCGGTGTGTTCGTCATTCGTTTTCTCGTCTCGACGTTCGTCGGTCCGTGGATTGACCGGTTCGTCAGTGCGTCGCTCTATCAAACGTCCTTACTGATCCGCTTGCTGGCACTAGGTATTACGTTAGCGGGAATCGGACTGTCGGACGTCGTTTTGCCCTGGATACTCGGCTTACTCGTTGTTCAAACGATCCTGCAAATCGTCGGCGGGAATGCTGTGTTTACGTGGGTCGTTGATTTAGTCGAAGATGAACAATTGCCGCAAGCGAATGCTTATCTTGCAACGATCGAGCGAATCGGGACGTTAAGTGGATTCCTACTCGGTGGGATGATGGTTGCTCATTTCTCGATTTCGAGTATTTTATGGCTTGATCTTGGTCTGCATCTCGTCGCCTGGGTCCTCGTCCGGCATTTGACGGGGCAGGTCGCAGGCACGTCACGGATCCTACCGCGAAGCATTACTCGAAGGGATACGCCATGTCGTTCGAGACGGACACCTGAAATGGATTCTCGGCTGTGCGATTCTTGCGAACTGGATGATTACACCGATGAACACCTTACTTGCACCATATGCCAAGGACGTCTTATCGGGGAATGCGCAGACCTTTTCGGCGCTTGAGCTGGCGACGGTGATCGGGGGGATTGCGATGTCGCTTATCTACGGGAAATGGGTCATTTCCGTTCGACAAGATACGTTGTTTCGCGTCGCTGTCGTACTGCAAGGGTTTTCGATTGCGATCGTTGCTTATGTCTCGTCCGTTCCCCTTGCAATCGGCGGGTTCGTCTTACTCGGTATGGCACTGACATTGTTCGGGATTCCGTTCTCGACCTTGTTGCAGCGTTCGACGCCTGCGCACTTACTCGGACGGGTCCGGACCGCGATGGTCGCAGCTTCGACAGCATGTTCTGCGCTCTGTTACAGTCTGTCATCGTACTTGACGACGCTCTTTAGTATCTCGTTCGTTTTTCTGCTGTTTGCCTTAAGTGGTCTCGTGATGACCGGGATCTGGTTACTCATTCATCGTACCGTGTCCTTCACGGAGGTACGACAGGACAAGGTCGGATGAAATATCCGCCTTGAGGTGGAGGTAAGCGGTTTCGCATCTTTGTACACTAGAAATAGAAATGAACGATGAGGAGTGGAGTCGATGGAGAGTTTATGGGTCACGGCATTATTGTTTTTGATCCCGATCAGCGGGATGACGGTCTTTTTAAATGTATTGTGGCGCCGGATGGCTACGGAAGGTGTATCGAAGTAATCCTAAAAACAATCCATGCGTCTGTCTGCCGGTTTATAATCGGATGACGGGCGCTTTTTGTATGGCGATTTAAAGATTCATGTGTACACTGAAGAAGCGAGTAGCTTTACGATTTTGTATTTAAAAACATAAAGGAGGATTTTACATGAAAGCGATCATTACAGGCATGAACGGAACGGTAGCGCCCGTCGTTGCGGACGTTTTAGCAAAACACGACGTCAAAACAGTCGCGTGGGACCGGACGAAAGTCTCGACGACCGATGAATCCGCGATGCGGACATTTTTAGAAACCGAACGACCGGATTACTTCTTACATATCGGGATGGGGTCTGTCAGTTGGACGGAAGCACTCGCCCGCCTATGCCAAGAGTATAAGATTCCATTCTTCTTCACGAGTACGGTGTCTGTTTTCTCGGACGACGTGCCGGCACCGATTGAAAAGGACACGATGCCTGATGCGACCGATGAGTATGGCGCCTATAAGATTGCTTGCGAACAAGTAATCCAAGCAATCGATCCGCATGCGAAAATCGTTCGGATCGGCTGGCAAATCGGAACGAAGGCAGGTTCGAACAACATGGTCGACTTCTTTACGAACGAGATGAAGCAACACGGCGTCATTCGAGCGAGTCGAAACTGGTATCCGTCGAGTTCGTTGCTTGAAGATACGGCAGAAGCGCTCGTTACGATTTTACTGGAATGCGAAGCGGGACTCTATCAGTTGAACGGCAACGATCGTTATTCGATGTACGATTTAGCGCGTGCCTTAAATACACTCCACGCGAAAAACTGGACGATCGAACCAGTTGATGAACCACGCCGCGACAATCGGATGGCGACGGACGTCGTCTTGGTTCGTCCGTTATCAGAACGATTCCCCCACTAATCAAATATCCCGCTCTTTTTGACACGCGTCAAAGAGAGCGGGATGTTTTTTTACTGCGTGACTGGTGTTTCCGCTGTAAAAGCGAGTGCCGGTCCAAAGATTTCGTAATGCAGTTTATCTGGTGACGCCGTAAAGTGTTCGATGACAAATTGAATCATTGCTTGCGGGCCACAGACGTAAGTCGGATCCTTGATGCTTGCGATGATGTCTTTTGGCAGGCGACCCGCTTGATCCGTTGCCTGGTGCTCCGCGTAACGAACGACGTGCGCGCCACGTTGCTCGAGTAAGGTGAGTTGTTCTGTAAACGGACGATTGCGTTCATCCTGGACAGCGTGATGTAACGTCACGCGTCGTCCGGCAGCTAACGCTTCGTCTGCCATCGCAAGCATTGGTGTAAT
This sequence comes from Exiguobacterium sp. TDN 0502, assembly GCF_050846835.1. Taxonomy (NCBI): domain Bacteria; kingdom Bacillati; phylum Bacillota; class Bacilli; order Caryophanales; genus Exiguobacterium; species Exiguobacterium sp. TDN 0502. The sequence continues at coordinate 17,469 of NZ_JBOZGJ010000017.1, read as the reverse complement.
GCCGATCCCACCAGCAATCAGAACGACGGGTTCGTCGGATGCATCAAGCGTGAAAGCACCTGCTGGCGCACTGATCAACACCGTGTCACCGATGCGAGCTGCATGTAAGTAGTCGGAGACGATCCCTTCTCGTTTGACGCCAATCGTATAGGTCGTCGTGTTCGATGCCGTCGTCAGACTGTACTGACGATTGTGCCATAAGCCGTCTTGATCTTGAATCCGTACCGTGATGTATTGGCCTGCTCGATAAGCAGGAAGCGGACCGTCCGTTTTAAAAGTCAGCGAGCGAATGCCGTCTGCTTGTTCCTGAATGTCAGAAATCTCGACGGACTGATAACCGGAAAAGCCTTTCGCCTGCTCGTCCTGCGCGTATAGTTCAGCTTCAAGGGCGATGAACAGATCGGCAATCTCTCCGTACGCTTCACCCCACGCGTGCAAAATCTCCGGCGTCGCTGCTTCACCTAAGACGTCTTGCATCGCTCCGAGTAATTCTTGACCGACGAGTGGATACATCTCCGGTTTGATTTGTAGACTACGGTGTTTATGAAGAACCGGTAACAAGACTGGTTTTAACGTCTCGAGTCGATCGATGTGAGCAGCAGCGGCATAAACAGCCGTCGCAAGTGCTTGCGATTGTCGGTCGCTTCGTTGATTCGTTTGATTGAAGACGTGTTTCAGTTCCGGGTGAGCGAGGAACAGTCGCTGATAGAAGACTTTCGTGATTGCTGCGCCGTGAGCCGCAAGGACTGGTACCGTCGATTGGACGATTTGAATGGTAGAGGTTGATAACATAAGACCACTTCCTTTTCGCTAAGTAATGAAGACAGTCTTAGTATTTCGTACGCGCCATTTTAATACAACATTTAAAATACTAGATTAATGAACATCGTGTGTTTTGTCACAAGCAGGTCAAAATTTCGACAAGGATTCGTCACGATTGATTAGAGATCCAGAGCTTGGCGAAGTCAAAATAACCGAATGAATCAATCGTGATGTTTTGCAATTCGATCGGATACGGAATCAGTCGCGTATCATGATAGAACGGAATGAAATACGATTCGTCGATCAAGTAACGCTCGATTGCTTGGTGAATCGGGAGCCAGTCTTCGAACGGTGTCGCATCGTATTGTTCAATCCATCTCAGCATCTTTGGCATCTGTTGAAACAGGCGGATAGGCGGTGAGAACGTATTCGTCATGAACTGATAAAACGCATACTGTAGATTTCGCTCGAACACTTCCGCATGGATCGCGAGATCGATCGTATCGTACGCATGGAAATCGGTGATGCTCTCTTCAAACCCGACCGCGACGAACTCATACGGAATTCCGTCCTGATCAAATCGCTGACAGAGCCAGCGTGTCACCTTGTCCGTAAAATCAGTCAGCTTGATTCGGATCGGTTGCGTGAACAAAACGGCAGGACCATCCGGGACAGTATACGGTTGACTATAGGACTCAAGAAAACCACAGTCGTTCGGTTGTGCGCGTTCCTCAAATGCATGGATGTTACCACGGATTTCTGCAACGAGACGATGGATATAATGTCGCGCTTCAGCGGACTCGAACGGACCACCTGCCCGCGGATGAAGCAAGACGAGACCAAAGCCGGACTGCGTTGCGATCGTATCGATCGGACTGGAGTCAGAAGCCGATGTCCGGTAGACCGGATCGTATTGCTCCGGCATCTGGATGAACTCGATCCGGTCGAGCAGGGCGCGGATGCCGAAGTAACTCGGAAATGCCGTTAGAACGGTTTTTTTATCGTCATGTTGTGCAAGTTGGAACGCTCCCGTCCCGATGCCGTCTTTGATGATGCTCGTATGAATCGAGGCCAGTTGCGGCAAAATCGAACTCCGACGCTGATCGAGTGTGAGATCGACGCGGTACGGACCGTTCGAGACGATGTGTTTGACGTGCCGATAGGAATAAGCGTAAGCGGGATAGGCAATCAAGGCACGCAGACTCTTCGTTACTTCCTTACTCGTCAGGAGCGAACCGTCATGAAAGCGGACGTCCTTACGTAAGAAGAGGCTGAGTGTCGGACCATTCCAGACATAGTGATGTGCGAGTTCGCCCTGAATATTGCCGTCGCTATCGATTGTAAACAGGCGGTTGAAGACGTTTTGGACGAGGTGAGCGCTATGGATGTCCGCTGCTTCTAACGGGTGTGTCGTCAGGAAGTTGCGTTTCCGAGGAATCAGTAAAGCGTCTGATGTCGTTTGCGTATAGCCGAACTTTCGCTCGAGTTGGCGCATGAACCGTCCGGCTTGCGCCGGTGACCAGTCCCACGTTAATTCCTCTGTTACTGATTCGATTGAGTCACGGTCGATTCGCTCGAGCATCCGTTTCGCATACTCGCGTTCAACGTGGCGCAACCAGACGAGTTCACTCAAATTGCCTCGTCCACGACCACTCGTATAGTCAATCCAGCCTTCATCCTGCCATTTATTGAGATATCGTTTTGTTTGTTTAGGACTTAAATGGATGGCATCCGCAAGTGTCGCGATTGAGTAATGTCCATTTCGGCAAGTCTTCCATAACATAAAAAGATAAGCATCCATCTCATTCATCCTCCTTAAAAGGGGACATCTTTTTTGAATGACGTCCATTTTTCTTATGTATTGTCTTGTTTATGATACAGGTAGAGAATGGAAGGTGACAATATGAAATGGAAAGAAATACCGAAACCAATTAAAGTACGTCTCATCACATCGTTTTTTAACCGGGCTGTCTCGTTTTCGATCATGCCGTTCATGGCTCTCTTGTTCGTCAAGGCATTCAACGAAGTCGTTGCTGGTGCGTTTTTGATTGCGATGGTCTTCGTCAGCTTCATTACCAATCTACTCGGCGGATATCTCGCTGACCGTTTTTCCCGTAAACGGCTGCTCGTCACGACATCGACGCTCACGGCATTGACGTTCATCACGATGACGATTTCCTTATCACTCGACTGGATGTTGCTGTTCATGGTCATTTACGCCGTCTTCTCGGTGACGAGTAACCTTGGTCGCCCGGCAATGAGCGCAATCATCATCGATGCGACGACGAAGGAAAACCGCCAAGCGGTCTACGCGCTCGACTACTGGCTGATCAATCTCTCAATCGCCATCGGAACGGCGCTCGGTGGCTGGCTTTACGTTAGTAACCAGTTGCTGTTGTTTTGGATCTTGAGCTTTACGTCATCCGTCTTACCGATCGCTTACTACCTGTTTCTCGACGACACACCGCGGACGTGGCAACGACAAAAATTACGTGGCGTTCTCAGCGATATCTTCAACAGTTATCAGCTCGCCTGGCAAGACCGCCCATTCGTCAGAGTCGTCTTCGGTTCAATGTGTATCTTAGCGGCTGAATTTTCGATGGGGAGTTACGTCGCCGTCCGCCTCGCCGATTCGTTCGAACCGCTATCGTTTGCCGGTTGGTCAATCAACGGCGTCCGGATGATGAGTATCATCAACATTGAAAATACGTTACTCGTCGTCACGTTGACGTTCATCGTCCAGCGGCTCGCGAAGCGCTTGTCGCCACGGCGGACGCTTGCTGCAGGTCTGATGCTGTACACGATCGGATATGTCGTCGTGACGAGTGCCAACAGTATGACGGCACTGATGGTTTTCATCTTCATCGCAACGATCGGCGAGTTGCTCTACTCACCGGTCTTGAATACACAAAAAGCGAACATGATGCCAGCCGATCAACGCGGGGCATACTCAGCGTTTGCGGGAACGTCGTTTGCCGGAGCCGACTTACTTTCCCGGTCGACGATTTTAGTCGGGACATTTTTAATCCCGTCGATGATGAGTGTTTACCTCGGATTGATTCTTTTGACGGGCTTCGGTTTAGTCTACACGAGTCTGTTCGTGAAGGAATCGGTCGCGCGGCAGCGAAACGTATCTTAATAAGGGGGAATCGAGATGAATTTACCAGATACATTAGAAACACCACGGCACCTTTTGCGCCGTTGGCAAGAAGACGATGCAGAAGCACTGTATGCTTACGCAAAGGATCCGAACGTCGGACCAAAGGCAGGTTGGGCACCGCATGCCTCGCTTGACGAGAGTCGCGAAGTGATCGGGATCTTTCAAGCGTCACCTGGCGAATATGCAGTCACCGATAAGGAGACCGGAGAAGTGATTGGGAGCTTTGGTTTTCACTTCAATCGTCGTCCGGATGAGTCAATCACGCATGATCGTCAAGTTGAAATTGGTTATGTCCTTGCGCCAAACTACTGGGGAGAAGGGCGGATGCCAGAAATCGTCGAAGCGATGCTCGATTTCATCTTCCGTGAGTTACCAGTCGATATCGTCTGGTGTGGACACTTTGATTTCAACGATCAATCACGCCGTGTCGTTGAAAAATTAGGCTTTACGCATGTCCTTGATCGACCATTCGTCTTGGAGCGAATTGACGGACGGACCGTGACGAGTCATGTCTACAATTGGACGCGTGAGCGGTATGAAGTAGAGCAAGGCATAAAAAATACGTAATACACAAAACGACCTCATCGCTGAGGTCGTTTTTTACTATTAGAACGAAAGCAAATTCTTTAGTGACTTGGGGATTTTGACTGATCTTGTTTAGATTCACGGATAAAAGTGACTGCAATCGTTATGGAGGTCAAAACATAACTAACGAGCACAGCAGTGATCTTTGACAAATCAAACAGAGATAGAAGTAATAGTTGGGGTACGAAAAAGACGAACAATGCAATCGGCAAAATCCATGTTTTCGTCTTCCATGCCGTGACGAGTATCCAGATAATCAATAGGGCACCAAGTAACCAACCGACGCTTAGAGATAACGTGATCTTTGGCGAATCGATAATTCCATTGACGACTAGTAGTCCGATGATTAATAAAAGATGAACGCTACCATGAATCCCGTAACGCATGATACGAGGGCGTGCGCCATCACGTAAAGCATCTTGACGGAAAAGAAACGCCAGAGTCGTCAGGTAAAAGGCACTAATTAGGAGGAAGCCACCTACGAGCAGGATACTGAACGTCGTTATACCATTTAAGAGTTTTTGGAGATAGAGAAAACTCGATGCGCCGAGAAAGACTTGCAAGACAATCCAAAACGCTTCTTTCGGATCGAACGCCATCTCTTTCGAAATCGACTGGATGTAGTCTGCAGGACTGTCACCGGTGATCGCACGAACCGATTTCCCGTCCGCTTCCGCTTCGATCAGGTGATCTTCGAGTTCGGTAACGATCTCATTCGTCGCCTGTTCATTTTTACCCGAAGCAAGTAGATATACCTTTAAGTCTTCCAAAAATCGTGTAGATTCCGTCGATAGGGTCATCTCATTCGTCCTCCTTTAAAATGCTTTCGACACTCGTCGAAAGGTGGTGCCATCTTTGCTTGAAGGCGGCGAGTTCTTCAACACCGCTCGTCGTGATCGAATAGTACTTTCGTTTTGGACCGGACGGAGAGACGCGTGAGGTTGCTTCGATCCAGTCCAGTTTTTGCATTCGGATCAATAAAGGGTAGATCGTCCCTTCGCTAATGTCAGCGAAACCATACGCTTTGAGTTTGGTCGCCAGTTCATAGCCATAAATCTCTTCTTCCGCAATCAGTGCGAGTAAGCAGCCGTCGAGAATTCCTTTTAACATTTGCGTCGATGACATCCGCATCTTCCTTTCGCTACTTGGTATTACAAGGTAATGATACGCTATGCTATTTTGTATTGCAAGGTAGTGTGTAAAATAAATCCAATGAATTTGAGGAAGAAGCTTTCATAACAGATTAATATGTAATATATTACTTGTATGAAACCTACAATTGATGACTTATCCATTGCACGACTTCCTTTAAGTGAGGAAGTGTATCGGCGCCTGCAACACCATATCATCACCTTACGTCTTGCCCCAGGCGAGAAGGTGAACGATCAAGCACTCGCGGAAGCGTTCGGCGTCAGTCGGACGCCGGTCCGCGAAGCCTTGAAACGACTCGAAGAGGAGGGATTGATTTTTGCCAAACGGGGCTCACGGACGATTGTGACGGAACTCGATGCTGAACAGGCACAGCAAACCTATCCGATCATCGCGACACTGCATGCGTTAGCGGCACGACTTGCCGGTCCACAGCTGACGGAAGACGACTTAACGAAACTTCAAACGATCCATCACCAGTTCACGACAGCGATTGATTTGCAGGAGACGGAAACGGCACTGGCGCTTGACGATGCTTTTCACGATGTCTTCGTGGAGCGCAGTCAGAACGATCAACTACGGGAGACGATCCGCCGATTGACTCCGTTGATCCGCCGGCTCGAATATGCTCAGTTTGATCAACTCGGACGCCAGTCGATTGCCGATCATGCCGCGATTTTGAACGCGTGTGAAAAACGAGACATCGAACAACTCGTCCAAGCGACGGAGCATAACTGGAACGGACTCGGTCGTCTACTCGTCTCGACATTAAAAAAGGAGGAGAGCTGATGCGACCGATTCTCTACGGCATACTCGCAGCGATGTTCTTCGCTGTTACGTTCATTCTCAATCAATCAATGCAAGGGGCAGGCGGTCACTGGATCTATAGTGCGTCACTCCGCTTTTTCCTGATGTTGCCGTTCTTTATCGGCATCGTTTTGCTACGTCGCGGGATCGGGCGCGTCGTACAGGCGCTTCGAGCCGATATCGGCTTTTGGTTACTGTATGGAACGATCGGCTTTGGATTGTTTTACGGGAGCATTTGTCTTGCTGCTGACTACGCACCAGGCTGGTTGATTGCCGGGACATGGCAGTTGACGATTCTAGCGGGACCGCTGCTCGCGCCCTTATTCAACCAACGGATTCCGTGGTCGGCACTCAAGTATTCTGTCCTGATTGTCCTCGGTGTCGTCGTCATGCAACTATCAGTCGCAGGAAGCCTGTCGCTCCAGTCACTCCTGTTCGGTGCCTTACCGGTGCTCGGCGCGGCGATTGCTTATCCGCTCGGGAACCGGAAGATGATGGAACGCTACGGGGATCAGCTCGATGTGTTCGAACGGATTCTTGGGATGACGCTCGCCAGTCTACCGTTTTGGATCGTTCTTTCCGCGATTGCCTACATACAGGTCGGCTTACCGAGTGTCAGTCAAGCTGCCCAGTCCGGTTTCGTCGCCTTGTTCTCCGGAGTCATCGCAACGTCGCTCTTCTTTTACGCGACGTCGCTCGTCCGGACAGAACCGGTCCGTCTTGCTGCGATTGAAGCGACCCAGTCGTTTGAAATCGTCTTTACCGTTCTTGGGGAGATTCTTTTCCTCCACGCGGCACTGCCAACGGGACTCGCGACACTCGGCATCATCCTCGTCATGCTCGGGATGACATTGCATAGTTTGAATCAGGCAGAGCGAACCGTCGTTCGTTCCGCTAAACGAAAAATCAATTGAGAAAGTAGGCTGTCAGATGGTTTTAACAGGTACACTCGTCAATACCGTCCTGATCATCATCGGGACGTTGCTTGGATTGATGTTCCACCGGATTCCGGAACGCATGAAGGAGACCGTCTTGCAAGCGATTGGTCTAGCCGTCGTCGTGCTCGGGATGCAGATGGGGATGAAAAGTACGAACTTCTTGATCGTCATCGGGAGTCTCGTCCTTGGTGGCGCGATCGGCGAATGGTTCCGGCTCGATGAGAAACTCGACCGGATGGGGGCGTGGCTCGAACGTAAGATCAGTCGCGGGCGTCCGTCGAACATCGCGGAAGGGTTCGTGACAGCGACGTTGATCTTCGTCATCGGCGCGATGGGCGTGTTAGGAGCGCTCGACGGTGGACTACGTCAGGATCACGACGTCCTGTATACGAAAGGGTTGATTGACGGGTTTACGGCACTCGTCCTCAGTTCAACGCTCGGGATCGGTGTCATGTTCTCGGCGATTCCTGTCTTTCTCTATCAAGGGGCGATTGCACTGAGTGCCGTTGCAATCACGAAATTCATTCCCGACGCCGTCCTGCAGGAATTCATCTTGGAGATGACGGCGACTGGTGGGGTGATGATTGCGGCGATTGGTCTTAATCTTGCTGGCATCACGAAGATTCGTGTTGCGAACTTGTTACCAGGAATCGTCATCGTTGCGGTCATCGTGACGGGCTTACATCTATTCTAACGAGACATCCCCGCCTGTCCGAGAGGACGAGCGGGGATGTTGTGTTAGGTCTCGATTAACGCGTCCGATGAATAGGCAGTGATCGTATGTCCATCGTAATGGAAGTCATGCAATAACGGTTGATTCGTTGAAAGGGCGACCGGTAAGTAGTGCCGGAGATTGCTGATGATTCCCATGTTATCGTCGTTTAAGATCCAGTCGAGCGATTTCCAATCGAGGATGCCTTCGACCGTCATGACCGGTGTCGCAAACGGACGGTTTTGTAGATCAGCGAGATAGAGATACATCCCGGACGTCTCTTCCCCGTGTAAGCGAACGATGCCTTTTGGTGTCACCGTGTCTAACGTGATGCCGGTCTCTTCGAACGTCTCGCGGATGACGGCAGCTTCCGGTGTCTCGCCCGGTTCGATCTTACCGCCGACGCCATTCCACATGCCCATCGCCGGTCGCTTTTGTCGATTGACGAGTAAAAAGTGGTCCGCGTGACGGATTAAACAAAGCGTATATCGATCCATGTTGATTACTCCTGTCCTAAAAAGTGTGTCTGATATAGCATCTCGAATTGAGCGGGACCAGCGACCGGCAATTCAGTCGTCGTTGTGTCTTCGATTCGTAATGTCCGCTCGGTCAACGTCTTTTGTCCACTTGGTGTCCGCATCGCGACGAGACGACCTTTGTTGAACGGCGAAGCGTCGCTCTGCTGAATGATCTGTTCCATTTTCGATAAGTCGTTCGTCGTAATGGCTGTCTCACGGTCGAACTTGTAGCCAGTCACGAATTCTACCTGTCCTGTCCGCTGAATTTCGAGAACATCCTCTGTGCTAATGCGGTAACTGCCGCTTGCGGAATGAACCGTCTCCCCACTTAACGGAACCGGAACGAGCGGTAAATTGACGCCGAAGCCGGTATCAAGCAGGTGTGTCTCATTCCAGATGATTGCAACGTGGGTCGGTCCTGTCGCTGACCAGGCGGCAGATTTTTGATCATAGACGGTCGCTTGCACGAGTCGCACCGGACAGTTTAGTTCCTGCAAAACACGATGCAGCAGTCCGTTCAAGTCATAACAGACACCGCCGCGTTGCTCCGTCAAGAATGTCTCGATGAAGCGGTCGTCGTTAAACGGACGGACTCGTTTCTCAAGGACAGTCGTATTCTCGAACGGCAAATGGTACGCAAAGGCTTCCAGTAAACGAGGTAATTGATCGAATGTGATCGTCTCGAGTGGAAATTCGATACGCCGTGCCAAGTCTTTCATCCAATTCATCTCAAGTTCCTCCTTTATTCACTACCTGATTATCCCATAATGCTTCAGAAAATGTTGCTATTAACCTATATTATCTGAAAATAAGGATAAGCCTTTTGCTTGATGGAAATCTTTGATATGCTGAGATAGGATTAATTAAGAATGATTCTCAATATCGAATCACGAATTAAAGGAGGTCTCACCATGAGACGCAAAACTTGGATGACGGCGTTGACGCTCCTCGTGTTGAGCAGTTTGATGCTTGCGGCCTGTTCAGGTCAAGCTGAACAAACAAATCAAAAGACGCGGACAATCACGCACGAAGCAGGAAAAACGAAGGTGCCAGAGAAACCGAAGAGGGTCGTTGCCCTCGAATTCTCATTTGTCGATGCATTAGACGAACTTGGCATCACACCAGTCGGGATCGCACAAGAAAACAAGACCGATGTCTCCGGACTACTCGGAAAAGACATCTCGTTCACGGAAGTCGGTACACGCCAACAACCGAACCTCGAAGTGATCAGTTCCTTGCAGCCAGATTTAATTATCGGCGACTTCAATCGCCATAAAGGAATCTATAAACAATTACAAGAAATCGCACCGACGATCATCCTGAAGAGTCGGAATGCAACGTACGAACAAAATATCGATTCGTTCAAGACGATTGCGGAAGCGGTCGGTAAAACAAAACAGATGGACGATCGTCTTGCGCTGCATGAAGAGCGGTTAGAGGCAGCAAAGAAAAAGGTGGATCCAAAAGATGACCGCAAAGTCATGGTCGGTGTCTTCCGCGCCGATTCATTGACGGCACACGGTGAAACGTCGTTTGACGGTGAATTACTCGAGAAGATCGGGATTGGGAACGCCGTGACGAAAACGGCGGAACCGACTGTGACGATTACGTTAGAGCAGATGGTCAAGTGGGATCCGGATGTCATCTTCATGGCGGAAGCCGATCCGAAACTGCTGAAGGAATGGAAAAACAATCCGCTCTGGAATCAAATCACGGCAGTCAAGAACAAGGAAGTCTACGAAGTCAATCGTGACCTCTGGACACGCTACCGTGGTCTTGACGCTGCAGAACAGATCGTCGACGAAGCGATTCAATTGTTACAACAGAAATAACGAACGACAAAAAGCCGGAGCAATCTGGCTTTTCGTCTTGATGAAAGGGGAAACATCCGGTGCAGCGGAAACGTCTAATCTTCGTACTTTTATTACTCGGTTGCTTAGCGGTTTATAGTAGCCTGTTCTTTGGCATCACACAGATGAATCCGATTCACTTAGTCCAAGAATGGATCAGTGGCACGACATCAAAAGCGGGACTTGTCCTGACGAATCTGCGCGTACCACGGCTCTTACTCGGGTTGTTGCTCGGAGCGAATCTCGCTGTTGCAGGGGCAATCATGCAAGCCGTGACGCGGAACCCACTCGCTTCACCGCAAGTGTTCGGAGTCAATGCCGGTGCATCGTTTCTCGTCGTCGTCAGTCTACTCGTCTTTCCGTCGCTCGGAACGGCAAATCTGATCTACTTCGCTTTTGCTGGCGCCTTAGTCGGAGGGGTGCTCGTCTTTTCGTTCGCCTCCGTTCGCGGGATGACAGCATTAAAACTCGCCCTTGTCGGGATGGCGATTCATCTCTTACTGACGTCGCTGACGAAAGGCTTGATTTTGTTCAACGACCGGATTACGAACGTCCTGTACTGGTTGTCCGGTTCGCTCAGTGACGCGAGCTGGCTCGAACTCCGGATCGTCTTACCGTGGTCGCTTGCCGGATTGCTGCTTGCTGCGAGTCTTGCGAAATCGCTCGCTGTCTTCCAACTCGGGCAAGACGTCGCGGTCGGACTCGGGCAAAAAGTAACGCGGATCCGTCTGCTTGCCGGCATCAGTGTCGTGTTACTCGCAGGCGTCACCGTTGCCGTCGCCGGAGCAATCGGCTTCATCGGTTTGATGGTGCCGCACATCACGCGGCGACTCGTCGGGGAAGATTACCGGATCGTTCTGCCGGTCGCTGCCGTCATCGGTGGTCTGTTGTTGACATACGCCGATGTCCTCGCGCGGTTCATTGCCTATCCGTATGAATCACCAGTCGGTATCGTGACGTCATTGCTCGGAGCACCATTCTTCCTTCTGCTGGCACGCCGCCAGATGAAAGGGGGATTACGATGAGAGACATGCGTCGGATCCTGATTGTCGCAGTAATCGTCCTTATCACGAGCTTCGTTTTACTGTCGGTCGGTTCGATTCAGTTATCGGTAACGGAACTCTGGCAGTCATTCTTTGGTGGAAAGGATGCCTTCATCGTTCAAAATTACCGCTTGCCGCGAACGGTCCTTGCCTTTTTAGCAGGTGCGAGTTTCGCTCTTGCTGGAGTCATCTTACAAAGTGTTATCCGTAATCCATTGATTTCGCCGGACGTGATTGGTGTGACGAACGGAGCGTCACTATTCGCCGTTTTGACGATTGCCCTCGTGCCGGACGGTCCGCTCTTGTTGACACCGCTCGCCGCCTTCATCGGGGCAGCACTCGTCATGTTAGCGTTGATGATGCTTGAGCGGGGTGGCAACGTCTCCCGCAGTTCGTTTGCGTTACTTGGTATCGCCGTTAGTGCGATCTGTGCTTCAGGAACAGAATACCTGTTGATTAAATTTCCACTCCAGACGAACGATTCACTCGTCTGGCTTGCTGGAAGTCTATTCGGGAAAGGATGGCAGGAAGTGTTGATCTTAGCGCCGGTGCTCGTCGTAATCGGTGCGATCCTCTTCTATCGACACCGTCAACTCGATGTCTTATCACTTAGTGAGGAAGTCAGCATTGGTCTCGGGTTACCGATTCAGCGGACACGGCACGTCTTCTTGGCGCTCGCTGTCGTCCTAGCCGGTGTTGCCGTCGCGACGGTCGGTGCGATTGGATTCATCGGTTTGATTGCGCCGCATATGGCACGGCGTCTCGTCGGTCATAAGCATCTCGCAGTGTTGCCGATGGCGCTGTTGCTCGGTGGCGGGTTACTTGTCGTTGCGGATGCGCTCGGTCGTGGGATTCATCCGCCGCTTGAAGTACCAGCCGGATTGATCACAGCAATCATCGGTGTACCGTACTTCCTGTATCTCTTACGGAGAGAACGAACGGCATGATATTCGATCTACCAAAAATGGAGTCCTAGCGATTACGCGAAGGACTCCATTTTTTATGAAAGACGGTTTGTCAAATTAAGCGCAACACTTCTTCAGAAAAGACCTCGTATGCGGTTTTCCAATCCAAACACTTTCGTGGTCGATTGTTGATTCTAGAAAGTGCGTGATTCAGTTCTGCCAAGTTGATTATTCCGAAGTTCGTTCCCTTTGGGAAGAACTCACGGAGAAGACCATTGGCATTCTCATTGCTGCCACGCTGCCATGAAGAATAAGGATCTGCGAAGTACATCGGGATACCGAGGGAATCCTGTATCCGTTCGTGACAGCTGAACTCTTTACCACGATCCGTTGTCATGGTTTGAAACGTTCCCGAAGGGTAAGAAGCATGAAGTGTTCGGATGGCATGTTCCATCGAGTGAGAAGAACGATCGACCATCGGTAGTACGATATAGAACCGACTTTTGCGTTCGATGAATGTCGCGACACATGCCTTAGTTTGTCCTCGTCCTGATACGACAGTATCCAACTCCCAATGTCCGAAAGTCTCTCGACCCCGGACGTCCGACGGACGTTTACTGATCGGAAGCCCGATGTTGAAGCGACCTCGTGTCTCACGTGGCTTTTGACGCTTGCCTTTTTGTCGCAAAACGCCTAGATCGCTCTTGATGAATCCTTTATATATCCATCGATAGATTGTAGTGTACGATGGTCCCTGTTCGCGAGAGAGCCGTCCTGCAATCTGTTCGGGAGACCACGTCTCTCGCAGCTTCGAAAGGATGCGTGACCCAAGCGAAGCGCTGAACAGCGTGCGTGCGCCACAATTCTTCTTTTTCATCTCATAACGTCGTCCGGCGTTGATCGCATTGTAAGAGGGATTCCGTTTTAGTTCGCGTGAGATCGTGGACGGCTGTCGTCCTAGATGCTGAGCGATTTTTCGCATTGAAAATCCAAGCTCTAAATAAGTTTCTATTTTGACTCTTTCTGATGTGGTAAGATGAACATAGCTCATAACGAATCCTCCGTTGAATTTGGTGTGGTAACTCTATTCTACACGAGGCCGTTATGGGTTTTTTTGTATTTTCAGCTAAGTGTTGCACTTAATATTACAATTCGTCAAAGGAAAAAAGTACGCACCTGACGAATCTGAACTGCTCCCCGTCAAGTAGACAGGATAAATAATAAAAATCTTTTAAACGGCTTGTGCTCTGTATTCTAATGGAGCCAAGCCGTTTAATCGTTGTTGATACCGTTCTTCATTGTAGAAATGAATATACTTCTGAATCGCAAGTTGGAGTTCGTCGAACTCCGTAAACTTATGTAGATAATAACTTTCGCATTTCAACGCTCCCCAAAAGGACTCGATCGGACCATTATCAATACATTTACCAACCCGAGACATACTTTGTGTAATGCCTGCCACGCGTGTCATGTGACGGAACGCATGCGACGTATATTGAAACCCTCGATCACTATGAAGCAAAGGACGGCTTCCGGGTGCGCCCTGCAGGGCGAGTTCAAGCGTATCGAACACGAGCTGATTATTGTTCGAGTGCCCTAGAACGAAGGCGCGGATGGATCCGTCATATAGGTCCAGAATGGCGCTCAAATACGCTTTCTGAGAAGTACCATACTTTAATTCCGTGACATCCGTCACCCATTTTTGATTCGGTCCTACCGCGTTGAAGTCACGGTTCAGAATGTTCTAGGCGGTCTGTTGAGGACGATTACGAATGTACAAAGGACGTTTCCGGCGTATGACGCAATGAATACCTGCGACATGCATCAGACGACGGACGCGCTTAGCGTTAACGTTTCTTCCGAAACGACGTTTCAAGTTCAATGTCATCCGTCGATAGCCATAGATTCCGTTCACCGAAAGGTGGATCTGGTTCATCTCTTCGATGATTTTCATGTTCTCCGTCTCATGCGCTTTCGGTATACCGATACGACGCAACCACTTGTAGTAGGCAGCGCGCGAGACACCAGCCAAATGACATAGGGCGATGATCGGATAACCGAATTGCTCTACCGATGATTGAATGGCTTCGTATTTGTCTTGAAGACGAATTTGACTTAACGTGACCTCCTCTCGATCTCCTCTAACTTTTTTAAGAAATCGTTCTCCATACGTAGACGTTCATTTTCTTTCACGAGTCGTTTCAGCTCCAATGCAAAACGCTCTGTATCCGTCAATTCTTCTAGTGGCTTCTGACGTCCGCGACGGTCCATCAGTGCGTCGATTCCGTCCTTCTCGAACTTTCTTACCCAGCTATAGATTTGTTGGTACGAGACCCGATGGGTCTCCATGATGCGTTGATAGTCTTTCCCATTTTCTATACAGTCCATCACTGCCTGGATACGCTCTTCGAATGTAGTGGTTCTACCTTTAGTCATAATGGATCGCTCCTTCAATAGTTTCCCTTGAGTACTATGACTAGTATACTTCCGAATCCATCTTGCAAGTACGCTTAAACTCGAAATATTAAACCGTACTGTAGCGCTAGTGAGCGATTCTTCTCGAGTCAGAACTGCGCGTACAGCCTCCATTTTTAGTTCTTCTGGATAACCTGTCCATCTTGTTCGATCAAAAAGTGCTGAGGAGCCGTATGTACGATATTTTGCTCTCCATCTATTCAAGGTCGTGACTGAAAGCTCGAAGAGCGAGGCAATTGACTTGATAGAGTCGATTCCGTCCTCACACATCTTAATGATCCGTAGTTTTTCATCTGGCGAAAACTTAGATTTAGACATAGAAAAAGCTCCCTTCAAAAAGTGGACAGTTTTTGTTATTTCAACTGTCTACTTTTTGGGGAGCATATCATCCCTTGGTTTCGATACGCTTTTTCAACGAATAAAGAAGCGAGCCAAGGCGTATAGGCTGGTCGTTTGTTCAAGTCATTTTCAAATAGGGAGACGGTTCCTACACATGTGACATCGTCTAAAGCCACAAATGTCACAGGATACGACGCATCTAATTTTTTGTCTAAAAATCCTCTTACTTTATCATAAGATGTCGTCCCTTTTTTCTTTTGAACAAATTCGTTATGAATCATTGTGGCAACAACTTCTAATTGTTCAGGATGATTCGATAATGTATCAATGATCATCTATTCATCTCCCTTTCAACGTGTATCAATCATTGAATCAATCCGGTGTGGAACTTATGATTATTATTAGTCAGAATAGTACACCTGTACATATCATATTAAAGGAGTCTTGGAATGAACTTAGAACAATACTTGAGAAAACATTATGGGAATGTGAACTTATTTGATCGTTCTTTTGTTGAGAAGGATTTAGTAATTCACGTAGACTTAGTGAAAGACCTTTATCAGTTAAAGAAAAATTCATATGAAATCAACGAGCAATATTTTAAACAGGTATACGAAAAATCAAACGAATTGTTTGATAATCTATTCAAAGAAGAGGAGTCCCTTTACTTCGTCGTGCATGTGAGAAGTGAGCGCGGTAAGTATCAAAATTCAGAAACGAAAGTGTTCCGTCACTTAAAAAGTAGAGAAGATAAATACAACATAAAGTTCGTAGAAAAAGTGATTGATGAAGAAGAGCAAGTGGTCGAATATGCCGTGTTATTACCGAACAAAAACGCGTTAGATTATAAGCGTGTAATTAAAGCAATCTGCAATCAGGATTTCCCAACGTTACAACCAAGATTTCGTCAAACGTATACATACTATCCGGAAGTCTTTTTCGTGAACATGGATCGGAATATCGTCATGAATATCTATGATGATCGCGGTTGTTTCCTTCTGTTCGGTGATTCAGAGACGTATGATATGTTTGAGAAGAAATATCGTAATGATATTAGTTAATCGTCAATCGTGTTTTCATCGGTTAGCGAAACGTTCAAGCTAGTGCTAAAAAGCCGATTACTGAAAAAATAAAAAGTACTAATAGAGAAGTGAGCAATGTTAACGCAAGGATTTTCCCCATATTTTTTAGGCTTAGAATGGCAGTGATTAGGGCGAGTGAAATACCTACTAACATATAATTGGTTCCCCAAAAACCATTGAAAGGCAATAACTTGACCGTTATGAAAGTAAAGACTACGATACCAATCGAGATCCATCCTAGATTTTTCCGCATAGACTACCTCCTCTAAAAAATTCATCCGTATAGTCATAAATTGTCTCTTTTAAGCATATCATTACAAATGTTGGTAGATAAAGAGTTTTGTAATAGTCGCTTAAATGTGGCTTAAATTAATTTCGTGTCATACATCTGACTGTCAAAAGACATAACAACAAGCAGAAAACAATTGAGCGGTTGTCATCGACAAACAATCCCTCACTCTAATTCGAATGAGGGATTACTTGTTTCATCATTAAATTGTCAACTCAATCACATTACCTTCCGGATCGGCGATCGTACTCTCATAGTACCCGTCTCCTGTCGTCCGGGGACCGTCAAGATGTATTACCCCCGCCTTGCGTAACCGCCGGACCGTCCAGTCATCGACCGCTTGTTTACTTCCAAGTGAAAAGGCGAAGTGGGCATAACCGAGTGTATTGGATGCTTTTTCTGTAATGTCCGTCCGTTTCATCAATTCAAGGCGTGGACCACTTGAGAACGTCAGGAAATACGACGTGAAGCCTTTCGCCGGATTGTGATACCGTTCGCCCGCCGTCGCCTTAAAATGCGTTACGTAAAACTGACGCATTCCTTCAAGATCTTCCACCCAAAGGGCGATATGTTCAATCTTCATTTTTACAGAATTTACGAGCGAGAAAGCCCACTCCTTTAGGGGTGGGATGATAGCGAGTTCGGGGATGGGGTGTCTTCAGACACCTCATGTCCCCGACTGTTCTTCCTGATGAAATGCATTTATAGTAAATCTATAATGGAGTTAATTATTATGATGAAGGAGGTGTCAAAGATGAGTCGAGTCGTCACGGTAGAAGTTCGAGTCTATGCCACTCGTCGTCAGGATGCCATCCTAAAAAGGATGGGCAAGACCTATATTCATACCGCCAACCG
>NZ_JBOZGJ010000016.1:0-53914 GCF_050846835.1 Exiguobacterium sp. TDN 0502 | reverse complement strand
CCTCCGATGTTAGTACTTTTTAAAAGTGTACCACTCCGAAGGTGTTTTATATTGTCTCAAAATTTTAGGTTAGCCCACTCTCTATTCAAGAGAAGAATCGCCATATATCACATGCATGAAACCGACGCAATCGCGTCGGTTTTTTGATTCTCTAGCACTTGACCCCTTACCTCTTACGACTCTGATCGGACCCCGTTGATCCCAAGGTCACACTGCACTAAATCCGCATACGTTTGACGGCGGACGACTTCGCGGGATTCCCCGTCCCGGACGAAGACAAGTGCCGGACGTAAAAATTGGTTATAGTTGCTTGCCATCGAAAAGTTATATGCTCCTGTTCCAAACACAGCAAGCGTATCGCCACCATTCGGTTCGACCAACTGTGCTTTTTCAGCGACCAAATCACCTGATTCACAAGCTGCTCCGACGACCGTCACTTCCGTCGTTTTACCCTTCATCCGGTTCGCGATGACCGTTTCATAGACTGCCCCGTAAAGTGCCGGACGGATGTTATCCGTCATCCCACCGTCGACGGAGAGATACGTCCGGACGCCTTCGATTTCTTTGATTGCGCCAACCGTATAGAGGGTCGTGCCTGCATTCGCGACGACCCAACGTCCTGGCTCGATCCCGATTCGTGGTCGTTCGATACCAAGTCGCTCCGTTTCCGTCTCGATCACGTCCATGACACGTGCAATCGTCGCTTCAAAATCAAGCGGTTGATCGTCCTGTGTATAGGCAATTCCGAAGCCACCGCCCACATTGACTTCGCTGACCGTAAAACCATGCTGGGCACGAATCGTTTCGACGAAGCCCATCATCGTCCGAGCTGTCTGTTCGAATAGTGACGGATCTTGGATTTGCGAACCGACATGACAATGGATGCCGAGTAACGACAGATGTTCTGATGCCAAAATCGCTTCGATCGCGTCCAAGTAATCGGATGCATGTGTCGAGAAACCGAATTTTGTATCGACACCACCCGTCTGGATTTTCGCATGTGCTCCCCCGATGACTTGTGGCACGATCCGGATCAGGACATGCACCGTTTGATCAGCTTGCGCTGCGATGGCTTCGAGTTGTGCGATTTCGGCAAAGTGATCGATGACGATTCGTCCGACACCTTCCTCAACGGCATATTGAAGATCAGCCGTTGATTTATTCGAACCATGGAAATAGATTCGTTCTGCCGGGACACCGGATTGACGAGCGATGAAGAGTTCTCCTCCCGTAACGACATCGATGCCGAGACCATGACGCACGACTTGTTCGTACACCGCACTGACGGTCAGTGCTTTTGAAGCAAACGATGCATACGTATTCGGATACTTATCAAGGAAGTGTTCCCGGACGGTCGCCAGTCGATCTGTCAGCTCCCGCTCCGCCATCACGTACAACGGTGTTCCGTAATGTGTCG
The DNA here is from genome assembly GCF_050846835.1 of Exiguobacterium sp. TDN 0502. Lineage (NCBI taxonomy): Bacteria > Bacillati > Bacillota > Bacilli > Caryophanales > Exiguobacterium > Exiguobacterium sp. TDN 0502. The sequence continues at coordinate 52,497 of NZ_JBOZGJ010000016.1, read as the reverse complement.
CAAGATCGGTCGCTGCGACACCATCGATGTGCAACGTATTGTTTTCTTCTGTCAGGTACTGACTTCCATACATAATAAGTTCCTCCTTATAGATACTGATGCGTCAAACGCCACGACCGGGCACACATCTGCTCTGAATTGTTCGCTGCTCCTGTCCGGGTAATATCGTCAATTTCGACGCCATCCCCGTATAGCACGACTTCGTCTCCGAGCTCAACCGTTCCATCGACAGCAACGAACGTATGACTCATGAATAGTTTATTAATGACTGGATAAGGCTTTCCTTTAATGTGAACAGGCAGCGCGGCACGCCCACGAACGACACCGTCTCCATAGCCGACGGGTAAAATAGCAATTCGCATCGGTTCTGTACTCGTAAAGTTCGTACCGTATCCCACATGCTCACCTGGTCCGATTTCACGAATTTCAATGACTTCTGTCGTCATCCGAAGTGACGGCACGAGCCAGTCCATCTTCTCAATCGGCGAATAACCGAATAAGAAAATTCCAGGGCGGACATAGTTACAAAACGCGAGACGCGGATCGTGTTTGACGATCGTCGCACTGTTTTCCGAATGGATATACGTAAACGTATGGCGCTTTCGTAATGCATCGGCAATGGCGACGAAACGTTCGACTTGTCCGTCATGATCCGCATCCGGCTCATCGGCAAGCGGAAAGTGTGTATATAAACCTGTTAAATCAAGCGAATCTGCTTGCGCAAGCGCAAGGACAGCTTCCGCCTCTTGAAGCGAACTGACACCAAAACGGTTCATCCCGACGTTGATCTTCAGATGTAACTCGATTCCCTGCAGCTGTTCACTGTGTAGGGCGAGCCATTCTAGCGATGAGACACCGAGCGCGATTCCGAAACGTCGTGCTGTTTCAAAATCCTCCGTCGGATTCATCACCAGTACATAACTGTCTGGAAAATTCGTTTTGATTTCAATGGCTTCGTACAACTCGGCGACAGCAAAATGTTGCACATCAGATGCCATCAGCGTCTCGACCATCTCGAGCATACCTAAGTTATACGCATTGTTCTTGACCACGGCAAAAATACGTTTACGTGACCGAGCGAAGACCGATGCGACGTTCTGTCGCACCGCCTTCCGATCGATCGTGACGAGTGTACGTGTCGTCATTCCGCGACAGCTGGTGTCACATGCGTCAACCAATCCGCATATTGCGGCAATTGACCTGTGACGGCTTGACGGTAAAGGTCGAGCAACTCATCTGCGACGTTCCGTGTTCCGCCGTTGATTGAGATATGATCGATTTCACCGACACTCGTGATTTCAGCAGCTGTTCCTGTTAAGAAGATCTCATCTGCGACATACAACTCATCGCGTCCGATGTGACGTTCGACGACAGGATAGCCTTGATCTTGTGCCAAACGGATGATGACTTGGCGTGTGATCCCGTCGAGTACTGAACAATCGAGCGACGGGGTATGAATCGTTCCGTTTTTAAGAAGGAAGAGGTTCGCGACACTCGCTTCACTGACGTTTCCGTTCATGTCGAGTGCGATGGCTTCATCAAAACCATCACGGATTGCTTCACCTTTTAAGAGTTGTGAGTTCATATAGTTCGCAGCCGCTTTCGCCTGCATCGGCATCATTGTTGATGAGACGCGGCGGTATGATGCGACTTTGGCACGGATGCCAGCGCCTTTATCGAAGTATTCCCCAAGTTCCCAGCAAGAGATCCCGACGTGAACCGTCGTATCTTTCGCCATCAATGCTTGCCATGGCGTACCGAGGAACACGAATGGACGGATATAACAAGATTCGAATCCGTTTTTCGCAACGAGATCAATCGTCGCTTGGACGAGTTCCTCAACCGTATACGGAATCGTGACGTGGTAATACGCACAACTGCGGAAGAGACGTTCGATATGTTCCTTCAATTGGAAAATCGCCGGTCCGTCCGGTGTCGCGTAAGCACGAATTCCTTCAAAGAATCCACTACCATAGTGAATCGCATGTGACATGACGCTTGTATTCGCATCTTTCGGATCATGAAAGACTCCATCTAACCAAATTGCTTCTCCATACTGTGTATCCACTGCCATGTGTTTTCCTCCTCTTCGACGTCAATCAGAGTGAACGTAAATCATCCACCAATTGCGTCTTCTCTTCTGTTTTCGCATCTTTCTGTTTGATGACACGTGCAGGTGTTCCAGCAACGACACTTCCAGCAGGTACGTCTTCTGTGACGACACTACCAGCAGCGACGACGGCATCTTTACCGACTTTGACGCCTTCAAGGATGACTGCATTTGCACCAATCAAGACACCGTCTTCAATGATGACAGGTGTTTTTGAAGGTGGTTCGAGGACACCCGCGACCACGGCACCTGCGCCAACATGAACGTTTTTCCCGATCGTCCCACGTGCACCGACGACAGCGTTCATATCAATCATTGTACCATCTCCGATTGATGCACCGATATTGATGATCGCACCCATCATGACGACTGCGTTATCACCGATGACGACATGATCACGAATCCATGAACCTGGCTCGATGCGCGCATTCAAGTGACGTGTATCAAGCATTGGTACCGCACTGTTGCGACGGTCATACTCCACGTGAACATCCGTGATGCGATCTGAATACTTTTCTAAGAAAGTAGCCGCAAGTCCTGCATCCGCGAAGAAAATCTTTGATTCATCTGATCCGAACGCTGTTGCGCCTTCGATCGTCAAGCCCGCCAAGTCACCATTCACGTAGAGTTTAACCGGTGTTTGTTTTTTAGCATCTTTAATGAATTTAGCAATTTCGTAAGCATCAGTGAGTAACATGTGAATCCTCCTGTGTGTAGAGCGTCTCTAATGTATAGAGTCCCGCTGTTTTTTGAATGAGTGCCTCAGCTGCTTTGATCGCACCAGAAGCAAATACTTTTTTCGATAATGCCGTATGTTTGATTTCAATCAATTCGTCGACACCGGCGAATAAGACTTCGTGTTCTCCGAAGATTGTTCCACCGCGCATCGCGTGCATCCCGATCTCGTTCGTCTCTCGCTTCTGCCGCGTTTGAGACCGGTCATACACCGGTGTGACGTCACGTGCCGTCTGAATCGTTTGCAATAACAACTCCGCCGTTCCGCTTGGCGCATCGACTTTTTGGTTGTGATGTTTCTCGAGCAATTCGATGTCATACGCTCCTGCTAGTGGTACGAGTGTCTTCAGCAGTTGCTGCACCATCGCGATGCCGTACGACATGTTGTACGACTGGAAGATCGGAATTTCTTTTGCGGCGTCCTTGATCGATGCCAGTTCTGCCTCCGAAAAACCAGTCGTCGCGATGACGAGTGGTGTTTTGGTCGCCAGCCCATATGCGAGCAGATCCGGTAACAAACTCGGATGTGAGAAGTCGATGATTGCATCGACTTCCTCTGCCATCTCCGTTAGTTCTGCGTATGATGCAATCGTATCCGACGACTTCGTCCGGTCAACGATTGCCACGACACTTTGTGGTGCGAGTTCGACGACGTATTGTCCTGTCGCCCCATAACCGTGTAACGCGAGTTTCATCGAACCACTCCTTTGTAAGCCCGCATCGTTTCGAGTAAGTGCGCGTGACCGGCTTCCGATTGACGGACGAGCGGCAAGCGCGGCGCACCGACTGCAAAGCCGAGTTCTTCAAGCGATGCTTTGACTGGAATCGGATTGACGTCGCTGAACAAGGCACCGATGACCGGTAACAAGTCTGCCTGAATCCGGCGCGCCGTCACGAGATCTTGTGCCAGTAAGGATTCAGCCAGTGCTTGTGTCTCTGCCGGGTACGGATTCGAGAGGACCGAGATGACACCTTGTGCGCCCCATGCCATATAAGGCAGGATTTGATCGTCATTTCCACAGAAGACCGCGAAGTCTTCCGGAATCGCTGCCATCAGTTCGCCCATGAAGCTGACGTCTCCACTCGCTTCCTTAAACGCTTGGATGCGTGGATGACGTGCTAACGTCACTGCGGTTTCGACTGCGATTGCAACGCCTGTCCGCGACGGAACGTTGTACAGCATGATCGGTAATTCGGTTGCATCAGCGACCGCCGTGAAGTGCGCGACGAGACCGGCTTGTGATGTTTTATTGTAGTACGGTGTGACGAGCATCGCTGCATCCGCACCAAGGCGTTCTGCGAGTAACGTCTTCTCGATTGTTACTGCCGTGTTGTTCGAACCCGTTCCGGCAATGACGGGTACTCGTCCTGCTGTGACTTGAACGGCAGTCGTCAGGAGTTGTTCGAATTCCGCATTCGTTAAGGTCGAACCTTCTCCTGTCGTCCCTCCGACGACAAGTGCCTGAATCCCCGCTGCGAGTTGTTGCTCGATCAAGCGTTCGAATACGTGTAGATCCAACTCGCCTGCTTCATTAAATGGTGTGACGAGCGCTGTACCTGCTCCTTTGAACATGAAGAACTCCTCCTTTGTTATGAATGAATCGACTGTTCGATGGCTTGGCGTGCGACTTGTACGGCGTTTGACGCGGCACCTTTTCGGATGTTGTCGGCTACACACCAGAGATGGAATGTGTTCGCGAGACTATCATCTTGTCGAATCCGACCGACGTAGACGTCGTCCGTCCCGCTTGCGTCGAGCGGCATCGGATAACGTGTATTCGCGACATCATCGATGAGGACGACGCCCGGTGCGCCTTCCAGTGCTTCACGGATTGCTGTAACCGTCGTCGGTTGTGTAAACGTGACGTTGATTGCAACCGAGTGAGAATTCGTGACCGGCACCCGGACGCACGTCGCACTGACTGGTAATGCTGGAAGATTGAAGATTTTCCGTGTTTCATCAATCATCTTCTGCTCTTCTTTCGTATAGCCGTTCTCAAGGAACACATCGATATGCGGCAAGATGTTATCGTGAATCGGATGTGGATAATTGACGGGCTCTTCTCCGCGTGCCCCGCGTGCCAGATCCTCGATTCCTTTTTGACCAGAACCGGATACGGCCTGATACGTCGTATAGTTGATCCGTTCGAATCCCAGTGACTGGAGCGGTGCTAACGCGACGACGGATTGAATCGTCGAACAGTTCGGATTTGCGATCAAGCGGTTCGTTGCTTGAATCGCTTGCGGATTGACTTCTGGCACGACGAGTGGAATCGTCTCCTGCATCCGGAAGGCACTTGAATTATCGACGACGAGTGTTCCGTTTTCAGCTAGTAACGGGGCATATTGCTCACTGATCGTTCCGCCTGCTGCGAACAACGCGACATCGATTCCGTCTTCCGTGATGTTTGGCGTCAGCGCTTGGATCGTAATATCTTCTCCTTTGAACTGCACCGTGTTGCCTGCTGAACGAGCAGAAGCGTAAGCGGACAAGCGGCTGACCGGGAAGTCCAGTTCTGCGAGTACTTGTAACATTTTTTGACCGACGGCGCCGGTTGCTCCGATGACGGCTACGTGATACATCCTGTTTTCCTCCTTATAACTCGAACGCGTTTGCAATCGCTGCAACCGTCCGTTCAATATCGTCTTGTGCAATCGTGTATGAGATGCTGATTTCTGACGTCGTGACTTGATAGAACGGGATGTTCTCTGCTCGGAAGATTGCGAACAATTTCGAAGCAACACCTGTCGCATCGCGCATTCCGATTCCGACGACAGACAATTTCGCGTGTTGATTATGGCGATCGACCTTCGCTGTCGTGAAGCGATCCATGATGTCTTTTAAGGCTTCATCGAGGAACTCTTCCTCATCGAGTGGACATGAGAACGATAAGAAGATGTCGCTGTCGAACGTCGTTTGACTGATCATGTCGATGTTGACGTGGCGGTTCGATAACAGTTCGAAGATATCGGCTACTGCCGCGTTCGTTTGTGGTACGTGCTTGATCGACACCGTCAAGACGTTCTTCGTCACGCTGACACTCGTGACCGCTTTTTGTTCCATTGTTTCCGTCGCTTCCATGATCCATGTTCCCCTTTTCGATTCAAGTGTTTTCCCGACGAAGATGTGTACGCCGTATTTTTTCCCGAGCTCGACACTCCGCATTTCCATGACCTTCGACCCGAGGGCGCTCATCTCCATCATCTCATCATATGAAATGTGCGGAATTGGTTGAGCAGCGGCATGGATTCGTGGATCAGCCGTGTAGACACCGTCGACATCGGTATAGATTTCACAGCGTTTATCAAGGACTGCAGCTAAGGCAACTGCTGTCGTATCCGATCCGCCCCGTCCGAGTGTCGTGACGTCCCCGAGTTCATTAACCCCTTGGAAACCGGCGACGATGACGACATCGTACGTTTCGAGTTTTTGCCGTAACAGATCTCCATCAATCTGTTTGATCTTACTTTTCGTATGCAATCCCATCGTACTGATTCCCGCTTGTGCGCCCGTTTGCGATAACGCTTTGACGCCGAGCGAGTTGAGGGCGATGCTGAGTAATGAAATCGTCTGTTCTTCTCCGATGGCAAGCAGTCGATCGAGTTCCCGTCGCTCAGGGCGGTCCGTGATGGCTTGCGCCTGTGCGATCAAAGAATCCGTCATCTTGCCCATCGCCGAAACGACGACGACGAGTTTTTCACCTTCGGCTGCGCGACTCTTCAAATAATTCGCAATAGACTGAATCTGTTCGACAGTCGCAACCGAGCTTCCACCAAATTTAAGTACAGTTGTCACAATCCTATCTCCTTTGTCCCGATACAGAAAAAAACGACGGGCCGGTAGGAGCGTTCCTACGGCCCGTCGTTATCACGATCGGACAAACGAAGACAAAGTCGTTCGTTCTTTTACGTAAGATAGCGCTCCGAAACATCGGTTTCGGCAGTACAACGGATCTTAACCGTTGTACCAGCAAATAAGAAGAAGCATCTTCTCGTTCACTTCGGCGGACTTCCCCTTTCACATCATTCGGCATGCTTGCCTTCAAGAATGATGCTACTCATGTCGTCCGCGCCTCTATCTGTCGGTTGTTAGTTACAGTTATAGCAGACATCTTTTGTTAAATCCAGTCATTTGACTGATTTTTTTCAAAATCCGTCAATTCGCAAGATGCTGTTTTGCGAGTTCGAGTTGCTCCGAAACGGCAGCAAACCCTGTACCGCCGTAACTTGTCCGGCGGGCTACTGCTTGAACCGGATCGAGGAGCGGATAGACTTCTTCCGTGATATCCGGATGGAAGGTTTGATACGTCTCGAGGTTCAAATCTTTCAGGAAACAGCCCTTCTGTACACAGTAAAGGACAGCCTTCCCGACGATTTCGTGCGCTTCCCGGAATGGTATGCCTTTCGTTACGAGGTAGTCGGCGAGTTCCGTTGCATTCGAGAAGTCTTGCATTGTCGCCTTCTTGAGCGCTTCGGTCTTAAACGTCGCGGATTCAATCATTCCGGTGAAGATTTGGACGGACTGAAGGACGGTATCTGCTGTATCAAAGACCCCTTCCTTATCCTCTTGCATGTCTTTATTGTAAGCGAGTGGTAATGCCTTCATCGTCGTCAGGAAGCCCATCAGGTTGCCGTAGACACGACCCGTTTTCCCGCGAATCAATTCAGCGAAATCCGGATTTTTCTTCTGTGGCATCATGCTCGACCCTGTCGAGAAGGCATCGGACAACTCGATGAAGCCGAATTCCTGTGACGCCCAAATGATGATTTCTTCACAAAAACGCGAGAGATGCATCATGACGGTCGAAGCGATCCCGAGGTATTCGATGACGAAGTCGCGGTCGGAGACCGCATCGAGGCTGTTCGGATAGATCGACTCGAAACCGAGCAACTCGGCAGACCGGAAACGGTCGATCGGGAACGTCGTCCCAGCGAGCGCGCCCGCACCAAGCGGTGATTTCCGGATCCGTTTTTGATTGTCCGTCAACCGTTCGACGTCCCGTTCGAACATCCAGAAGTACGCAAGCAAGTGATGCGCGAGCGAGATCGGTTGTGCCCGTTGTAAATGCGTATACCCCGGCATGACCGTCTCGATATGTTGCTCGGCCTGTTCCGTGATGACAGATTGAAGTTCGCGTAATGCCGTCGTCAACGCTTCGACGTGCTGCTCCATCCATAGATGCAAATCGGTTGCGACCTGGTCGTTTCGACTCCGTGCCGTATGCAGTTTCCCTGCGACCGGACCGATCTGTTCCGTCAACAAACGCTCAAGGTTCATATGAATGTCCTCATCCGCTAACGTGTAGGAATGGTCGGCTAACGTCACTTCCAGTTGCTTTAGTCCTTGCTCGATGTGCGACCACTCGTCTTGGTCAAGAATTCCTTGTTCGAACAACATCTGTGCATGTGCGAGACTGCCTTTTAAATCGACGCTCGCTAATTTTTGATCGAATGCAATCGATGCTCCGAAGGCTTCCGCTTGAGCGGAAGCACTTTCCGTAAAACGTCCGCCCCAGAGTTTGGTCATTTCGTCACACCCGCCTGACGATGAACGCTCGCATGCGTCGAAACGGCAAGCCCGTGCAATTTGATGAAGCCTTTTGCTGCTTCATGATCAAACGCATCTTCTTTTGTATACGTCGCAAGTTTCTCATCATAGAGTGAGACAGCCGACTGACGACCCGTCACGGTTGCGTTTCCTTTGAACAGTTTGACCCGAACTTCTCCCGTGACATCCTGCTGTGTTGCCGTCAAGAAAGCTTTCAGACCTTTCGTCAACGGTGCGTGGAAGAGACCGTTGTAGATCGTTTCTGCATATTGTTTGCTGAGTAACGGTTTAAAATGAGCGACGTCCTTCGTCAATGTGATCGTCTCGAGTGCAGCATGTGCTTTCAGTAAAACTGTTGCCCCTGGGCACTCGTAGACTTCCCGCGATTTGATGCCGACGAGACGGTTCTCAACGTGGTCAATCCGTCCGACGCCATGCGCTCCAGCGATGATGTTCAGTTCCGTGATCAGTTTTGCGAGTGGATACGTCGTTCCGTTAATCGAGACCGGAACGCCTGCTTCAAAACCGATGATGACTTCTTCCGCCTGATCCGGAGCGTCTTCCGGTGCTACCGTCAACGCGTAAGCGTCTTGCGGTGGCTCTGTCCATGGGTTTTCTAAGACACCACATTCGTTACTCCGTCCCCACAGGTTCATATCGATCGAATATGGGCTGTCGAGGTTGATTGGAATCGGCACGTTGTTTTCTTTCGCATAGGCGATCTCTTCTTCCCGTGACCATTTCCATTCCCGAACCGGTGCGATGACTTCGAGTGATGGATCAAGCGCTGCAACCGAAACTTCGAACCGGACTTGGTCATTCCCTTTTCCGGTACAGCCGTGTGCGACAGCCGTTGCACCATGCTGATGCGCGACTTCGACGAGCTTCTCTGCGATCAACGGACGTGAGAGCGCTGAAATCAACGGATAGGCATTTTCGTAATGGGCGCCATATTGAAGGGCCGGCAAGACGAACTCTTGGGCGAATTCTTCTTTGACATCGAGGACGATCGATTCGATTGCTCCGACGAGAAGTGCTTTTTCTTTGATGACGGATAAATCTTTTCCTTCCCCGACATCCATGCACAAGGCAATGACATCATAGTCCTTGCTCAACCATTTGATGGCTACCGATGTATCGAGTCCCCCAGAGTACGCTAAGATCAATTTTTGTTTCGACATGTATAATTCCCTCCTGGTTTTTAATTCATCTGTCTGTATAAAAATTCATTATGAATTATATATATACATAGAAAACAAAAAAAAGAAACCCTTTTTGCAGGATTTCTTTCAAAATGATTTACATTTTTTTCTCCATCGTCCGGTGCGGGATACCTGCATCGTCGAATTCATCAGAGACGATCGTATATCCGAGTCCTTGGTAGAACGGGATTGCTTGGACTTGTGCACCGAGCGTCAACAGTTGTTTCCCTTCACGTCGTGCGACACGTTCCATTGCTTGCATCAACTCGCCACCGTATCCTTTTCCTCGGGCTGTCGACAGCGTCGCGACACGTTCCACTTTCATCCGTTGATCGTCATACGGACGTGTACGACCTGTCGCGACCGGACGGCTCTGTTCATCGAGGACAAGCAGATGAATCGCTGTCTCATCGTGTGTATCGTATTCAAGATGGCGTGGTACGCCCTGTTCCTCGACGAAGACACGTTCCCGGATCATCCGGACGGCTTGATGTTGTTCTGCTGTACGTACTTGAATGACTGTCATGACTGATATTCCTCCCGTAATCGATCGACATATGCCATCGCATCATCCCGATTCGTAAATTGTGCTTGTGCCTGGATCGCGTTACCGCCACCGCGTCCATTGAAAGATTGGACATGTGCTTTTGCGAATTTGCCGAGATGTAGTTCCCCGTTTCCGCTCATTAGCAGTTTTGTCGTCGTTGCGTTGAAGACGACACCTGTCCGATTTGCCTCCTGAATCGCTTTAGCAAGTCGTTCAGAGAGTCGAATTTCTTCTTGCTCGTGTTCGATCACGAGTAATCCCTCATGTTGCTGAAGAGCGTTAATCAGTTCGAGAGTGACGAGTTGTCCCTCTGTTTGTTCGATTTGTTTCGCTAAACGTTTCTGTTCATCCTGTAACGCATGGACGGCTTCTATAATCTGAACCGGTTTAATCGATAAAGCTTGTGCTGCTTCACGTAAGGCTTGCCGTTCTGCTTGCACGAGTCGATACGCCCGCTCTTTTGCGACGTAGGAGAGACGAATGTTTCCTCGAATCCGTTCGACACCCGTAAAGAGTATTAGCTCGAGCTGTGCCGTTGAATCAAGGTGCGTCCCACCACAGGCGCTATAATCGAGTGTCCCGATTTGAACGACACGAATGCGGCCCTCGACTTGTGGTGTTTTCCGTAATGGTAATTGAAGGACTTCTGCCTCATCATATTCGGTCGCCGTGATCGGCAATCCTTGTTCGATCACGTGACGTAACCGTCGTTCCAACTGTTCTTGTTGCAGAGCTGTCCATTCGGGTGTCTCGATATCAAGCGTCGAGACCTCACTTCCCGTCCGAAAGCTGAGTGTTTTGATCTGAGCCTCATCTTGTAAGATCGCAGAGATGACATGTTGCGCTGTATGCTGAGCGGCATGATCCATCCGGACCGCATCATCTACGATACCTGTAACCTCACCAGTAATCGGTGCAGCCAGTTGATGCCAAACGATGCCTTCCTCAATTTGAACATCGAGGACCGGTTGGTCGTTCAATGTTCCGCAATCTGCTGGTTGTCCACCACTTTCAGGATAGAAGTAACTTTTTTCCAAAGCAACCCAATATCCTTCTGTTTCTTTCGTTGACTGAATGGATGTCTGAAACGTTCGGACACCGGATTCAAGTTGTTCAGGGCGCATGCCTCGACCACCTTTCTCTGTCAGTTTCACTTTGTATTATGTCATATTTCATCCAGAATCGTTTGTCGACTTGCCCTTTTCCTAGTACACTAGACGAAAGACTACCGATCGCGAAGGGACGAAATGCCGTGATTCAGCACATCAATAAAAATTCACCACTCCCCATCTACTATCAAATCGAAGCTGCCTTAAAACAACAAATTGAAAGCGGAGTCCTGCAACCGGGCGATTTAATTCCGTCCGAGCGTGAGTTCGCCGAAGCGCATCAAATCAGCCGGATGACCGTTCGTCAAGCGATTTCAAACTTAGTGAATGCTGGTTACTTAATTCGTCAAAAGGGCCGTGGAACATTCGTCGCAAATAAAAAAATCGTCATGCAATTATCTGGACTGACGAGTTTTTCGGAAGAGATGGAACATCTTGGACTAGAACCGACGAGTGCTCTGCTCTCTTATCAAGTCATCGAGGCATCGATGACGATTGCAAATAAGTTAGGAATTCGCGAAGGCGCATCGGTCTACGAACTGAAACGGTTACGGATTGCCGATGAACAAGCACTTGCGCTCGAGACTGTCTATATCCCAGAACAGTTGCTGCCCGGACTGGATCAAGACGTCGCGACAGCATCGCTGTATGCATTCGCCGAAGCAAGCGGTCTGAACCTCGGACGTGCCAGTCAAACGTTTGAATCGCGCTTGGCAACAAAAGAGGAAGCCGCACATCTCGGCTTGTCGACAGCCTCACCTGTCTTATCAGTGGAACAACTGACATATCTCGCAACAGAACAGCCGTTTGAATATGTCACTTCCGCTTACCGAGGTGATCGTTATACCTTTACAGTCGAAATGCAACGCCAGCGTTAAAACCCCCTCGAATCGCCGTATCGTGACGGTGGCTCGAGGGGGTTTTACTCTTATTGGGCAGGAACGGCGTCTGTTGCAGGCGCCTGCTCTGTCGTGCCTTGTGCAGGGTCCGTCTCATCCTTGATCGGTTCGACTTCCTGTCCTTTCATCGCTTGTGCCAAGTTCTTTTTCACCTGTTCCAGTTGAGTTGGATCAAGGTGATACTCCCATTTTCCGCTGATACCGATATAGCCTTCTCCAGCGAGTTGATACTCTGTCGTATTACGAAGTGCAGTCGTAAAATCTGCTAAACGCGTATAATCATTCGGTCCAAGATTCGTTTCGACATTGTCTCCAACAGCATCGAGAATATCACGATATGCACCAAGTGAACGGAAACTAGCCGCTTCCTTCGCGACCGCTTGAATGACCTGCATCTGCTTTTGACCTCGTCCGATATCACCGAGTGGATCATCATGACGGTTCCGGACATACGCTAGCGCCTGTTCGCCCGTCAGATGTTGCATCCCTTTATCGACGGTGACGGTTCCGGCTTTACGTGCTGAATCCTGCTCCTTGAACGCATAGCGGACATCGATGTCCACCCCATCCAAAGCATCGATCAATTGGACGAACCCTTGGAAGTTGACCTTAACGACGTGATCGATTTGGATGCCGAGCAGATTTTCTGTCGTTTCACGTGCCAGCTTGATTCCGTTGTACGAGTTCGATTTATCCATCGATCCGAAATAGTGGGCATGTGTGATTTTATCCTGCTCCACCCCTGTCTTACCGTAAGGAATATCGTATTTCGAATAATCGATGTTGACGAGTGAATCCCGTGGAATACTCGTCAGCACGAGTTGCTCGGTCTTTTTGTTCAAGATTCCGACGATCATGACATCCGAACGGGCCGGTTCATGACGTTCTTTACTTTTTTTCGTTTCATCCGTTCCAAGAATCAAGAATGATTCTGACGGAACGTCATCATATTTAGAACTCACTTTCGAGCCGGGAATATTAATTTGTGTCTTTGCCAATGTTTCTTGCGTTTTAATAAAAACAGCTCCAGCGTAACCAGAACCGATGACTGTGACAAGCAGGACGAGTGCAGCGATGACTTTCAAGAACATCTTGCCGGCACTAGGCTGCCTCTTTCGTGCAGATCGTGTTTCCATCATGTAAACCCTCATTTTCATGTAAATTTTCCGTAAAGTTCGCTAATCTCCATTATCCGTACATTTAATGAAATGTCAATTTACGTTTCAATTAAAAGAACTGCCAACACACCATTCTATTCCCTACTGCTCAAGCGCACTGCCAGATTATCGCTCGATTTAATCGTCTTGTCGATTCTTATCCCCGTATTAGTGGAGTGTTTTGATTGAAAATATAAAATCGCATGATGCTAGTCCTTCGTCTTCTATTGCTTAAACGAAAAAAGGACGAAAACGATCCATCGACCGTTTTCGTCCCTTGTCTTGTTTGATACTAAATCTCCAATCGACCGTCACGCTTTCATGAAATTCAGATATGCTGCACGTCCTGTACGTTTAGCGTCATCTGACAATAAAGATGCAGCTTCTTCGTCTAAGATCACCATGACGTCCGCGTGACGTTTGAGTACGGTCGCTGGACAATCCATTGTCGCGATGCCTTCCATCATGTCGCGGACCGCTACTGCCTTTCGTTCACTAGAAGCGACGAGAAGAATCTTTTTAGCTTCCATGATCGTTCCGATACCCATCGTGATTGCTTTTGTTGGTACCTCTTCTAGTCGATCAAAGAAACGCTGGTTTGCTTCCCGTGTCGATTCCGTCAATGCCGTCACGTGTGTTTTCGCATCAAATGGCGTACCTGGTTCGTTAAACGCGATGTGTCCGTTCGCACCGATACCGAGCAATTGAATATCGATACCCCGACTGCGAACAAGCGCTTCATACCGTTCACTTTCCTGGACAGAATCGTCCGTGTTACCGATCGGCACGAACGACTCCTTAAAACGTACGTCATTGAACAAATGTTCTTGCATGAACGTATGGTAACTTTGCGGATGCTCCGGACTGAGACCGACATACTCGTCTAGATTAACTGTCGTCACATGTCGACAGTCGAGCGAATCCTTCCGCCATTCTTCATAAACACCGACCGGCGAACTGCCTGTTGCAAGACCGACCGTCAAACCTTCCGGGTGTCGCTCGATCTCCTGTTTTAAAAATCGATACGCAACTTGCGCTAATTCTTCTCCTTTTTCTACGATCATCCATTTCATGAGGTAGACTCCTTTCCGTTCGTGATCCGGTGACGCGTACCACGATGAATCGTTTCTTGAACCTGTAAGGCCTCATCGAGCAACACGATATCTGCATCCTTACCGATCGCAAGGCTTCCCTTTTGTGTCAATTGAAGCTCATTTGCCGCATTGACCGATGTCATGCGGACAGCGTCCTCAAGCGTACACCCGGTGTAGGCGATGATGTTGCGAAGCGCAGCATCCATCGTCAGGACACTTCCGGCTAAACTGCCGTTCGCGAGGCGCGCCGCACCGTCTTGAACGAAGACGGCTTGACCGCCTAACTCATATTCACCGTCCGCTAATCCTTTTGCGCGCATCGCGTCCGTAATGACAATTAGCCGTTGTGCACCTTTCATCCGGTAGGCGAAGTCGACCATTTCCGGTGCGCTATGAATGCCATCCGGGATGATTTCCGTATGAACTTCAGGCGTTAGTAGGCAATACCCGACCGTTCCCGGTTCCCGGTGGTGAAGGGCGCGCATTTGATTGTAGAGATGGGTACCATGCAAGACACGACCTGCTTGATTTTGAGTATATGTCGCGTCCGTATGTCCGGCAGATGGAACCGCACCGGTCAATCGCACCGCCTCTTCAAAAGCGCGTGCTCCCGGACGTTCTGGGGCATATGTCACAAGCTTGATCGTGTTCCCTGCTGCTTCCTGCCATTTCAGGAACTGCTCGACATCCGGTTCGACGATGTATTCGTGCGGTTGTGCCCCCGCATAGTCCGGATTGATGAACGGTCCTTCAAGATGAACACCCACGATCGTCGTTTCTTCTTGTTCGATGACCGTCCGCACTGTCTCAAGCGCCCGTGTGATGTTGTTCCACTCTTGAGTGATCGTCGTCGCTAAGAAAGACGTCACGCCTTCTTGAAGCATTTGACGACTCAAGCGTCGAAGACTATCCGCGTCTCCATCCATCACATCGACATCGTATCCTCCATGAATATGCACATCAATCATGCCTGGAATGACGGGTTGATGGTTTGCATCAATCGTTTCTTCACCCGCTATTGCTTCAAACGCTGACATGTAATCGATTGCCTCAATCGTTTTTCCGAAGCGGATGAAGCCATCTTCTATCGTCTTCTCGCCGGTGTAAATCCGGGCATTGATGATCACTGTCATGTGTCGTCATCCTTTCTCGTTTCCGTTCTTTGACTTGCTTCGTATCTAGTATAACGCGATTAAAGCTAGTTGTATAGACCTTTGTACATTTCGATGAATAAACTAAAAAAGGCGACATCCATTGTCGAAAGACTTGGTGTCGCCTCTTTATACCCAATCGCCCTACCCTTTATGCGTGTGAAGCTTACGGTAGTAAAATACGATCTTTTTTTCGAGAGATCAACCGCGTGGCTTTTAGGATCGCCATCGGTAACGATTGACGCTTCCGGTAAGCCAAATAGCGTCCTTCCCATTTCGGATCGTACTTTTCCTTATACCGCCGTAACCCTGTGAAGCTGTACATATAACGGATATTATTGAAAACATCCGCCGCGACGCGCTCTTGCCAGAAGGACGTTTCGTCCTCTCCTACGGATGACAGCGGAGCCATCCCCATATTAAACGTATGGTATCCTTCTTCTTTTGCATATTCGAACAACCGAATGAACATTGCATCCATGATCCCATTCGGTCCGTCCGGTCGAAAACGCATCAAATCAATCGAGAGGACTCCTTCTTGATAGGCAGGCATGAATGTCATGAAGCCGATCAACTGACCTTCTGCGTCACGCATGATCCCGATCGGTGCCCGGTTGAAGTAAGCAGCATCGAAATAGCCAAGAGAAAAGCCTTTCTCGGATTTCCCACCTAACCATTCGTCGGACACTTCTCGAAGCTCCGAAAGCAGTGTATCCGAAAATGGTGGTTCAATGACTTCAAATGTCATTCCCTCACGTTCAAAGCGATTTTTGATTGATCGAAGACCAGCCCGTTTTTTCCCTGATACGGTGAAGGACGGAATATCGACGATCGCTTCTTCCCCTAGTTTAAAGAAGTTGAAGCCAAAGTCATGGTAGAGCGACATGTTTTGTGCCTGGATCTGATAGATATTCGGAATATAACCGAGATCTTCAACACGTCGCAGGAAAGAGGCAATGACTTGTGAATGCTCTGCCGGATCGCCGCTCGGATCGCCGAGTACCATGATCCGATTGCCGGTTTGACTGAACTGGATGAACGAACGGCCTGTTTCTGAGAAAAAGAACCGCTTATCTCCGAGAAAAGCCAAATGACTTAAATAATTTCCTCCATGCTCGCTCAGTACCTGCTCGATTTTTTCAGCATCGAAACGTTCGCCAAGTACGGGTTGATTGAATGTATTGAACAGGCGAATGAAGACAAGGCCATACACGAGCGCAAAAATCGTCGCACTGGCTGCGAACATGAAGATTTCATGAGACGGATATACTTTCGTACCATCTGCTGATCCAAGCGTGTAAAAAGCATATCCGAAAAAGACGAACCCACCGATATACAGGAAACCAACGATCGCTACCCGTATGAATCGGGTTGTCGTGATGAGTGTCCGCTCTCGTTGAAACGCTTTTCGAGACATCAGCAGTAAAGCAAGCACGATGATGACGGCAAGGAAAGAAATCAGGTTAAAACCACGAAGCGCCATGCCGATCAAGGCGAAGAACGATGCGCCATACATCATGTAAAGCGACCGTTTCGTCCGTCGATAAAGAGCTGTCGACAGCAGGACGAATAACAACCCTCCCATTAAAAAGAAGCTGTTCGCAAGCAACAGTGCTTCGTGTGGCAATTTGGATTCTAAGTATTCGTATTGCGCGGAGACCGGCGGCAGAATCGCAATTCCCCAGATCGTAATACCGGCGACGAGTGTGATCAAGGCGAGTGTAAAGTGCCGGATCTTACTAAGGAATCGCATCTGAAGACGCCAGATCACTCCACCGACTTCTACCGATGGACCGACGATCGGTTTGTCTTCGATCATCTTAACGACAGGACCACTGAACTCACGGGCCGAGAAGACGACACCGATCAAAAATGGAATCAAGTAGTAGACGAGACGATAGATCAATAGACCGGTCAACACGATTCCTTCCTCGACTCCGGCGCGCTGCATTCCGATCAAAAAGACCAGGTCGAACGACCCAAAACCACCTGGTACCATCGAAATCAATCCGGCGGTTGCCGCAATGATGAAGACACCGATGACTTTCGCAAAACCAACGTCCGTTCCGAGTGCCACAAGGATCAGATAGACGACGACACCGGCACTGAACCATTCTGCTAGTGAGACGATCGAATATAAGGCAATTGATTTCGGATGAATACTGCTATTGCTACGACGGAAGGAAAACAGGAAATACAGAGGAAAGAACAACGCGACGCCAATGATGACCGGCCAAAGCCACTTCTTCAAATCGAGTACTTCAAAAGCCGGAAAGACATGCAACAGCGATAGTGCCGACAAAATCGACAACCCGCTGATCAACGTCGGCGCCATCCATCCGATTGCCTTCAATAGACGCCCGCCTTCAACAAACGGACGGTATAAGGCTGTTCGAATCGCCATTCCTGCAAGACCGCCGAATCCGATGATGCCGTTAAAGGAGTTTGCAATCCATGAGGCACGGAAAATCAGACCGACCGGCACTTTCGCGTCAAGCGAGCGTAACAGGAAGAAGTCATAAAAGAACATCGTCGAGACTGCTGCTAGACCGGACAGAATCAATAGAATGAATTGCCATGATGGCACCTGACGAATCGCCCGAATGGAATCCTGAAGGGATAGACTCCGTAATTCATTTTGTCCTTGATAAAAGATGAACCCGATCAAGACGATCGGCAAGATGATTTTCGCAATCGTCAAAATGCGTTGTTTGGAGAATTTCAAGATGCCAGCCTCCTTGATTTACGGATTAAATGCATGAGACGAACCAGTAATAGCGTCGCTCCGACCGCAAGACCGATGATCAATCCCCACCAGTAACCATCCGGACCGAGCGCTGTGTAACGTTCGAGGTAAAAGCCTAATGGCAGTCCAATGACCCAGTAAGCTATGATCGTCAACAGGAACGTGACGTTGACATCCTTGAAGCCGCGTAATGCGCCTTGGGTCGGTGCAGCGACGGCATCCGACAATTGAAAGAAAATCGCGAGAATCATGAAATGAGCTGCTGCTTCGATGACTTGAGGGTCCCGACTATATAAGGCCGCGAGTTCCTCGTTTTTCACATACAACAAGATACCTGAGAATAAGGAAACGGCAACACACATCGTCAAGCCGATTCCGACGTACTGCACGGCATCCTTGATACGCTTGGCTCCGACTTCAAAGCCGACTGTGATCGTTAAGGCAGAGGCTGCAGATAATGGAATCATATAAACGAATGACGCAAAGTTGATCGCTGCCTGATACGCACCGATGATGACATCACCGTAGGCACCGAGCAATAAGGTCACGGCAGAAAAGATGCTGACCTCCGAGAAGATGGCGAGTCCGATCGGCGCCCCTAACAAGATCAATTCCTTGATCCGTCTGACATCTGGTCGATAAAAGCGGCGGAGAATCCCAAGACGTTGAAATAATTCACCTTTCAGGATGACACCGATGATCGCTGCGCAGAGAATCCAGTACGTAATGGCAGTCGCGACCCCTGCCCCGACCCCACCAAGCTCCGGAAAACCAAAGCTTCCGAAGATGAACAGATAATTGAAAAGGACGTTAATGGGTAAAGAGATTAATAGTAAGACCATCGTGATATTCGATTTACCGAGTGAATCGACAAGTGTCCGAAGAACGAAGAAGACGAACATCGGAATGATTCCAAGTGCAAGCATCACCAGATAATTACGCGCGACTTCACGTGCCTCCGCTGACAACTCCATCTTACTAAGAATCGGATTGACGGCAATCAAACCGATGATGACAGTCACACCAATGATGACAATCGCCACGTATAGCGCCTGCATGACGATGCGTTTGACTTCCCGTTCACGCTTCGCACCCATTGCTTGGGAAACGAGTGGTGCAACGGCAAGTAAGATACCGGTCAACCCTGTGTAGACAGGTGCCCAAAGACTAGCTCCAACGCCTACTCCCGCTAAATCAGCAGAACCATATCGCCCGGCCATGACCGTATCAAAAAAACTAATTAAATAAAACGCGACTTGCGTTACGAGAATCGGAAAGAAAATTTTCATGAATTGCTTCATCTTTCCTGAGAACGTAACCGTTTCTAACATACTTCCACCACATTCCAGGAGGGGTCCTCCATAATTTTAAAACTTACTTCATAATATCCTACGAAAATTTTTCAAGGAGGGATTCATTTTATGAACCATCGTGATACTGAAAATTTAACGTTCGAATTGCTAGAGACGTGGTCTACATTTAATCATTATGCAAAAGAGGCGCAACATTTCGAAAATCCTGAAGACGTTCACCAGGCACGGATTCGCTTGCGTAAATTGATCACCTTCGCCCGATTGGTTGATTTGACAGAGGAACCAGTCTATTTAATTTGGAAGCGTCTCATGCACGCCTTTGGTGAAGTCCGTGATTTAGACGTCCAGTTAGAAGCGACCTCAAACAAGACAGAGATGGATCAGTTATTTGCCAATCATATCGCCTTACAGCTTCAAGGAAAACGTTCGACCTTGATCGAGACGATGCATCTCTTGATCTCAAATGAACTGGATCGTTCGGTTCGTCGCTTTTTAGCCGGTCCGATGACGAAACAGTTGCGCCGGATGTCCGAGAAGGAGTTGATCCAATCGGCAGAAAAGCGCTATGAGAAGAAACGGGAACACTTTGAAAAAGTGCAACGGAAGGATGGCGCGAAACGAATCGAACGGATGCACGAGTTGCGACTCGCGACAAAAGCATACCGCTATGCCGTCGAATACCTCCGCCCTTACACAAAACAGCCAAAATCTGCGGTAGATCGGTTAAAGGCAACCCAAACACGGCTCGGTCAAATCAATGACACGTATCAACTGCTGGAAAGATGGCGTTCGTTCGAAGTTCCGACTGCCTATCAAAAGGAGCGCCTGCGTCAAATCGAGCGCTTAGAGGATGAATTACGTACGTCTCTTGACCAAGTCGAAATCGCTCACGGATGACGTTGGACGAGTAATTCGAGCATCTTGGTTCCCGCAATCGAGTTTCCCTTGGCGTCAAGCGATGGACCAAACACACCGATTCCGAGATCCGCCATATCAAAATCACTTCTGCCACAGGCAACGACTGCACCAGAGACTCCACTTTTTCCCGGAAGTCCAACCTGTACGGAAAATTCTCCCGACGCATCGTACATGCCGCATGTCGTCATGATCGCCCGGATGATCCGAGCATTTCGACGTGAGATGACTTGACGCCCTGAAGGTGTCTTACCTGAGGTGCTTAGAATCTTGCCCATCATGGCGAGACCTTTACAGTTCGTCAAGATCGCACATTGCTTCGTGTAGACATCAATGATTTCCTCGACATTTCCTTCGATGACGCCATGGTAGCGCATGAAGTACAGTAACGCCCGGTTCAAATCCGTCGTTTCGAATTCCGATTCGGCGACATCTGCGTCATATTTTACCATTTCTACTTCGATATCCAATAGTTTTGCGATGAATTGACGCAATTGAAGTAATTTATCAGCAGCATCCGTTCCCGGCAACATGCTAGTGACCGCTAATGCGCCCGCATTGATCATCGGGTTGAGCGGTTTCGTCGGAATCGTCTCCTCGAGTTTGGCGATGGAATTAAAGGCGTCCCCTGTCGGCTCCATTCCGACCTTCGAGAAAACGTAGTCTTCCCCAAACGTCTCGAGAACAAACGCAAGGGTAATGATCTTCGATACACTCTGAAGTGTAAACATCGTCTCTGCATCTCCCGCTGAAACAAATGCTCCATCGGCATTACAAACTGCAATACCAAGTTGTGTTGGATCGACTTTAGCGAGTTCCGGAATATAGCTTGCGACCTGTCCTAAAACGGTATAAGGACGGCATTCTTCAATCAACTCCTCGAGTTGTGCTTGTGTGACATTCATGGCGTTCCCTCTTTCTTTTTCTTTTTTTCTAGCTTATCACGCATCCGTCGCGTGCGGATATGCTTCTTCTTCAAACACAAACAGGAGCTGACTCGAATTACATCGAATCAGCTCCTGTTGTTCAGCCGTGTACGACGAGTTCTCCGCCTTCTGCATCGATCGAGATGCGGGCACCGTCTTGTATCGCTCCACTGATCAGAGCACGTGCAAGTTTCGTCTCAATCGTCCGTTGCATATAACGATTGATCGGGCGAGCACCATATTGTGGTTCGAATGCTTCTTCGAATATCAGTGTTTTTGCTGCATCCGTGACATCAATCGTAATACCTCGTCCCGATAAGCGGTAAGACATCTTCTCGACTGCCTTATCGATGATCCGTTCGATTTCTGAACGATGAAGCGGATGGAACAGGATCGTATCATCGACCCGGTTCAAGAACTCCGGTCGGAAGTGACGCTTCAACTCTTGACGGACCGCTTCTTCTTCAGCAGCATCAATGACACCATCCTTCGCCGCTTCCAGTAAAATCGGTGCACCGATATTTGAAGTCATGATGACAATCGTGTTCTTGAAATCGACGACTCGTCCTTGTGAATCCGTCAGTCGACCATCATCGAGCAGTTGCAAGAGAATGTTAAAGACATCACCATGTGCTTTTTCGATCTCATCGAATAAAAGAACTGAATACGGGCTCCGACGAACGGCTTCCGTCAATTGACCGCCCTCTTCATATCCGACATATCCAGGAGGCGCACCGACGAGACGGGAGACGTTGTGTTTTTCCATATACTCCGACATGTCGATCCGGACGATATGATCTTCACTGTCGAACATCGCTGCCGCTAAGGCTTTCGCGAGTTCGGTCTTTCCGACTCCTGTCGGACCGAGGAATAGGAATGAACCGATCGGTCGATTCGGATCCTTGATTCCCGCACGTGCCCGGATGACAGCGTCCGCGACGAGACGGACTGCTTCATCTTGACCGAAGACACGCTCATGAAGCGTATCCTCGAGATAAAGTAATTTTTCCCGTTCGCCTTGTGCAAGGCGCGCGACCGGAATGCCCGTCCATTTGGAGACGATATCGGAAATCTCTTCTTCCGTTACCGCTTCCCGGACGAGTTCGTGCGAAACGTGTTCAGACGATTCTTCTGCGACTGTCAAACGTGCCTCAAGATCGGGGATTTGACCATACTTGATTTCGGATGCCCGGTTCAAATCATATCGTCCCTCTGCTTCTTGTAACGCTAATTTCGCTTTCTCAAGATCCGCACGTAATTGTTGGACACTTTGCGAACTTTCCTTCTCCCGCTCCCACCGTGTCCGAAGCGCGCTTTCATCTTCACGGACTGAACTGAGCTCTTGTTGTAAGACGGTAAGTCGTTTCCGGGATGCCTCATCCGTTTCTTTCTTTAATGCCGCCTCTTCGATTTCGAGCTGCATGACCCGACGAACGAGCGAATCGAGTTCGGCTGGCATCGACTCCATATCCGTCCGGATCATCGCACATGCCTCATCGACGAGATCAATCGCCTTGTCCGGCATGAAGCGATCGGTAATATACCGATTGGACAACATCGCTGCCGCAACAAGTGCATTGTCATGGATCCGTACACCGTGATGAATCTCGAACCGTTCTTTTAGCCCGCGCAGAATCGAAATCGTATCTTCTACATCCGGCTCCGCGACGAGGACTTGTTGAAAACGGCGTTCGAGCGCCGGGTCCTTCTCAATATACTTCCGGTACTCGTCAAGTGTCGTTGCACCGATACAGTGCAATTCCCCACGGGCAAGCATCGGCTTGAGCATGTTTCCGGCGTCCATTGCGCCGTCTGTTTTTCCGGCACCTACGATTGTATGGAGCTCATCGATGAACAGTAGAATCTGTCCTTCCGCCTCTTTGACTTCGTTCAGAACCGCCTGCAGGCGCTCTTCGAACTCACCCCGGTATTTTGCACCAGCGACGAGTGCACTCATGTCCAAACTAAACAATTGCTTATTCTTCAGGCTTTCTGGTACATCACCCCGGACGATTCGTTGCGCGAGTCCTTCAACGATCGCTGTCTTCCCGACACCGGGTTCTCCAATCAGGACGGGATTATTTTTAGTCTTCCGACTTAAAATCCGGATGACGCGCCGAATCTCATCATCACGACCGATGACCGGATCCGTTTTCCCAGACCGGAAGTCCGCTACGAGATCACGTCCATATTTTTTCAGCACATCAAACGTCTCTTCTGGATTTTTTGTCGTGACCTTCCGGTTACCGCGCATACTGACGATTGCTTCCCGAAGTGTCTCTTCCGTGATGCCTTGGCGTCGTAAATACTGAGCTGCTGGACTGGATTGTTTCATCAGTGATAACAGCAAGTGTTCGACGGAGACGTAATCGTCTTGCATCAGACGTGCTTCTGTCTCTGCTTCCGTCAACACATTCAGCAATGAACTGCCGATACGGGGAGTCGTCGCCTGCGACAAGGCAGGGAGTTTTCCAATCGCAGCATCGATATCTGCATTCAGTGTTTCGATTCGTTGATTCAGTTTTTCAAAGACGACGCGTGCGATTCCTTCTTCTTGAGCAAGCAAGGCGAGCAGCAAGTGCCACTCCGTGATTTCACTATGACGACGTTGTTTGGCAATGGCCTGGGCAGAGACGATTCCCTCATGTGCCCGGTCCGTTAAACGTTCAAAATCCATCTTTGATCACTCCTTCACCGCAAGTTGACGTTCCCACTCTTCATAAAAGGCATGGTCCATCTCAGGTAACTTGACTTCGAGTTGGACAAGTAATGCTCCGCGATGACCGTTTGGCTGACTGAGACCACGATTTGGAATCCGTAGTCGTGCCCCTGGTTTGGTTCCCGGTTTGATTTTTAATTTGATTCGTTTTCCTTCAAGTGTATCCGCAACGACTTCTCCTCCGAGGACGAGCGTCGTCGGATGGACACGAACGATCGCAATGACGTCTTGGTCGACCCGTCGGAACTGGTCGTCATCCTTCAGATGAATCGTCACGTAGACGTCTCCGGCGATACCTTGTCGGTTACGCATCGAACTTTTTCCACGCAATCGTACTTTTTTACCGTCATAGACGTCTTTCGGAAGCGTCAGTTGAATTGAACCGGTCGCGAGACGCACCGTGACTTTTTCGTTCGTACTGAGGTGCCCGAGCGGTACCGTCAATTCAAGTTCTTCATCCGCCGATACCTCTTCCTGACTGAAGAATGAACCGAACATGTCTTCAAATCCGAACGATTGTCCAGGTCGTGTCCGTCCACCACCGCCTCCGAACTGGCGGAATAAATCCTCGTAATCTCCAGCACCGCCGGCTCCAGCACCTGCCATCTGATCGAAGTTACTGCCGTATCGATCGTACTGTGCTCGTTTTTCCTCGTCACCAAGCACATCGAAGGCTTCTTGAATATCTTTGAAACGCTGATCCGCACTCGCTTCCTTATTGACGTCTGGGTGATACTGCTTCGCTAGTTTACGGTACGCACGCTTAATATCTTGATTCGATGCATCCTTTGCGACACCGAGAGTTTGGTAATAGTCTTTTGCCATTCGAATTCACTTCCTTTTCCAATACTTCATTACCTTAATTATAAAAGTCGCGCCTTAATTGGTCAAATATAGTCAAACTTTTTTTCTGACATTCTGTACTCTTTTCACTTTACGTCCTTGCGACAAACAAGTTTCATGGACTGAACCATGTTATACTGAGAGCCAAATAGGAAATGAACGACGGGAGGATTTACAGATGGACGGTAAAACACGCAAAAACATCACACCCGGTCTTAAAGTCAGCATCGTGCTGAAGCAAGATCAACGAACCGGTAAACGAACAGAAGGAATCGTCAAGGACCTTCTCACGAAATCGCCGCAACACCCGCACGGCATTAAAGTACGTCTAGAAGACGGTCAAGTCGGTCGTGTGCAAGAAGTTTTAGGTTAAGAAGACAACAATCGCTCGCCCTGATTCCTTTTCGGAGTCACGACGAGCGATTTTTTCATGCTTCAATAGCTTGTTCTAAATACCGCCACGTTGCTTCGACGAGAATACGGGCTGCGTCGAGCATCGCCGGCTCCTTGAAATCAAACTGTGGATGATGATGTGGTGGATACGAAGCATCCCCGGCTCCCGTGAAGAAGAAGGCACCGGGTACGTGTTGCAGATAATAGGCAAAGTCTTCGCCACCCATCGTCGGTTCAATCTCAAACACGCGATCGTCCCCTAAGACATCACATGCAACGGATTCAATTAATGCGGTGGGTGCAGCATGATTGACGACAGCCGGATACCCTTTTTCGTACGTAAACTGATACGTCGCTCCGACCGCCTCACAGATTCCTTTGATCGTCCGTTCCATCCGCTCGATGATCTCACCTGCCGTTGCTTCATCAAATGTCCGGACCGTCCCCGTCAATGCGGCCTGATCGGCAATGACATTAAACGTATTTCCGGCATGCAACGTTCCGACCGTGATGACTGCCGGCTCCAGTGGGTTGAGCTGACGGCTGACGATCGATTGCAACTCCTTAACGATCGTTGCACCAAGCAAGACGGCATCAATCGTCTCGTGTGGTTTCGCACCGTGTCCGCCTTTCCCGTAAAGAATCAGCTCGAATTTATCGGCAGCCGCCATGATTGGACCCGTTCGCACACCGACGTGTCCTACATCGATCGTCGACCAGAGATGCGTTCCAAAGATGACATCGACGCCTTCAAGACAACCGTCCGCAATCATATCGCGCGCACCACCCGGGACGACTTCCTCCGCATGCTGATGAATCAGAACGACGTTCCCCGGTAACGATTCCCGCTGGTGCATGAGCGTCTCCGCGACAGCGAGTAACGTCGCCGTGTGTCCATCGTGGCCGCACGCATGCATCACCCCTGGTACTGTCGAACGATAGGCAACGTCTTTTCCATCCGTAATCGGTAACGCATCAAAATCGGCGCGTAGCGCTACGGTCTTGCCCGGTTGCCCGCCACGGATGTACCCGACGACACCACGTCCGCCTACTCCTGTCCGGACCTCGACCCCAAGAGCTTCGAGGTGTCGCGCGATATAACGTGGTGTTTCGACTTCTTGAAACGACAACTCTGGATGCTGATGGAGATAGCGACGTCGTTCTACCATTTCCGGATATAAGGCAGTGATTCCGGCAGTTCTCTCCGACATATATGTATCCCCCTTATTTCTTTTGATGCAGTGTCTTGACGCTCTCCCGCGTAAATTGGAGACGTTCGAGCGTATCTTCATAATGTCCCGCAGCATAGGATAAGAACAAAACATCGATCGCAAACAGCTGGGCGAGTCGTGAACTGAGTGCGGCACTGCGAAGCGGTGCTTCCGGTGCACGCGATGTCCAGAGCGCGATATCCGCTAGTTGGCTGATCCGATTGTCCCCGAAACGTGTCAGACTGATGACCTTTAGTCCTTGGACTTTCGCCAAACGAATCAACTCGATGACCTCTTCTGTTTCACCGCTGTAGGAAATCGCAAAAAAGACATCTTCTGGACGGGCATTCGCCAAAATCGTCGCCAGCAGATGCTGGTCGGTTTCCTGAATCGCTAGTTTTCCAACACGGGTCCATTTTTGCGCGGCATCTTCTGCTACGACATGCGATGCCCCGATTCCGTAAAAATAGATTGCCCGTGCCTGATCGATGACATCGATCGCTTCCGCAATCCGGTCATCGTTCAACTGCTTCGCGGTATCCTGCAACGCTTGAATACTATTGCTGAGCGTTTTTTCAATCAGATCAACCGGACGTTCATCTTTTTCAATATCGTGATACCCTTTTAAATCCGTCCGCGCCGTATCAGCGGAAATCCGCATCCGAAGTTCTGGATATCCTTTTAGTCCGAGCGCGCGACAAAAACGAACGACCGCAGCGGCACTCGTATCCGATTCCTCTGCTAGCTGGTGGATTGTCATGCGCGCAATTTGGTTCATGTGCGTCAAGACGTAGTCTGCGACTTTCCGTGAGGACGATGGTAGTTCCTCCCGAACTGCACCGATTTGTGAATAGATACCGCCTTTCATCTGAATCTCCCCTTTATCATCTTCTTTAAACGAACTGACGATCCACGTCCCCGTCTATAGAACTGTTCTTCTTCCATTATGCTCTCTCCTACTGGCTTTCGTAAATCTAAAAAATGGGAGTTTGAAACAAAATGCCATTCTTCTTCCATACCCTTCCTATCCCATTCATACGCTTGTCGCTTTTCAGCAGTCGTCCTACAAAAAAAGCGACATTCCACTTCATCGGGAATGTCACTTCGTAAAGTTAAGGCAAGGGATGACACTGATGAAGGGATCAGCGGATCTTGACGATTGGTTTCTTCGTTTCCGGATCGAGGAACAGCATGGCTTCCGTATCACCGTTCAAATTGGTGACGGTAATCGTCGTCGGGATGTTTCGGTTATACTCCCAGCGATTCTCAAGCAAGTAGGTCACGTACTGAACGAACGCAACGAGTTCTGCCTTTCCGTAAAATTGAACAGGAATTTTCATCTCGAGCTTCTTGAGCTCCCCTTCTTGATAAAATCCTTCTCCCATCATACCGGTGTAGTTCGGGAAGTAATCCTCAAGGCGATCCTTGAAGAGATCGAATTTTGCAGCATCATCGCGCACATCGTTCGTCGCGCGTGCCGACGGATAATAATAGTAGCGTTCATCATAGTTCTTCCAGTCGTTCGAACTAATTTGGTTTCCACGACCGATGAAGGCAGACGATAAATAGTGACCGGATACTGGCGAACCTTCTTTTTCCTGTAAGTAGAGTGCAACATGAATCGGTGTCGTCTTCATGCCATCCGTCTTCCGCATCTTCTTGACTAATTCGTTCGCCATCCGTTTTCCTTCGGCGATGACTTTTTTCTCATCGAGTTTAACCGTATAGGTCGGACCGTAATTCTCATCTTGGAAGACATATTCGCTGTTGAGAACGAGTGCAATCGATGTCCCACCTAGCTCCAGTTTCTTATCTTCCTCGAGCATGTAGTCTTGTTCTAGGATATGCGATAGAATCAAAGGTGACTTTTGATTCTTTTCCTTGTAGGACTTACCGCTTGTGTAGGCTGGATTGAGACCTTCCGGATCGCTAGCACCATCGCCCGCTTTCCCTTTCCGGAGCAACCATTTGGCGATTTGATCCGCTTCAAGGAGTTGTCCTTCTTGGTAATAATATTTTTCAGGATCAAAAAATTGTGTGGAATGACGCATCAGACCGGTTTCGATCTCATCGAGTTCCAGCCGCGAACTGACACGTTTTTGTGTCATCCCGCGTGCAACGCTTGGCCGAAACGGTAAGACCGTCCGGTAATAGGAATCCGTCGTATCGATCGCCGGGCTGACGACGGCCTGGACTTCTTTCCCTTGTTCACTTTCCGTAATGACTTCTTTTGTATCGTTACTTGGCGAAAGGTCAAACGAACACGCACCTAAAAATAACGTGCTCGATAACGTCAACGCTACTGCTGTTTTATAGTTCATCTCTATTTGCACCCCATGTTTTCAAATCGTTCTCTTTATCATAACAGAATCGTTTTCCATCGGGGAAGGACAACTTTTCCCCTATTTTTCAAAAAAGAAGATGCGCTTCGGTGCATGCGAAAGGACGCACACTCATGACACGTCGTAAATTCATCGGACTACTTTTATTGATCGCCGGCATCACTTTGATTGCTTGGCCATTCGTCAGTGACTATCAGCGTGAACAAGCAGCTGCTGATTTGAAAGAACAATGGAAGCAAAGTCTAAAGACCGTCGCGGCGAAAGAGACGAAACAACCGCTCGCGAAATCCGGTGTCGGGCTACTCTCGATCCCAAGTATTGATTTCGAGCAAGTCATCTTAGAGGGTTCTTCTACTGCCGTACTTGATCGCAGCATCGGTCATATTCCGAAGACCGGCGCACCGGGCAAGGGGAATTACGCGCTTGCTGGGCACCGGAGTTTTACGGAAGGACTGCATTTCAATCGACTACCTGAGGTTAAAAAAGGTGATCACATCATCGTCACGACAAAAACACATCGGTATACATACCGCCTCACGTCAAGTCGTCTCGTCACACCGACGACGTTATCCGTCCTTGACCAATCTGTTGCTTCTCCGACGATTACATTGATTACCTGCGATCCACCGGAAACGGCGACGCATCGCCTCATTAAACAAGGCACCTTAATCCGGAGCGAGACGATTGCTTCGTGACAAGGATGAACACGAAAAAAGGAAGGCGGAATTCCGCCTTCCTTTGAAACTGAAGATAGTGTGCAATTTTTCTCTAACGAGAAGGATTGCGCTTTTTTGTTCGTCTCGCATCGTTTTCCTGGGACAAGCATCGCGTCGCTTCGCTTCGCTGCAGGGTCCCTCTTGCTTGTTTTTCCCTAGGAAGCGATGTCGAGGGAACAAAACGCTTCTCTGATACTTCTTCCCGGTATAAAAAGAATGACGCATTACACGCCACTCCTACAGGAAAAAGCGCAATTTTGCGCTGTCAGAGACAAACAAGACCCGTTTTCCTGCTCGAATGGAGCGGGAAAACGGGCTTGTGTCTCGCCTGAGGAAAGGGCGTGAAAAGACACGTCATTTTTGGGAGTCAGCCTTTTTGTCTATAGTCTGAAAGGAAGGCGGAATTCCGCCTTCCTTTTTATTTGATTGTTCTCATTCACTCTGCTCACGCTTCGTGTTTAGCGAGTTCTTCTAACAGACGCGCTTCATCCCAAATTTCGATACCAAGCGATTCAGCCTTCGTCAGTTTGGAACCTGCCTTCTCACCCGCGACGAGCACATCCGTCTTTTTACTGACGCTTCCCGTCACGTCGGCACCTAGCGCTTCGAGTCGTTTACCGGCCTCTGACCGTTTCAGGCTCTCGAGTGTTCCCGTCAGGACGATCGTTTTACCACCAAGCGGTGCATTTGTCTGATCGACCCGTTCGCCGAGGAACTGTTGGTTGACACCCAGTTGCTCCAGATCACGAATCAATGCCTGTGCTTCCGGATGTTCGAAGTACTTCACGATTGAATCTGCGATTTTCCCACCGATGCCGTCAATCGCGACGATTTCCTCGTAGGTTGCTGCCGCAATCCCTGCTAACGAATCAAAACGTTCCGCTAGGAGATACGCCGCTTTTTGACCGACAAGTCGGATTCCGAGACCAAACAAGAGACGCTCGACCGAGTTCTGTTTCGAAGCTTCGATTGCCGCAAGTAACTTATCGACGGACGTCTCACCCATTCGGTCAAACGTCAATAACTCGTCGCGATCGAGTCGGTATAAATCGGCAATCGTCCGGATTGCCTCGTGATCATACAATTGACGGACGACTTTTTCTCCGAGACCATCGATGTTCATCGCCTGACGCGAGACGAAGTGAATGATGCCTTCCATCAATTGCGCCGGACATTCCGGACTGACACAACGGATGTCGACTTCGCCTTCGAGACGGACGAGTTCCGACGCACATGCCGGACAATGGGTCGGGAAGACAATCGGTGTCTCTTCCCCTGTCCGTTCCGCTGTGACGACCTGTACGACTGCCGGAATGACATCACCCGCTTTTTTAATGATGACCGCATCATGTAACCGGATATCCTTTTCAGCGATGAAATCAGCGTTGTGTAGTGTCGCATACGTCACTGTCGATCCTGCGACGACAACCGGTGCAAAACGGGCACGCGGTGTGACTTTCCCCGTCCGACCGACACTGAAGTCAACGTCTTCGACCGTCGTCATGACTTCTTCCGCCGCGAACTTATAGGCTGTCGCGAAACGGGGACTTTTTGCCGTGAAGCCGAGCTCTTCCTGATCATCGTATCGATCGACTTTCAAGACGATGCCATCGATCTCATATGGCAGGCTCGCGCGTGCTTCCGTCCAATGTGCGATGTAGGCAAGAATCTCTTCCACCGTCTCACACGTCTGCATATGTTGATTGGTCGGTAACCCCAGTGAAGCGAGTTGTGCCATCGCTTCGCTGTGTGAACGGGCCGTCAACGTATTGACGCCGACGCCATAGACGAAGAGCGACAGATTGCGCGACGCCGTGATTGATGAATCAAGCTGACGCAAGCTGCCGGCTGCCGCGTTACGCGGGTTTGCGAACAATGTCTCTTCCCGGCTTGCCCGGTCTTCGTTCAAGCGTTCGAACGATTGTTTCGGCATGTACGCTTCCCCGCGCACCTCAACGGTCTCTTCCGCCTGCAGACGAAGCGGTAACGCTTTGATCGTCCGTAGATTCTGCGTGATATTCTCACCTACTGTTCCATCGCCCCGCGTTGCCCCACGGACGAACCGGCCGTCTTCGTATTTCAGCGAAATGGCCAGTCCATCGAATTTCAATTCGGCAACATACGTCGTCGAACGTCCGAGCGACCGTTCGATCCGGGCGACCCATTCGCGAATTTCCGTTTCATCAAAGACGTTTCCGAGTGATAACATCGGTAAATCATGCGTCACCTTCTCGAACGCTTCGAGCGGTGCTGCGCCGACACGTTGCGTCGGCGAATCTGGCGTAATCAGTTCCGGGTGCTCTGTTTCTAACTCCGTCAGTTCACGAAGCAGTTGATCGTACGTCGCATCCGGTACCGTCGGTTGATCCAGTACGTAGTATTCGTAGCTGTATCGGTTCAATGTTTGACGAATCTCGTCTATCCGTTGGCTTGCGTCCATCTGAGGTCCTCCCGTCATACCTTTTTAATCGGTGCGAATTTCGCTAAGAGTCGTTTGATTCCGACTGATGGGAAAGCAATGTCGATTTCAAGATTATCCCCTTCACCACGTGTCTGAACGACGGTGCCGAGTCCCCATTTCCCATGTTCCGCCTTATCGCCGACCGACCAACCGAGCGTTTCCGCACCGGACGTCTTCATCGCCGTCGGTTTGTTGATTGAACGACCGATGACCGCTTTCCCTTGCGGAACTGGACGATCTTCCCACGGAAGCGGCTTCGCTTTTTTACCGGTCCGCTCGATGACGACTTCCGGCAGCTCCGCTAAGAACCGTGATTCTTGGTTCGCGTTCGTCCGTCCGTACAGAGAGCGCATCCGCGCGTGTGACAGGTAAAGACGTTTCTCGGCACGCGTGATGCCGACATACGCGAGACGGCGTTCCTCTTCCATTTCGTCTTCATCTTGAAGCGACCGGCTATGCGGAAACAATCCTTCCTCCATCCCGATCAAGAAGACGACCGGGAACTCGAGTCCTTTTGCTGAGTGGAGCGTCATCAACGTGACCTGTTCTTCCGGATCCGTCTCATCGAGGGAGTCGACGTCAGCGACGAGTGTCAAGTCGGTCAGGAAGGCGATGATCGTCCGGTCTTCCGGATCGGCTTTTGCGGTCTCCTTCTCGAAGTTTTGCGCAACGGTAATGAACTCGTTGATGTTCTCAAGACGGCTCTGTGCTTCCAGCGTCTTATCTTCCTTCAGGACTTGACGGTAACCCGATTTTTCGAGTACTTCTTCAACCAGTTCCGAAATGCTGATGAATTCTTGCATCTGGCTGAGTCCAAGAATCATCGTCCGGAAATCCGTCAATTTCGCTGCCGTTTTCGGCGCGATGCTCGACAATTCGATATCACGGATTGCTTCCATCAGAGACACGCCCTGCAGGTCAGCAAAATCACGCAACTTATCAATCGTCGTCGCACCAATCCCGCGTTTTGGTTCGTTGACGATCCGCGCAAAGGACAGGTCTTCGTCCGGATTCGAGATTAAACGGAGATACGCCAGGACGTCCTTGATCTCTTTACGATCGTAGAACTTCGTACCGCCGATCATTTTATAGGGAACATTTGATTTAAGCAACGTTTCCTCGATCGCACGCGATTGTGCGTTCGTCCGGTACAGAATCGCGATATCACTCAGTTTCATCCCGTAGCGGAGTGAGTTCCGGATCTCCTGCACGATGTAAAAGGCTTCTTCGCGCTCATTGTCCGCCGTATGGACGATCAGCTTCTCGCCTTCGTCATTATCCGTCCAGAGTTTCTTATCTTTACGTGTTGAGTTGTTTTGAATGACATGGTTCGCTGCCTCTAGAATCCGTTTCGAAGAACGGTAGTTTTGCTCAAGTAAGATGACGGCTGCATTCGGATAGTCCTCTTCGAATGAGAGGATGTTCGCGATGTCAGCGCCACGCCAGCGATAGATCGACTGATCCGAGTCCCCGACGACACAGAGATTCTGATGCCCTGAAGCTAACAGGTTGACGAGATCATACTGGGCTTTGTTCGTATCTTGATACTCATCGACATGGATGTAGCGGAATTTCTTCTGATAATAAGCAAGAACATCCGGACTCTTTTTAAATAGTTCCGTTGTTTTCCCGATCAAATCATCAAAGTCGAGTGCGTTATTCCGGCGTAAGACCGCTTCGTATCCTTTATAGATTTCAGCAACCGTCTTCTCATACGGGCTCGTCACGATCGAGGCGTAGAATTCAGCACTGCGTAATTCATTCTTTTGTGACGAGATAATCGTCAGCATCGAACGCGGATCCCATTTTTTCGGATCTAAGTTTTGCTCCTTCAAGACGAGTTTGATCGCCGACTGCTGATCACTCGAATCAAGAATCGTGAAGTTGCGATCGTATCCCAGCTGATCGATATCGCGACGTAACATCCGGACACACATCGAGTGGAAGGTCGAAACCCAAATATCATTTGCGACGCCACCGACCAAGCGACCGATCCGGTCCCGCATTTCCCGCGCCGCCTTGTTCGTGAACGTAATCGCTAGGATATTCCACGGTGCGACTTGTTTAGCCGCCATCAAATAAGCGACCCGGTGTGTCAGGACGCGTGTTTTCCCGGAACCGGCTCCTGCCATGATCAGCAGTGGTCCGTCCGTATGTTTGACTGCTCTCGCTTGCTCGGGGTTTAGTCCGCTGACGAGCTGTTCACTCAAATTAAACATATCAATAGCCTCATTTCTTATATTCCGAACTTTTGTTCCTATATTTTATCGTGTCGCTGCGACAGTCGCAAGCGCTGCTTTTAAATCCTCATAAATGACGTTCCCGACGACGACCGTATCCGCATACTGTAACATTTCACGTGCCCGCTCCTCGGAGTCGATGCCACCACCGTAAAAGAGGCGTGCCTGCTTCAAGACATCACGCACGGCTGCGACTCGTTCCGGTTCCCCGTACATGCCGCTGTATTCGAGATACACGACCGGCAGACGGAAGACACTGTCCGCTAACTGCGCATAGGCAACGGTCTCGTCAAGCGTTAACGGTTTTGCCTGTGTCACGTGCGCAACTTTCGCATCAGGATTGAGGACGATATACCCTTCCCCGACAAGATCAGCGTGCGCCAGCATATGACCGACTTGTTCTAACGCTTCGACCTGTTTTTCAACGACATACTCTAACGTCCCGGCATTCAGGACCGTTGGTGTCAAATACGTATCGAACCCCATCGTCGCGGCTTCAAGCTCTGAAATTTCAAGTGCCACTGCAACCGGGTACCGTCGTAACCGCATCAAAAGATCAAGCGTCGCATCAAGGGTGATATCATCCGTTCCACCGACGAGAATCGCATCCGTCCCGGATGTTGCGATTGCCTGCAGGCTCGCATCATCGATTGGTTTTGCAGGATCTAGTTTAAAGACGTGTCGCCACTCATTAAAAGGTAATAACACAGTTCGTCCCATCCTCTCTTTCTCATTCCACATTCAGTATAAAACAAAAAACCATCTCGCGCAGGGCGGGATGGTCATGCTTGTGTCCGTCGCTTCGTCAAGAGCGACGCAAGCACCAAAGCAAAAACGGCATACACCGGCACGAACGCCCATGGTTCAGCTAAAAAGAAACCGAGGACCGGGACGTCGAGCAACGGTGAATCCGGCGAACAGAGTGCCCGACCATTGACGATTGCTAAAAATGGCAGGACAGGAACTGCAAAAATATAGGCGAAGTTGATCCAAAAGGCACGTTTCATAAAAGAGCCTCCTTATCCGATGATGACGGATTCCTTCGGATAGTTATAGTTTCGTTTCGGTTGGTTCGCCTTCAGGAGAAGAACGAACGAGATGACACCGATTCGACCGATGAACATCAAAATGGACAAGGTCCATTTGCCGACATCCGATAACTGATCCGTGATACCAAGTGATAGACCGGTCGTTCCGAACGCTGAACACGCCTCAAAAAACAGCACCAGGAACGGCGCATCCTCAACGAGTAGCAGCACGATCAGACCGATCATCGTCACACCGGTCGAGACGACGATGACGACGAATGCTTTCCAAATATCCGATTGTCCGATTTCACGACCGAAAATTTTAATGCCGTATTCACCGCGAATAAAGGCAACAACACTCAAGATAGCGACGGCAAACGTCGTCGTCCGAATCCCCCCACCGACCGAAGACGGTGACGCCCCAATGAACATCAAGAGCGATAAGACGAAAATCGATGCCTGCGAGAAGGAGGTGATGTCGACGGTCGTCAATCCACCGTTTCGCGTCGTGACGGATTGGAACAAGGCGTCAACGATTTTCTCATTGACCGGTAGTCCCTTAAACGATTGATTCCATTCGAACAACAACAACGATGCCGTTCCGAACAGGACAAGAATCAAGAACGTCGACGCCGTCAATTTCGTAAACAGTGAAAAGTGGTACGGCTGACGCGTCGCTTGGCGCGTCGCCCGGTACGAGATATAGCGCCGGACTTCGACGAGTACCGGAAAGCCGATTGCGCCGAGTGTCAGTAACAGTATTTGCATGAAGACGACGAACAGGTCTCCCCGAAACGGCAGGAGTGATTCACCCGTTATATCAAAACCGGCATTCGTCGTCGCACTGACCGACCCGAATAATCCTTGAAGCATCGCTTCACCAAGAGTCGGAAAATATTTCGTGTAATACAGACCGAGAATCAATGCCCCGATCAATTCAATCGAGACGATGATCAGGATGACTTCCCGGATGTATTTGACGACCCCTTGCATCGTCGTCTGGTTCTGATCTCGAACAACGAGTTGACGTTCCCGAAAACCGATCCGTTTTCCGAGAATGACCCACATCGCGATATGAAGAGACATCAAACCAATCCCGCTGACTTGCACTAAAATCATGATCATGAAGTAGCCGAACGTCGTGAACGTATCCGACACCGACACCGTCGTCAAACCGGTCACACTGACACAACTGACCGCCATGAAGACGAGGTCCGTGAAATCCCAGTCATAGTTTCCTTTCGTCGACCACGGCAGACCGAGCATGATGATCCCGATGATGACAGCGACGAAGTAAATGATGACGAGCGACTGGATGGGCGTCAGCCTCCGGATGAAATGTTGAATTTTATGTTGTAACGCAAAATCCAATGCGGTACGCCCCCCTTCACAGAAGTAGCGGATAACATTAGTTATCCGCTACTTCCTGCTCGATAAGACCTAGGCGGGCAAGCGCCAGGTCATAACCGCCCGAACCGTAGTTCAAGCAACGTTTGACACGCGAGATCGTTGCCGTCGAGGCGCCGGTCGCTTTTTCGATTTTGTGATACGTATTGCCTTCACGAAGTTGACGCGCAACTTCTAGCCGTTGTGCAAGCGCCTGGATTTCGTTGACAGTCGCTAAGTCTTCGAACAACGTATAACAATCTTCTAATGAATCCATCTTCATGATGGCCGTAAATAACTGATCTAATTCTTTTCCACGCAATTTATCGAGTTGCATCTTGTGACTCCCTTTCCCATTCAATTGCTCTTTAATAGTTTAAAGCGCGACGTTTTAAAATTCAAGCGTCATCGCAAAATCGCTGGGAAAAGGACTTTTTTCCGAAGCACTTCATATATTCCCTGCGGTGTGATCCGGACGTACGGCAAGTGGGTCGAGGCCAGGAATAGCAGTGTATAGACGGGATCTTCAAACGCATATCCACGGGCAAACAAGGCTTCGCGTAACGCTGTTTCTTGGGTAATCAAATCCTCAAGTGGTAGATCTGATGTCTGCCCCATCAAGGTCAACGGAACTTCAGCGATGACTTCCCCGTCCTCGACGAGAACGATTCCGCCACCGAACGCTTTCATGCGATCAAACGCGACTTGCATGTCTCGTTTCGACTTCCCGATCATCAGAATATCGCCGCTGATTGAATACGAACTGACGAGACCGCCGACTTCTGTCGCAAAGTTCTTCAGAACGGTATTTAAGCGCCACTTTCCTTCCCGGTCGAGTAACATCAAAAACGATTCATCACAACCTGCCGGTAACACAGGCACACTCGTATCGTGTTCGACCTGATAGAGTTTCATGATGACGGAATTGACCATCTCAAGACCAACCGGCATACTAAATGAAAAATCCTGTTCCGTTAAGGAAACCTGGACTTCCGAGCGCGGCATGAGGGCATAGACAGCATCGAGCGCTTCTGCCGGATAACAAGGGATGTCGGCTTGACGGACCCAAGTGCCGCGTGCAAGGACGGCGACTGGTGTCGGAGCATCTTTTGCTTCGAGGAAGTTGAGATGGGCAATCCGTCCTGGTGCGATACTTCCGAGTAAATGATCGAGATTGAAATGACGGGCTGCATTGTACGACGCGATTCGGTACGCTTCTTCGACGGGAATACCCGCTTCAAGCATCAGTCGGATCGTCTCATCCATCATGCCCGCCTTATAGAAGGACGGCGTTGAACCATCTGTCGTCACGAGTACCTTATCGAACTGCGTCAACCCTGCTTCGACGAGCCCCTTAAAGATATCCGGTAGATCCGGACGAATCGATGAATAACGAATCGTCGTCGTATAACCAAGTTCAAGACGTGTCATCGCCTCTTCGACCGTCATCGCTTCATGATCACTCGTTACGCCGTATAACGCCATCTTCGTCAGCGTCTTCGCTGAAGCCCCAGGAAAATGACCTTCGATCGGTTTTCCGAGTTTGATCGCATCCTGCATCCAGTGAAGCAGTTCATCGTCTCCTTGTGAGAGACGTGGCCAGCCCGTCAACTCACCCGCTTGGATGACTTGTGGATGCTTGAGCCACGCTTGAATCCGGCGATTATCGATTGAGATACTGTCGGCATCAAGCTCGGTCTGTGCGTCGAGTCGTGCCCACCAGTACATCGAGGTCGGTAAGTCTGCTAGCGCCTCGACTTGAGCAAACGCTTGCTCCGTCGGCTCTAATAATAGCAACATGTTGTCGTTGACGAGCGTCGATGTTCCCCGCTCCGCCGCGAATTTCGCAAGACTCGCTGGATTGTAAAGTTGGAACGGATGGGCATGGGGTTCAATGTAACCGGGTACGATATATTGACCTGTTGCGTCATGGTACGCATCGGCTTGTTCCGGCATCTCTGGACCGACATAGACGATCCGGTCGCCACTAATCCAGATGTTCGCCGTCCGCCAGGCTTTGACACCATGATTCAGGTAAGTGGCATTCTGTATGACAAGTGTCGGTGCAAGCTTTCCGCTGATGACCGCTTGGTGTGTCCGTACTTCAGATTTCGTCCAAGGGGATCTTCCACAATTTTTTTTCACGAAAGCTCGACCTCCTTTGTTTTATTGAAAACGCTTTCTTATAGTTCTTATACTAAAATGTTGCTAAGTAAGTTTCAAGAAGTTTTGCCCTGTTCCGGATTCATTTGGTCAAAATAACACAAATTCGCCATGGAAGACAAATCTTTTCGTGCACTTCGCCAAAAAACAAAAAACCAGACGCAACTCTTTCGAGCACGTCTGGTTCAGATATTACGATTCGTATGAGGTACGAAAGGCTTTTTGCGCGATATCGGTCCGGTAAAAGAACGGCTGATCCGTCACGTCTGGTAAGTTAGCATAGACCTGTTCGACCGCTTGCTCGATTGTCTCAGCACGGCTGACACAAACGAGAACACGTCCACCTGCTGAGACAAGTTGATCGTCTCGTTCTGCCGTTCCGGCATGAAAGACGAGAAGACCGTCCCCGATCTGATCAAGTGGAATCGCTTGTCCCGTTTGAGGCGCTTCCGGATATCCTTTTGCTGCGACGACGACACCGACAGCTGCTTGGTCCGTCCAAGCGACTTCTGGTATCTGTCCGTCCATCAGCGGCATGATGACATCAAGTAATGGTGTCTCTAAGCGTGGAAGAATGACTTCCGTCTCCGGATCACCGAACCGGGCATTGAACTCGATGACGAATGGTCCTTGTTTCGTCAGCATCAGACCGGCATAGAGGAAACCGGTGAACGGAATGCCTTCACTAGCCATCTGATCGACGAGTGGCTGAATGATGCGTTCAACAGCTTCTGTCGTCAACGCAGCCTCATCCCACTGAGGAAGCGGAGAATACGCCCCCATTCCTCCTGTGTTCGGACCTAAGTCACCATCAAACGCCCGTTTATGATCTTGTGATAACACCATTGGGATGACGGTCTCTTCGTGAACGAATGCCATCAACGAACACTCTTCCCCGACCAGACACTCTTCGATGACGACACGGCTTTGTTGTCCGTATTCCCCGGCAAACGTATCGTGGATCGCTTCAAGTGCCTGATCAATCGTTTCTGCGACCGTGACACCTTTTCCGGCAGCGAGACCGTCGGCTTTAATGACAATCGGTGCACCCGCTTTGCGAACATACGCTTCTGCCTCTGCTGCTGAAGTAAAGACGGCGTGAGCAGCGGTCGGAATACCGGCACGCGCCATCAATTCCTTCGCGAACTGCTTACTTCCCTCGATTGCCGCTGCTTCCCGTGTCGGACCAAAGATCTGCAGTCCCGCTGCCTGAAAGGCGTTAACGACTCCAAGAACAAGTGGTCCTTCTGGTCCAACGATTGTCCAATCAATCTGTTCGTCTTGTGCGAACGTTACGAGTTCATCGATGGCATCTTCGGCGATCGGAACACATGTGGCTTGTGTCATCCCGGCATTTCCGGGCGCAGCATACACTGTCTCGATCCGTTCATCCTGTGCCAGCTTCCAGACGAGCGCGTGTTCACGCCCTCCTTTACCAATCACCAATACCTTCATTCAAATCGCCTCCGCTTAGTGTTTGAAATGTCGAACGTTCGTAAAGACCATCGTGATGCCGTGTTGGTTACACGCATCAATCGACTCTTGATCGCGAATCGAGCCGCCTGGTTGAATGATTGCTGTAATGCCAGCTGCTGCTGCCGCTTCGACCGTATCGCCCATTGGGAAGAAGGCATCGGAAGCAAGGGACGCGCCGATCGCTTTTTCTCCAGCTTGCGTGATTGCAATGTTCGCTGAACCAACACGGTTCATCTGTCCTGCACCGACACCGACGGTTACTTCGTCTTTTGCAAGAACGATCGCATTCGACTTGACGTGTTTGACAGCGCGCCATGCGAGTTTCAAGTCTTCCCATTCCGCTGCTGTCGGTTTGCGGTCTGTCACGACACGTGCTGCTGCATCATCTAATGTCTCATCGTCACTGTCTTGGACGAGCATACCGCCGGCAACTGCTGTATAGCGGATCGCTTGGACACGTTTGACGTCGAGTTCAAGCAGACGAATGTTCTTTTTCGCTGACAATAAGGCGAAGGCTTCTTCCGTGAAGGACGGGGCAATGATGATCTCAAGGAAGATACCGCTTAGTTGTTCTGCTGTCTCTAGGTCGACTTCACGGTTCAAGGCGACGATGCCTCCGAAAATTGAAACCGGATCGGCTGCATGAGCGCGGCGGAATGCCTCTCCGATCGTTGGACCGACGGCAACACCACATGGGTTCATGTGTTTGACGACGACGGCTGCTGCTTCACGAAACTCGTCGAGAATTTCGAGTGCGGCGTTCGCATCTTGAATGTTGTTATACGACAACTCTTTACCGTGTAACTGTTTCGCTGAAGCGAGGGAAGCCCCACGGTAAATCGGTGTTTTATAAAAGGCTGCTTCTTGGTGTGGATTTTCTCCGTAACGGAGATCCTGGACTTTCTCAAGCGTGATCGTCAACTGGTCCGGGAACTTCTCGCCTGTTTGTGTCAAGAAATAATCCGCGATCAACGCATCGTACGCCGCTGTATGACGGAAAGCTTTCGCTGCAAGACGTTGGCGTGTCTCAAACGTTGTTCCACCTTCACGAACCTCAGCAACGACTGTTTCGTAATCAGCTGGATCGACGACGACCGTCACAGCCGCGTGGTTCTTCGCTGCAGATCGCAACATGCTTGGACCACCGATATCGATGTTCTCAATCGCATCCGCATACGCAACGTCTTCTTGTAAAACTGTCTGCTTGAACGGATACAAATTGACGACGACGAAATCAATTGGTTGAATCTGTTGCGCAGCCATCTGTTCGCGATGGGATTCAAGATCACGACGACCAAGTAGTCCACCGTGGACCATCGGATGAAGTGTCTTGACACGTCCATCAAGCATCTCTGGGAATTGTGTGACTTCACTGATACCAATGACCGGAAGCCCAGCTTCCTCTAATGCTTGATGTGTTCCGCCTGTCGAGACAAGCTCGATCCCTGCTTCATGAAACGCTCGTCCTAGTTCGACGATCCCTGTTTTATCCGACACACTAATTAACGCTCTCATACGTTTGCCTCCTCTTTCATCCACTCTTCGATGACTTGCGGATACAGTCTATGTTCGACACGCTGAATCGCTTGTTGCAACGTTTCACGCGTCATCTCTTCTGTAATCCGAACGGCTTCTTGAGCCATGATCGGTCCTGTGTCCATGCCTTCATCGACTATATGAATTGTAACACCTGTGATTTTAACTCCGCCACGAAACGCTTGTCCGATCGCATCTTTTCCCGGGAACGCCGGAAGCAGCGACGGATGAATGTTGACAATTCGCCCTGCGTATCGTCCGAGCAACTCTTCCCCGATCAAACGCATGTACCCGGCAAGGATGATCCGTTCAACACCTTTTGCTTCAAGACGAGCGATGATCTCCCGCTCAAAGCTCGGTTTATCCGGATAGTCCTTCGCCCGAAAGACGAAGACGTCACATCCGCGTCGTTTCGCTCGCTCGATGACTCCTGCGTCCGGTTGATCGCAGACGATTAGTTCGATCGAGGCATGTAACGCTCCTGCCTCGATTGCTTCAAAAAGTGCTTCGACATTACTACCGCTTCCTGATGCAAAACAGGCGATCTTCATGCGTCGACTCCTTGAATCCGGACACCTTCTTGATCGGTCACGTGACCAATCACGTACGCCGTCTCATTTTCACGAGCGAGGCGTGCTGTCACTTCCGCGACATCTTCCGGTTTGACGATCAACATGAAACCAATGCCCATATTGAAGACATTATACATATCATGTCGTGGCAAATCACCCGCTTGCTCGAGCCAGTCGAAGACTGGTAACGTCGGCCACTTTTTCGGGTCGAACGATGCGCCAAGACCTTCTGGCAAGACGCGTGGTACGTTCTCGTAGAAACCACCACCCGTAATATGGACCATCGCTTGAATCTTTTCCGTCTCAAGGGCAGCTTTGACCGCTTCGACGTAGATACGTGTTGGCATGAGGAGCGCATTACCAAGTGTATGACCGAGCATCATGACTTCATCTTCGTAGCTAAGACCACTCTCGGCGACAATTTTACGGACAAGTGAAAAGCCGTTCGAATGGACACCGGACGAAGCAAGACCGAGAATGACATCGCCTGCTGCGACCTTGTCACCGGTAATCAATTTTTGCTTCTCAACGGCACCGACGGCAAAACCAGCGATGTCGTATTCGCCATCCGCATACATCCCTGGCATTTCTGCCGTCTCACCACCAATCAACGTACAGCCCGCTTGGACACATCCTTCAGCAACACCGGCGACGATCCGTTCGATCTTCGCTGGAATCGCCTGACCGAGCGCGATGTAGTCGAGAAAATAAAGCGGTTCTGCACCTTGGACGATGATATCGTTCACACACATCGCAACACAGTCGATTCCGATCGTATCGTGTTGTTCGAGTGCGAAGGCAAGCTTGAGTTTCGTACCGACCCCGTCTGTCCCACTGACGAGGACCGGT
The DNA here is from genome assembly GCF_050846835.1 of Exiguobacterium sp. TDN 0502. NCBI lineage: Bacteria > Bacillati > Bacillota > Bacilli > Caryophanales > Exiguobacterium > Exiguobacterium sp. TDN 0502. Next base: position 9,110 of record NZ_JBOZGJ010000016.1, on the reverse strand, counting down.
TCTTTCAACTGCAATTGGCTGAGGTCGAACATCGCACCAAAGCTACCGAGTCCCGTCAATACTTCTTTGCGCATCGAACGGGCGACGTGTTTTTTCATTCGGGTGACGGACTCATATCCTGCTGTCAGACTCACACCTGCTGCTTCGTAATGTTTGCTCATGTTCTTCCCCCATCTATCAAAGTTTAGCTTCTAACTCGAGCGAACCGAGCGGTGTCGGATACTCTCCTGTGAAGCAAGCGGTACATTGTCCTTTTAACGGTCCATCGAACGGGCGATCGATGGCATCGACCATGCCCGGTACAGTCAAGAATTCAAGTGAATCCGCACCGATTTCCTGACGGATTTCTTCCGGCATCAACCGGGCAGAAATCAGTTCTTCCTTCGATGAAGTATCAATCCCGTAATAACATGGATTCGTAATCGGTGGTGCCGTGATGCGGACGTGGACTTCCGTCGCACCCGCTTCCCGTAACAAACCGACGATACGACGACTCGTCGTTCCCCGGACGATTGAATCATCGACCATGATGACACGCTTTCCTTGTACGACACCGCGTAACGCAGACAACTTCATTTTGACCCCACGTTCCCGTAACTCTTGTGACGGCTGGATGAACGTCCGTCCGACATACCGATTCTTGATCAATCCCATTTCATATGGAATACCACTCGCTTCCGCGTAACCGATCGCTGCCGAAATACTTGAATCCGGCACTCCGGTAACGACGTCTGCTTCGACCGGTGCTTCTTCATACATCTTTTTCCCAAGTGCTTTGCGAGCTGTATGGACGTTGACGCCATCAATGATTGAATCCGGACGTGAGAAGTAGATGTATTCCATCGAACACATCGCCCGTTCACGTGGTTCCATGTATTGACGAGACGACATGCCGTGTTCTGTGATCGTTACGAGCTCCCCTGGCTCGATATCACGAATGAACTCCGCGCCGACGATATCAAAGGCACATGTCTCTGACGCGAATACGATGCCGCCGTCCGGTGTCTTCCCGAGTGACAGTGGACGCAACCCGTGTGGATCAACCGCCACGAATAACGTGTCTTCCGTTAAGAAAAGAAAAGCGAATGCCCCGACGAGACGCGCGAGACTGTCAGCAATCCGGTCTTCGAGTGTCTCGAGCTTACTGCGTTTAACGAGATGGGCGACGACTTCCGTATCACTCGTCGTCTGAAAGATGGCACCCTCTGCTTCTAACAGGTGCTTCAGTGAATCGGCGTTGACGAGGTTTCCGTTATGTGCGAGGGCGAGATCTCCCGTCCGCGATTTGAAATGCAGCGGTTGGGTATTCTCAAGCGTGTTTCCTCCTGCTGTCGAATACCGGACATGTCCGATTGCATGATGTCCTTTCAGATTCGTCAGTGTCTCTTCCGAAAAGACTTCCGTTACGAGTCCTTGCCCGCGGTGCGGGAAGAGGTCGTCACCGTCACTCGTGACGATGCCTGCCCCTTCCTGTCCCCGATGTTGCAAACTATGCAAGCCGTAGTAAGCGAGTTGCGCTGCATTCGGTTGTCCGAAGATCCCGAAGACGCCACACTCCTCATTTAGTCCTTTGATGTCATATAACACGCGATTGCTCCTTCCCAGTCTCCCTGTAAGGTCGAACGGTCTGCTTCGATCCGCGTCTCTGCCGTTTCGATGACAAGAAGCTCATCGTTCGTGACGACACCGATCGATTGAGCACCGGTCCGTTGTTCGAATGCTGCAACGTGCGTTTGTGGCACAGTGACGACGAAACGTGATTGCGATTCACTGAACAGATGTAACGTTGGTCCATCAAACTGAACCGTCAACCCAAAGTTCGTTCCAAACGTCATCTCAGCGAGGGCGATTGCGAGACCACCTTCTGATACATCATGCATCGCATTGACTTCACCTGCTTGTACTGCCTGCTGTAACAATTGTAAGCGTGCGTGTTCGACGGCTAAATCGATCTGTGGTGCGCGACCGAACGATTTACCGAATTGCATATATTGAAGCTCACTGCCACCAAACTCGGCTGTCGTTTTGCCTAACAGATAGATCTGGTCACCTGCTTGTTTGACGTGTTGCGTTGTGATCCATTCCGTTTGCTCGTGTAAGCCAACCATTCCGACGACCGGTGTCGGGTGAACCGCTTGACCAGCTGACTCATTGTAGAGCGAGACATTTCCACCGATAACAGGTGTCTCAAGGACACGACATGCTTCTGCCATACCAGCTGTTGCTTGTTGCAACTGCCAGAAGCCTTCTGGTTTATCCGGATTTCCGAAGTTCAGACAATCCGTGATGGCGAGTGGTGTCGCCCCACTCGCGACGATATTACGGGCTGCTTCTGCAACGGCAATCTGTCCACCGACGTATGGGTCCAAGTAGACGAAGCGGCTGTTGCAGTCGGTCGTCATGGCGAGTGCCTTGTTCGTACCGCGGACACGGATGACGGCTGCATCTGATCCCGGTGCGACGACCGTCGATGTCTGGACCATATGATCGTACTGATCGTAGACCCAGCGTTTTGAAGCGATCGTCGGCTGACGGAGTAGTGCTCGCCATGTCTCAACAACGTCCTCGACGACTGGAAGCGTCTCTTCCATCGCTTGAAATTCTTCATAATAAGCAGGAACGCGAGATGGTTTTTCATAAACTGGTGCTTCTTCCGCTAACGCGTCAACCGGAACTTCCGCCACGATATCCCCATGATGGATCAACCGTAAGACTTTCTCTTCAATGACTTCTCCGACGTGAACGGCATGGAGCCCCCATTTGCTGACGATTGCTTCAATCTCTGCTTCGCGCCCCCGTTTGACGACGAGTAACATTCGCTCTTGTGATTCTGAGAGCATCATTTCGTATGCTGTCATCCCTGTCTCCCGTTGCGGGACGTCATCGAGGTGCATCTCGATGCCCATGCCTGCTTTTGAAGCCATCTCTGCTGAAGAAGATGTTAGTCCAGCAGCGCCCATATCCTGCATCCCGACCAATGCTGGATGACCAACGATCTCAAGACAAGCTTCAATCAATAGCTTCTCCATGAATGGATCACCGACTTGAACAGCTGGACGTTTTGCTTCCGTATCTTCTCCGAGATCTTCCGAGGCGAACGTCGCACCATGAATACCATCGCGCCCAGTAGCTGCACCGACGTACATGACTGAGTTCCCGACACCTTTTGCCTGACCTTTTTGAATATCGGCATGGTTGATCAGACCGATACACATCGCGTTGACGAGTGGATTGCCTTCATACGAACGATCAAATCCAATCTCTCCACCAATTGTCGGGATCCCGACACAGTTACCGTAACCGGCGATTCCGGCGACGACTTGTTCGAACAGTTGATTGACACGCGGTGTACCAAGATGACCGAAACGGAGCGAGTTCATGAGCGCGACCGGACGTGCACCCATCGAGAAGATGTCGCGAATGATTCCGCCGACGCCTGTCGCAGCGCCTTGGTACGGTTCAACGGCTGATGGGTGATTGTGGCTTTCAATCTTAAAAACGACAGCCTGCTCATCGCCAATATCAACGACACCTGCTCCTTCCCCCGGACCCTGCAAGACACGTGGTCCAGTCGTCGGGAATTGACGGAGGACAGGTTTTGACGTTTTGTACGAACAATGCTCGGACCACATGACTGAGAACAATCCCGTTTCCGTGTAGTTCGGTTGGCGTCCGAGTAAATCGACGACCATCTGGTACTCTGTATCACTTAAGCCCATCGTGGCATAGACGCGTTGCTCTTGAATCAATTCTGGTGTTGGTTCAGACTGTTGTTTTAGCATGATGTGCCCCCTGTTTGACGAGTGAAGTAAAGAGTTTTAGTCCATCTGTTCCGCCGGTCAAGAGTTCGACCGCTCGTTCCGGGTGTGGCATCATCCCGAGAACGTTGCCGGCTTTGTTCGTGATCCCGGCGATATCACCGCGCGAGCCGTTCGGGTTATCGACATATGTGAAGGCGATTTGCCCGTTTGTTTGCAGCATCGCGTAAGTCGCATCGTCGCAGTAGTAGTTTCCTTCACCGTGCGCGATCGGAATCGAGATCGTCTCGCCTGGCGTATAATCCGACGTAAACCGTGTCTTCGTATTCTCAACCTTTAGTTCAACCGTCCGGCACATGAACTTCAGACCGTTGTTTCGATGCAAGACACCTGGTAAGAGTCCCGCTTCGACAAGAATCTGGAATCCATTACACACTCCGAGGACTGTTTTCCCTTCTGCCGCGAAGCGTTTGACTTCTTCCATGATTGGTGAGAAGCGCGCGATCGCGCCGCAACGAAGGTAATCTCCGTAAGAGAATCCGCCCGGCAGTAGGACGCCGTCGTAGCCTTCAAGTGATGTTTCGGTATGGAAGACATATTCCGCTTCTTCTCCGAGCGCATCCTTGACCGCATGGTACATATCTAAATCACAGTTCGATCCCGGAAAGACGATGACCGCGAACTTCATGCTGGCGTCACCTCTTCGATCGTAATCTGGTAGTCTTCCATCACTGTGTTGACGAGTAGTTTTTGACACATCTCATGAATCATCGCTTCTGTCGTTTCCGTTTCAACGAGCAGTTCAATCTGTTTTCCGATTCGGACACTCTCGACACCCGTAAAACCAAGCTGTTGCAATCCGCCTTTTACAGCAACTCCTTGTGGATCTAAAATGCTTTCCCGTAATGCGATCGATACGATGACTTTTTTCATTGTGTGTTTCCCCCTAGGCGATTGAATAGTGTTTGGTAAGTCTCTGTCAGTGAACCGATATTACGACGGAAGACATCTTTATCGAGATGTTCTCCTGTCGCCTGATCCCACAGCCGGCATGTATCGGGTGAAATCTCATCAGCCAGTAAAATCGTTCCGTCTGCCGTCTTGCCGTATTCCAGTTTAAAATCAATCAACGTGATTCCGTTCTGACGGAAGTAAGGTTGGAGTACTTCATTCACGCGAAGTGCTTTATCCGACAGCTCTTCTAGCTCTTTTGAAGTCGCAATCTTCAGTAAATTGATGTGTGATGAGGTGACGAGCGGATCGCCTAACGTATCATCTTTATAGTAGAACTCAACGATTGGTGTTTCGAGCACCGTACCTTCTTCGATACCGAGCCGTTTACTCAAGCTCCCCGCGACGACGTTTCGGACGACGACTTCGAGTGGAATGATAGTGACACGACGTACGAGCTGTTCGCGCTCCGAGACACGTTCAATGAAATGTGTCGGAATGCCCGCTTGTTCGAGGATTTCAAAAAAATGACTCGTCAATCGGTTGTTTAATTCGCCTTTTCCAGCAAAGACTTCTTTTTTCTCGCCGTTGAATGCCGTGGCTTCGTCTTTATAGACGATCCGGAGCACATCCTGCTCCTGCGTCGTGTACAATCGTTTTGCTTTTCCTTCATAAAGTGGTTGCATCGCTTTCGTCCCCCATGATCCTAAGATGTAGACGGGGCATGTGCCCCGTCTCAGGTTGATTAGTTCAAGCCACACCGTTCAAAGATTTCATCGACGCGACTCGTATGGTACGTCGGATCGAAACACGCATCAAGCTCTTCTTCTGTGAAAAGCTGTTGAATCTCTTCTTCTTGCCACAATAAGTCACGGAACATGATTTGTTCTTCCCACGCCTGCATCGCACGCGGTTGAACGAAATCATACGCCGATTCACGCGACCAGCCTTTTTCGATTAAAGCGAGTAAGACATGTCCCGAGAAGATGACCCCGAACGTCCGGTCCATGTTCCGCTTCATGTTGTCCGGGAAGACCGTCAAGTTCTTCACGATGTTTCCGAAACGGTTCAACATATAGTTGAGTAGTCCTGTCGCATCGGGAAGAATGATGCGTTCTGCCGAAGAATGCGAGATATCCCGTTCGTGCCAGAGTGAGACGTTCTCGTACGCCGTCACCATGTGTCCACGGATGACTCGGGCAAGACCTGTCATGTTCTCTGAACCGATTGGATTCCGCTTGTGCGGCATCGCCGATGATCCTTTTTGACCTTTAGCGAAGAATTCTTCGACTTCACGTGTCTCCGTCTTTTGCAGACCCCGGATTTCCGTTGCCATCTTTTCGATCGATGTCGCGATCAGAGCAATCGTCGACATATAGTGTGCATGACGATCACGTTGTAACGTTTGCGTTGAGACCGGAGCCGGCTTTGTTCCTAACTTTTCGCAGACATACTTTTCAATGAATGGGTCGATGTTCGCGAATGTTCCGACGGCACCTGACATCTTGCCGTATTCGACCGTCTCACGTGCTGCTTCGAAACGGACTTTGTTTCGTTTCATCTCTTCATACCAAAGCGCTAGTTTCAGACCGAACGTCGTCGGCTCTGCATGTACGCCATGTGTGCGTCCCATCATGACCGTATATTTATGTTCGTTCGCTTTGACTTTTAAGATGTCGATGAATCGATCGAGATCTGCAGCGAGAATGTCATTTGCTTGCTTCAACAGATACGAGAGTGCTGTATCGACGACGTCCGTTGACGTGAGTCCGTAATGGACCCATTTACGTTCTTCTCCAAGTGTCTCAGAGACAGCACGCGTGAAGGCGATGACATCATGACGTGTCTCTTGCTCGATCTCAAGGATGCGGTTGACATCAAAAGAGGCATTGTCCCAAAGCAACTGAACGTCCTCTTTCGGGATGACACCTAGTTCACTCCATGCTTCACATGCAAGAATCTCGACTTTTAACCAAGCCTCAAATTTGTTTTGTTCGGTCCAGATCGCTTTCATCTCAGGACGTGTATACCGTTCGATCATTGAACTGTCTCCTTCCATATCGACAGGCGTTCGACTTCTGCCAAAGCATCGTCGACAGTGTCCGCAAGAATGTTTAAATGCCCCATCTTGCGCCCTGTCTTGGCTTCTGCTTTTCCATATAAGTGAACTTTCGTCCGAGCGTTTAGTCTCGGCAGTTCCTCGTATAATGCTGTGACATGCTGACCCAGGATGTTCGCCATGACGACCGGTGTCGTCAGACGGGTATCACCGAGTGGGAGACCACTGATGGCACGGATATGTTGCTCGAATTGGGATGTTTCACAAGCATCGATCGAATAGTGACCCGAATTGTGTGGTCGTGGTGCTAGTTCATTGACGATTAGTCGAGAACCAACGACGAACAGCTCGATTGCTAGTGTACCGATTAACCCGACGGCATCCGCGATCGATTCGGCGAGCGCAATCGCTTCTTGTTCGAGCGATTCAGAAATCCGTGCCGGTACGATCGATAGATGCAAAATGTTTTCTCGATGTATGTTCTCACTGACCGGGAAGACATGAGTCTCTGTTGCGCTTCGAGTGACGATGACGGAAATTTCCTGATCAAACGGTAACCATTGTTCCGCGACATACTCTGTCGGTTCGAATCGTTCGATTGCCGCTTGAAACTGTTCTTCTGTCCGAATGACGGTCTGTCCTTTTCCGTCATAGCCGAATCGTGCCGTCTTCAAGACGAACGGTAACCCGAGTCGTTGCTTTGCTTCCTCTAAGTCAGAAGGACGTGTTACCGAGTAATAAGGAGCGACGGAGTGTCCGATGCGTTCAATCATCTCTTTTTCGCGTACCCGGTGTTGCGTTTGAAAAAGAAGATCTGTTCCATGAATCAGTTTTGTTCCGATTGCTTCAGCGACTTCCGTCGAGATGTTCTCGAATTCGTAGGTGACGACATCTGATTCAGCTGCGAGCTGTTTGGCTGCCTCGACATCCGTAAAGGGAGCTTGAATATGTTGGTCCGCCACTTGCGCACATGGTGCGTTGTCCGTTGGGTCGAGTGTCAGAATCTCAAAACCCATCTCACGGGCGGACAGTGCCATCATCCGACCAAGTTGACCGCCACCTAGTATCCCGATTCGTTTCATAACAGGTTTCCTCCAGATGCAATGACGTCTCCTTCTAGTTCGACTCGCATATGATCGAGCTTGCGGGCAAGTCGTTCATCTTGAATCGAAAGAATTTGAGCAGCTAGTAATCCGGCGTTTTTTGCACCTGCTTCTCCGATGGCAACCGTTGCGACCGGTACACCACCTGGCATTTGAACGATTGAGAGCAAGGAATCAATTCCTTGGAGCGCTCTACTCTTCACAGGAACACCGATGACGGGCAATGTCGTTTTAGCGGCGACCATGCCCGGTAGATGAGCAGCACCGCCTGCACCGGCAATGATGACCTTCAGTCCTCGTTCACGTGCTGATTCAGCATAACGAAACATCAGATCCGGTGTCCGGTGTGCGGAAACGACTTTCTTTTCGTAAGGAATCTCAAGTTGCTCCAACACATCGCATGTATGTTTCATCGTTTCCCAATCCGATTGACTTCCCATGATGACGCCGACTTCTACATTTCCCATCGCTGTTTCCTCCTTTATGCATAAAAAAAGCCCAAACCACGGCTAAAAGGGTGGCTTAGGGTATAAAAAGGTACGCCAAAGAAATATCGACGAACATCCATATACCCCATAGTCCAACGATTTAGGGTCGTTGGGTAGAAACTTGCAAGCCATATCCCTGCTATTATACGAGGTGTTTATATTCAATCATCCTGTCACGACTTCATCTTAACAAGTCCATCCCAAGGCGTCAACCAAAGGCGAACAATTTAATTTTCTGAAAATTTATCGTTCGGTTTTAAAAGGTGTTTTTCTGATTTCATTTAGTGTCCATTCGGAGTTTATTTCTTGGGAGGCATTAAATGAAATGAAGTATAAAAAAAAAGCATCGTCCGAATGAATCGGACGATGCTTGAGGAGTTATTCGCTTTCTTTCACTTTGCAATCGAAGACGATTTGCTGACGAATTGGATATGGTTCGCCATTCGCGTCTAATCCAAAGATCGGCTCTTCTCGTCGGACCGTCGGGCGGTATCCCATGGCATCGATACGATCCAGACAAGCACCAATCGTCTCGTTCTCTTCGACGGCTACGCGTAGTTTCGTTTTTTTCGCCATATCCCTGTTCAGTCCCTTCATTAAAGTGGATGCATGTCTTTCTACAAAAAGACACAAAAAAGCGGCGGCCCTTGAGCGTATGCTCCAGAACCACCGTTTGCCTGGCAACGTCCTATCCTCACAGGGGGAAGCCCCCAACTACTTTCGGCGTTCAAGTGCTTAACTTCCGTGTTCG
>NZ_JBOZGJ010000015.1:0-54393 GCF_050846835.1 Exiguobacterium sp. TDN 0502 | reverse complement strand
ATTGACGAAGCTTGCGCTTCATTCGTTTTTGTATTCCGTAGAATACGATTTTTGCCTCATCGTTCAGTTTTCAAAGTCCAATATGTCATTTGACGACTTTTAAATCTTACAGTAAAGTAATGTGTGATGTCAATTACTTTTTTGAAGTTTTTTTCGTCTGTGACGTTCGCGTTTGGCGTGTGCCTCAGCGACATGTATTAATATATCAACTCTTGTTTTTTTCGTCAACTGTTTTTCTAAAAAAACTTTAGAAAAAAGATAGACCCGCTTGAACCGGTAAAACACTACCCGTTCGCGGGTCTTTTTCATTACGCCTGTTTTTGCGATTGTCCTTGAGAAGCAGGCTTTTCTTGTAAACGATGCAGCATTAGAATCTGATACGCATTACAGACTAAAAGTGTCGCAAGCGCCGCCCACAACATCCGTTTATCTTGTGTCGCCTGCAACGCAGGTACCCATTCGATCAACGTGATGACTGTCATGAGGAACAATGTCGGAATGAACGCTGTAAAGTTCGTTTCCCGTGCTTTCGTCCGCGCGACTAGGAAAGCAACGAATAATAAGACGACCATCTCACCAATATAAAGACCCGTCTTATCAAACCCATAGGCTAGTCCGCGTAGATAGACACCATCAAATAGTGCAAATGCGATCAAAACGATTTGGACACGATTCCAAAGTTTTGCACCTCGGAATAAGTCGAGTCCGACACGATGTAAGATCAAGTACGAGAAGAACCCCATCAAACTGATGGCTGTCCACGTACTGCTGTAGGAAAGAGCTGTCACATATCCGCTGATCGATTGATTTCGGATATACCCAGGTTCCGCTACCAAGTTAAACACGAAGCCGGCGAGCGTTCCAATCAGGAGCGTCATCCAAAACAGCTTCAAAAATCCTCTAATCTTCATTCTTATCCCTCTACTTTTTCGATGACACGCGTGGCGAGTTCATTATAGTATGTCTCAAATGGATGATCATCGCGATAGATCGATGGGGCGAAGTCCGCATCATTCGCATATGGTTGTCCAAGTGGAATCTTAGCTAGAATATCGGTTTTTAACGCTTCTGACAACCTCTCTCCGCCACCACTACCGAAGACATATTCTTTTTCCCCCGTCACTTTACTTTCAAAGTATGCCATGTTCTCGACGATTCCGAGTAAGCGGTGGTTCGTCTTGATTGCCATTGCCCCTGCCCGTGCTGCGACGAATGCCGCTGTTGCGTGAGGCGTCGTGACGATGACTTCCTGACAGCTCGGGAGCATCGAATGAATATCGAGTGCGACATCCCCTGTACCTGGCGGAAGATCAAGCAACAGGTAATCAAGGTCGCCCCACTCGACGTCCGCGAAGAAGTTGTTGAGCATCTTTCCGAGCATTGGTCCGCGCCAGATGACGGGTGCATTGTCCTCGACAAAGAAGCCCATCGAGATGACCTTGACGCCAAAACGCTCTGGTGGAACGATCCGGTCGTTGACGACGGTCGGACGTGTTTCAATCCCCATCATGTCAGGCACACTGAAACCATAGATATCCGCATCAATCAATCCGACCTTCTTCCCTGCCCGTGCGAGGGCGACTGCTAAGTTAACGGAAACCGTCGATTTTCCGACGCCACCTTTCCCAGAAGCAATCGCGATGAATGTCGTACCGGATTCTGGTTTAAGGATTGATGGTGTCGTCGCTGCTTGAATCCCGTGATCCCCGAGTGCCTCGAAGCGGAGTCCCACCGTCTTGAATCCTTTTTCTTTTAATTCCTTGACGATTTGCTGTTGGAGCACGAGTTGCTCCCCAGAACCGGATTGTGCTAAAGCGATTTTCAAGCTGACATAATCACCTTTAATCCGGACGTCACGGATGCCGTTCGTATCTGCAAGCGGGCGGTCAATCGTCGGATCGACGAGCGTTCCGACTACCTCGCGAATTTCTTGTTCATTCAACATAGTGCCTTCCCCCTGAAAACGTTCGATTTAATCCTTATTAGTATAACAAAAATAAGAGAGCGCTTGCACATTTCGACACCGGAAAGGATGACTTTTCCATGTCCGATGTCGGTTTTCATCGTTTTGCTCGATCATCCGCTCGTTTTAGAACATCCGGTTCCATGTCGTTGGACCCACGACACCATCGACATCGAGTCCTTGACGTGTTTGATAGGCACGGACTTTTTGAGTCGTCTCCATGTCAAAACGCCGGGTCACGGTCGCTTTGACTGCCCGCTGGATGCGTTCAATGTCCCGCGGGTTCATCTTGGCGGCACCTTGATACAGTGGACGTCCCGGATACGGAACGATCGCACGAGCGTAATTCGTCGCTTCTTCAGACGCTCCCAGTAATTCAAAGTGTGGATAATCCTTAAAGCTCGTCCAGTCCCCGCCCCAGGAAAAACCACGTCGCTTCATCGCAGCAACGATTGTTTGAAAGCTTTGATCATTTCGAAACAGTGCCTGTGCCCCGTCACTGGAATATTGGAAGAGGTCGACGGCAATCCCGCGATTATGATTCGATTGTCCTCCGCGTGCATTCGTCACAATCGGTCCCGGAGTCGTCCGTCCCTGTGCATATAACCGATTCTGCTCCGCGATGGAACGGTATCCTTGCGCGACACCGACGTAAATGCCTTGCGTATGCATCTCCCGGATGACCTTACGTGTCCGTCTCGCGACTTCCGGTGAAAGTCCTGAAACATTCAACTTCCGATTCGCTCGCTCGAGTAACCAGCTGATCGATAATGCCATGTCTGCTCACTCCCCTTTGTCTTCTGTTCCCAAAAACAAAATCCGCTATACTTATGGAATGTAGAGCAATCCTAATTAACGTTAAAAGGAGCATCATATGAAAAAACGCATCATTTGGACACTTAGCGTCACCTGTCTCTTACACCTTGGCTTCGTCCTATATCTGACGCTGCAACCAACTCTAGCTACCCAGACGGAGTTGCCGGACAATGCAACCGTCTTGAGTGAGGAAACCTCTTTTACGGGACATGTCGGTCAAACGACGGTACACACCCCTATCGCATTCATACAATCCCTATTTCTGTGGAGCATCCCGCTGACGATTGTCATCCTTTACCTGCTTCTGTCCTTGCTATACCGCTTACGCATAACTAAGTCGACCTAACTTCAACCGCTCTTCTGACACTGTGTCAGGAGAGCGGTTTTTCGATATACACAAAAAAACCTCCCACCACAAGGGTGAGAGGGATTCGAAAAGAATTAACGTTTCGAGAATTGTGGTGCACGACGAGCTGCTTTAAGACCGTATTTTTTACGCTCTTTCATACGAGCGTCACGAGTCAAGAAGCCTTTCGCTTTAAGTGCGCCGCGGAATTCTGGATCCGCTTGAAGAAGAGCACGTGAGATACCGTGACGGATAGCGCCTGCTTGACCAGTGAAGCCGCCGCCTTTGACCGTTACGATTACATCGTACTTGCCTTCTGTTTCTGTGATTACGAGTGGTTCTTTTGCAGTCATGATCAATGTCTCATAACCGAAGTATTCGCTGATATCGCGACCGTTAACTGTGACTTTACCGTCTCCAGCAACGAGGAAAACGCGCGCTGCCGCGTGTTTCCGGCGACCAGTGCCGTAGTAACGTACATCTGCCATCGTGTAGTTCCTCCTAAATTCGTATTAACCGCGAAGTTCGTAAACTTCTGGTTGTTGTGCTTCGTGCTTGTGTGCAGCTCCAGCATAGACGTGGAGTTTGTTGAACATTTGACGACCGAGGCTACCTTTTGGAAGCATCCCTTTGATCGCGAGTTCAAGCATGCGCTCAGGTTTGTTAGCAAGCATATCGCGTGCAACAGTCTGCTTTAAGCCGCCTGGATGACCAGAGTGACGGTAGTAGACTTTTTTGTCGAGTTTGTTACCAGTTAAAACGATTTTCTCAACGTTGATGAGGATAACGTTATCCCCACAGTCAACGTGTGGTGTGAACGTAGGCTTGTGCTTACCACGGAGAAGTGATGAAACTTCGCTCGCAAGGCGACCGAGTGTTTTACCTTCAGCGTCGATAAGGAGCCATTTGCGTTCTACATCAGTAGCTTTCGCCATGAAAGTTGTGCGCATGTAAAATACCTCCTAAGGAATTAAAAGTTCTGTTTTTGATTTTTCATTTATTCACTAGGTGAATCTATCATAATCTTAGGTGTACGGGGCTAAGATTGTGGTTTCATAATAAATGAAATGCCAATAAACATTGTATGTTTTTTAATAGCCAATGTCAATTGCCTTTTTTCACTCCGGATAGAAAACTTCCCATAGATAGAGTCCATGAGGAGGCGCCGTCACGCCTGCGACGTTTCGGTCCTTTGCCAGCAACATGTTTTTAATGTCCTCTGGTGCAAAACGACCGCGTCCGACGTCAAGTAACGTCCCGACCATGATCCGGATTTGATTATAGAGAAACCCACTGCCCTGGAACCGAAAGACGAGTTCGTCACCGACTGTCATCAACTCTGCCTCGTAAATCGTCCGGACCCGGTTATCCGTTTCCGTCTTCGCAACACAGAATGAACTGAAGTCGTGCGTCCCGACGAGATGTGCCATTCCTTGACGGATTCGCTCAAGATCAAGCGGATACGGGACATGAACCGACAGATTTCGACGAAATGCATTTTCTTCGCGGCGGACGAAATAGCGGTATTCCTTCCCTACGACATCGTAACGCGCTTCAAAGGTCGGTTTGACCTCCTCGCAGCTCCGGACACGGATATCCGCAGGTAAAAGCGTATTCAGTGCCTTGACGACGTTCTCCGGAGGAATCGCCAGTTCCGTATCAAAGTGAATGACTTGCCCGTAAGCATGGACTCTTGCATCCGTCCGTCCCGATCCGATGATCTTGACAGGATGTTTGTGCATCCGCGCAAGCGTCGTTTCGATCACTTCTTGAATCGTTAATCCGTTTGGTTGCACCTGATACCCGGCGTAGCCGGTCCCGTCATATTGAATCGTACATTTTAAACGACGCATCAGCCGATCCCCCGCAATCCTACTAAACTGACTGCCAGGAGAACGAGCAAGATCATCAAGCCAGTATCGCGCATCGTCCACTTGGATTCACGTAGACGTGTCCGACCTTCTCCTCCACGATAGCCCCTTGCTTCCATCGCTGTCGCAAGGTCCTCTGCCCGCTTGAAGGCGGAGATGAACAAGGGAATCAACAAGGGAATGATCGCCCGTAACCGTTCCTTGATTGGACCTGCCGCTAAATCAACACCACGTGCTTGCTGTGCCTTCATGATTTTCTCTGTCTCCTCCGCTAAGGTCGGCAGGAATCGAAGCGAAATCGATAACATAAGCGCAATCTCATGCGTCGGGACACGGACGACCTTGAACGGTTTCAATAACAATTCAATCGCATCCGTCAGTTCAATCGGTGACGTCGTCAAGGTGACGAGTGTCGTGATCGAGACGAGATAAAAGAAGCGTAACGAGACGATGATCGCGAGTCGGAGTCCTTCTTCATAAATCCGCAACCAGCCGAGTTCAAAAATCACAGCCCCTTCGCGCGTGAAGAACAGCTGGATGACGAACGTAAAGACGATCAGGAACAGGATCGGCCGCAGCCCTTTTAGAACGTAACGGAGCGGTAAGCGACTGCTCATGAGTGCGAGAAACGTAAAGACAAGTAAAAAAATGTTCGTCGCTGCATTGTTCGCAAGAAAGACGAGCGGAATGAAGCAGAAGGCAAAGATGATCTTGGCAAGTGCTGACGAGCGGTGCAAGTACGACTGACCGGGAATATGTTGTCCAACGATCATTCGCTCACCCCCTTCGTCATCAACCAATCGATCAATTCAGTCTCCGTCCGGATATCCGGACGCTCCACTCCACGCTGATCAGCGACTTGCCAAGCAAGCGATAAGACGTGCGGGAGATCGAGATGGAACTGTTCGAGTAACGTCTCTTCTCGGAATAGGTCAAGCGGTAGTCCGTCAAACGCCACCTGGGCGTCTTCCATGACGATGACACGCTCGGCATACTCAAGCACCTGATCCATGTCATGCGTGATCAGAAGCAACGTCATGCCGGTTTCCGCATGGAGCCGGGCAAACAGACTCAGCATATGCTTACGTCCTTGCGGATCAAGTCCTGCCGTCGGCTCATCGACGATCAACACGTCTGGTTGACTAGCGAGTACGCCGGCAATTGCAACACGCCTCATTTGCCCACCAGACAGGTCAAACGGCGAACGACTCCAAAAGACTTCATCGAGTCCGACAGTCCGTAATGCCTCTTTTGCTAATTGCTCAGCCGTCGCAGCGTCATGACCAAAGTTCATCGGACCGAACATGACATCCTTTAAGACGGTCTCTTCGAACAATTGATATTCCGGATATTGAAAAACAAGCCCGACGCAACGTCTTAACGGCTTGAGGTCCTGTTTTTTCTTCGGTTCGACGATGATGTCATCGACTTGTACCTTCCCCGCTGTCGGCTTGAGCAGCCCATTGATATGCTGTACGAGCGTCGATTTCCCGGATCCGGTGTGCCCTACAAACGCAACAAGCGCCCCTGATGGAATCTCAAGATTCACATCACGCAGCGCGACTCGTTCGAACGGACTATTGAGTTGATACGTATAATTTAATTCCTGGATTAAGATTGGCATAAACGGTTCACCAATTCTCTTTCATCTAGTATCGTCTCCTCAAGTGAGAGACCTTGCGCCCGTAAACGTTCCTGTACCCGAACCACGAATGGGACATCGAGTCCGATGTCTTCTAAGAACGATGCATGACGAAAGACTTCCTGAGGGGATCCTTCTAATACGATTTTCCCGGCATCCATGACGATGACACGACTAGCCCGTAGTACTTCGTCTAATTCGTGTGTAATCGCGATGACTGCCATCGGGTGGGTCGCATGGAGTTCCTGAACGGTCGACATGACCTCTTGTCGTGCTAATGGATCAAGCATCGATGTAGCTTCATCAAGCACGAGAACATCAGGGCGCATCGCAAGCGCCGAAGCGATTGCGACACGCTGCTTCTGTCCGCCGGATAGTTGATGGGGTTCCCGATCAACAAAATCCGTAAGGCCAACGCGCGCTAGACTGTCGTCGATACGACGAACCATTTCCTCGCGTGGCACACCCCAGTTTTCTAGAGCAAATGCCACGTCGTCGCGCACGGTCGTGCCAACGAATTGATTATCTGGATTTTGGAAGACGATGCCGATCGCTCGACGCATCTCCCACAGCTGTTCCGGATTCGCACTTGAAAAGCGCTCAGCTACCGTAACGGTCCCTGTCTCCGGTAACAACAATCCATTAAACAATTTCGTCAGCGTTGATTTTCCAGAGCCGTTGTGACCAACGATGGCGACCCATTCACCTGAACGAATCGTCAGAGAGACCTCGTGTAAGGCTGCTTGTTCCTGTTCCGGATACCGATAGGTGACCTGCTCCAGTTCAATCAGCTTGTCCATGATCTCTCCTCCTTCATCAAATCAATACTTTCATTTTGTAGCAAAAGGGCAGAAGCGGGATACGCACTGCCCTTTTATGGCGAATCATTTAATGAGGATTAAACGAGTTCGATGATGACCATTTCTGCGCCGTCACCACGACGTGGTCCCATTTTCATGATGCGTGTGTAACCACCTTGACGCTCAGCAAAACGTGGAGCCACATCAGCGAATAATTTTTGGATCGCGTCTTGTGCTTTGCCCTCTGCGTTTTGACCAGCAGCTTCACGGCGAACGAACGATGCAACTTGACGACGAGCGTGGAGATCACCGCGTTTACCTAAAGTGATGAGTTTCTCTACGACTGGACGAAGTTCCTTCGCTTTTTGTTCTGTAGTTTGGATACGCTCATTGATGATGAGATCAGTCGCAAGGTCACGCAAAAGTGCCTTACGTTGTGAGCTTGTACGGCCTAATTTCGAGTATGCCATGGATGGATTCCCTCCTTCGTGCAATTAATAGTATTAGTCTTCTTTGCGCAAGCCTAGTCCGAGTTCGTCGAGCTTCGCTTGAACTTCCTCGAGTGATTTACGTCCAAGGTTACGGACTTTCATCATCTCGTCTTCGCTCTTGTTCGCGAGTTCTTGAACCGTGTTGATACCAGCGCGTTTCAAACAGTTGTACGAACGAACTGAAAGATCGAGTTCTTCGATCGTCATTTCGAGTACTTTTTCTTTTTGATCTTCTTCCTTTTCGACCATGATTTCAGCATGGAGCGCTTCGTCCGTAAGACCAACAAAGATGTTTAAGTGTTCTGTCATGATTTTTGCACCGAGTGACACTGCTTCTTCAGGGCGGATTGAACCGTCCGTCCAAACATCAAGCGTCAACTTATCGAAGCTCGCATCCTGACCGACACGTGTTTTTTCGACTTGGTAATTTACACGTTGAATTGGCGTGTAAATCGAGTCAATTGGGATGACACCGATTGGCATATCGTCCCGTTTGTTATCTTCAGCCTGAACATACCCACGACCACGGCGTGCTGTCAGACGCATATGAAGTGATGCACCTTCTGCAAGCGTTGCGATGTGAAGTTCTGGGTTGAGGATTTCGACGTCGCTGTCATGCGTAATGTTCGCAGCAGTGACAACACCAGCGCCTTGAATATCGATCTCAAGCGTTTTCTCTTCTTCCGAGTACACTTTGAGGGCGAGTTTCTTAAGGTTCAAGATGATTTGGGTAACGTCTTCTACAACGCCATCAATCGTCGAGAACTCATGAAGAACGCCATCGATTTGGACTGCAGTGACTGCAGCACCCGGAAGTGAAGACAATAGGATACGACGCAATGAGTTACCAAGCGTTGTACCGAATCCACGCTCAAGCGGCTCAACTACGAATTTACCAAACGTAGCATTCTCGCTTAACTCGATCGTTTCAATCTTCGGTTTTTCGATTTCGATCATCTGAACCCCTCCTTGAATATCGTCATGTTGGCCATCGCGTTCAATCGCCAACCGCCTTGTGTACGTTTCTACTGCCTTGCTTGGTCAAACGATCAACAAAAGTCTACTCGATTCCCCGCTCTGCAGTACAAGACGGGTTACACGCGACGACGTTTTGGAGGGCGGCAACCGTTGTGTGGTACTGGAGTAACGTCACGGATTGCAGTGACTTCGAGACCGATTGCTTGAAGAGCACGGATAGCTGCTTCACGACCTGCACCAGGACCTTTAACGTTAACTTCTACAGTACGCATACCGTTATCCATTGCTGTTTTAGCAGCTGTTTCAGATGCCATTTGTGCAGCGAAAGGAGTCGATTTACGTGAGCCTTTGAAGCCCATGTTACCTGCAGTTGCCCAAGAGATTGCATTCCCTTGCATATCAGTGATCGTAACGATCGTGTTGTTGAATGTTGAACGGATATGCACGATACCAGATTCAATATTCTTTTTGACTTTACGTTTACTACGAACGTTCTGTTTGCGTTTTGCCATCTTAGTTTACCCTCCCTTACTTCTTCTTGTTCGCTACTGTACGGCGTGGGCCTTTACGAGTACGCGAGTTGTTTTTAGTGTTTTGACCACGAACTGGAAGACCACGACGGTGACGAACACCACGGTAGCAACCGATTTCGATCAAACGTTTGATGTTGAGTGAGATTTCACGACGAAGGTCACCCTCAACTTTGATTTTGTCTAAACCATCACGAAGTTGGTTCAATTGTTCCTCAGTCAAGTCACGAGTACGAGTATCTTCAGAGATACCAGTTTCTTTCAAGACTTTTTGAGCAGTCGTTTTACCAACACCATAGATGTAAGTGAGTGAGATGACGATGCGTTTCTCACGTGGAATATCTACACCAGCAATACGTGCCATGTGTGCACCTCCTTGTTTAATTACCCTTGTTTTTGTTTATGCTTAGGGTTTTCGCAAATAACCATTACTTTGCCTTTACGGCGGATAACTTTACATTTTTCACAGATCGGTTTAACCGAAGGTCTTACTTTCATTGTGAATACCTCCTCCTGAAAAAATCGGAGTTTTTATTTGAAACGGTATGTGATCCGTCCGCGAGTCAAGTCGTATGGTGACAACTCAACCGTTACTTTATCTCCTGGCAAGATTCGAATGAAGTGCATCCGAATTTTTCCTGAGACGTGCGCGAGGACCGTGTGGCCGTTTTCTAACTCCACCTTAAACATCGCGTTTGGAAGCGGCTCGATAACCGTACCTTCCACTTCGATTACATCTTGTTTCGCCATCAATTATACCCCTTTCTCTATAAAGTTGATTGGGAGCCCAGACGATTTGTAGCGCTAGGGGCTTTCTACAGGAGCCATTGAGAGATCATCGGTCACAAACACGAGTGGATACTGGCTTATAGAAAGGTGACACCAATAACGCGCACAGCTCACTCTGCATCGACCGTTAAGATCTCGTAGCCGTCGTCTGTGATGGCGATGGTGTGCTCAAAGTGGGCGCACATGCTACCGTCCACCGTCACTACCGTCCAATTGTCGGATAGTGTGCGAACATAGCGTTTCCCGACATTGACCATGGGCTCAATTGCCAGTGTCATGCCGGTTTTCAGGCGCGGCCCTTTCCCCGGTGGTCCATAATGTGGAATTTGCGGATCTTCATGCAAATTTTGTCCCACGCCGTGGCCCACATATTCGCGGACTACAGAAAAATTCGCTGCTTCCACATGTGATTGGATCGCATGCGAAATATCTGTCAGGTGCACGCCAGCTTTGGCGCGCTCCAATCCTTTATACAGAGATTCTTCAGTTACGTCAAGTAACCGCTTCGTCTCTTCAGAGATTGTACCTACCGGATATGTCCAGGCTGAATCTCCGTGATACCCATTATACTCCGCTCCGATGTCAATCGAGATGATGTCACCGTCCTGAAGTACACGTTCTCCCGGAATACCATGGACAAGCTCTTCGTTCACGGAAGCACAGATGCTTCCCGTGAAACCATTATACCCTTTAAACGATGGTGTTGCCCCTTGACTTCGAATATAGCGTTCAGCGATCGCGTCGAGTTGCCCCGTCGTGATACCTGGGCGAATATGAGCCTGCAGCTCCTTATGCGTCCGGGCGACGATTTGTCCTGCTTTACGCATGATGTCGATTTCACGCGGCGCTTTCGTGATGATCATTACTGATCACCAAGGAGTGCCTGAACATCGGAATATACATCGTTGATCGGACGATCACCGTCCAAATTACGAAGATACCCTTTTTCTGCGTAAAAGTCAATCAAAGGTTGCGCTTGAGCGACGTTGACTTCCAAGCGACGACGTACTGTCTCCTCTTGGTCATCTTCACGTTGTACAAGTGCTGATCCGTCGATATCACAGATCCCCTCCACTTTTGGTGGGTTATAGAGAACATGATACGTTGCTCCGCAAGTTGGGCAAATCCGGCGACCTGTCAAACGAGGGACAAGTTTCTCCGGGTCTACACCGATGTGGATGACGTGATCAATTTGTTTGCCCAGATCTTCAAGTAATGCTTCAAGAGCATCCGCTTGTTTCACTGTGCGTGGGAAACCGTCAAGGAGAAAACCGTTGGCACAGTCTTCTTTGGCGAGACGCTCACGTACGATGCCGATTGTAACTTCATCCGGAACGAGTTCCCCTTTATCCATGTATGATTTCGCTTCCTGCCCGAGTGGCGTCGAATCTTTGATCGCCGCGCGGAACATGTCGCCTGTCGAGATGTGGGGAATCGCATAGTCTTCGATGATTTTCGCAGCCTGCGTTCCTTTACCAGCACCCGGCAAACCCATCAATACTAGATTCATGTCGGTAGCCTCCACTTCTATAGCTCTATAGACACAACAGAAAGGAAAGGGATGGTCCCCTTCCTCCCGCCTTATCGGATAAAGCCTTTGTAGTGTCGTTTAACCAATTGACTTTCAATCTGTTTCATCGTCTCTAGTCCTACACCGATGACGATCAGTAAACTCGTTCCGCCGATCTGTACCGAGTTCGGTAAGCCAGCAAACTTAATGAAGAATGTCGGCGTCACCGCGATGACAGCGAGGAAGAGTGAACCGAAGAATGTCACACGGTAAAGAATCTTCGTGATGTACTGCTCCGTTTGCTTACCAGGACGAATACCAGGAATGTATCCGCCTTGTTTTTGAAGGTTCTCTGCCATTTGTTCCGGGTTGACCTGAACGAATGTGTAGAAGTACGAGAACGCGATGATCAGTGCCACGTAGATCGACATACCGATTGGACTCGTATAGTCGAAGATGTCACGGATTTTCGCTGCTGTTTCCGCACTCGCAAAGAAACTCGCAATCGTTGGTGGCGTCACCATGAACGACACCGCGAAGATGACTGGAATAACACCGGCAGCGTTCAATTTGATCGGCAAGTGTGCCGATTGACCGCCAACTGGTGTCCGGTTCACCGTACGCTTCGCGTACTGAATCGGAATCTTACGTGCAGCTTGCTGAACATAAATGACTCCGACGATGACCGCGATGATGATTAAAAGCAAGAGTACGATATAAAGCACGTTAACAAACAAAGCATCCCCTGCATTTTGGAGCTTCGTTTCGTAAATCTGGCGGAATGCATTCGGGAAGCCCGCGACGATCCCAGCGAAGATGATCATTGATATCCCGTTACCAATGCCCTTCTCCGTGATGAGTTCACCGAGGAACATCAAGAATGCCGTTCCTGCTGTCAATACGAGTGCAATCATAACGTATGTCCAGGTGCCGAACTGTTCGTCGACAAGACCTGGATAGATACGGTTAAATCCAAGCGCGATTCCAAACGCTTGGACTAAGCCGAGTACGATCGTTCCATAGCGCGTTACCGTTGCTAACTTCTTACGGCCCGCCTCTCCTTGTTTTGCCCATTCGGCAAACTTTGGAACAACGTCCATCTGTAAGAGTTGGACAACGATCGAGGCCGTGATATACGGCATGATTCCCATCGCAAAGAGTGAGAAATTCTTCAAAGCATTCCCACCGAATGAGTTCAAGAAGCCGAGAACACCGTTCTGGTCAATCTTGAACACTTCCGTGTTTACCATCGGTACCGGGATATGTGCTCCGATCCGGAACACGATGATCAGTGCCAAGGTAAAGAGAATGCGCCGACGAATGTCGGCTACGCGCCACATATTGGAGATCGCTTGAAACATTAGATCACCTCAACCGTACCGCCGGCAGCTTCGATTGCTTGCTTCGCAGCGTCGGAGAACTTATGAGCTTTAACTGTCAGTTTCTTTTCGATCTTACCGTTAGAAAGAATTTTCACGCCGTCTTTCATGCCTTTGACTGCACGAGTCTCGACAAGAAGTTCTGGAGTGACTTCAGTTCCTTCTTCAAAACGGTTGAGTGTGTCAAGGTTAATGACCGCGAACTCTTTACGAGTTGGGTTGTTGAAGCCGCGTTTTGGTAAACGACGGTAAAGTGGGTTTTGTCCACCTTCGAAACCTGGACGAACACCACCGCCTGAACGAGCTTTTTGACCTTTGTGACCACGGCCAGAAGTCTTACCGTTACCAGAAGACATACCGCGACCTACACGGTTGCGTTCTGAACGTGAACCAGCAGCTGGTTTCAATTCATGGAGTTTCATAGTGGGGCACCTCCTCATAAAATTATATCGAACTATTACTCTTGAATTTCTTTTACTGTCACCAAGTGTGACACGTGGTTAATCATCCCACGCATAGCAGCGTTGTCAGGTACGACAACAGTCTGGTGCATCTTACGGAGACCAAGCGTACGAGTAGTAACGCGTTGGTTCTCCGGACGACCGATCATGCTGCGTGTGAGGGTAACTGCGAGTTTCGCCATCTGTTTTCCCTCCCTTTCTTAACCGCGAAGTTCTTCGACGGTTTTACCGCGGAGTTTCGCAACTTCTTCAGCACGTTTGAGTGATGTGAGACCTTCGACAGTCGCACGAACCATGTTGATTGGAGTGCTTGATCCAAGTGATTTTGAAAGAATGTCGTTGATTCCCGCTAATTCGAGAACCGCACGAACTGGACCACCAGCGATGACTCCAGTACCTTCAGAAGCAGGCTTCAAGAAGACGTGACCTGCACCGAATACACCGTTGACTTCGTGTGGAATTGTTGTGTTAACGATTGGGACGTTAACCATGTTTTTCTTAGCATCTTCGATTGCTTTACGGATCGCTTCAGGCACTTCCTGAGCTTTACCCGTACCGAAACCTACGTGACCATTCTTGTCACCAACGACGACGAGGGCAGCAAAACGGAAGCGACGGCCACCTTTTACTACTTTCGCGACGCGGTTTACGGTAACAACGCGTTCTTCGAGTTGATCCATGTTAATTTCTAACTGGCGCATGTAGAGGTTCCCTCCTTTTCTATTAGAATTTGAGACCAGCTTCACGAGCTGCTTCAGCTACAGCTTTGATACGTCCATGATAGAGATATCCTCCACGGTCGAAAACGACTGTTTCGATACCTTTTTCAAGAGCGCGCTCAGCTGCGAGCTTACCAACTGCTGCCGCAGCGTCAGTCGTGTTGCCTTTTTCAAGGTCGAGTGATGATGCAGATGCGAGTGTTGCATGTGTTGCATCGTCAATGACTTGTACGTAAATGTTCTTGTTCGAACGGAATACGTTCATACGTGGACGTGTTGCAGTCCCGATGATTGTACGACGGACACGACCATGACGTTTTTTACGCGTAGCGTTTTTATCTGCCTTTGAGATCATTTATGCCACTCCTTTCCGGTCAATTCGCATTCGCGAATTACTTACCTGTTTTACCTTCTTTACGACGAACGACTTCATCACTGTAACGAATACCTTTACCTTTGTACGGCTCAGGTTGACGGTACGAACGGATCAATGCAGCGACGTGACCAACACGTTCTTTGCTGATTCCGCGAACGATGAGTTGCGTATTCGTAGGAACTTCGACTTCGATGCCTTGTTCCGGAGTGTACTCGATTGGGTGTGAGTAACCGAGGTTGAGTACGATTTTGTTACCTTGCTTTTGTGCACGGTAACCAACACCTTGGATATCGAGTGTCTTAGCGAAACCGTTGCTTACACCTTCGACCATGTTCGCGATAAGCGCACGAGTCGTTCCGTGGATCGTACGGTTTGCTTTCTCGTCGTTCGGACGAGTGACAGTCAATTCATTACCTTCTACGTTAATCGCCATAGCTGGGCTGAACTCGCGTGAGAGTTCCCCTTTAGGACCTTTTACCGTAACCGTGTTGTTTTCAACTGTTACTGTAACGCCTGCTGGGATGACGACTGGCTTTTTACCAATACGTGACATTTAAGACACCTCCGTTCTTTTTATGCGTGTATTACCAGATGTATGCGATCACTTCGCCGCCGACTTTTTGTTGGCGAGCTTCTTTGTCAGTCATTACACCTTTAGATGTTGAAACGATAGCGATTCCGAGACCACCGAGTACTTTCGGGATTTCATCAGCTTTCGCGTAAACGCGAAGACCTGGTTTCGAGATACGTTTGAGTCCAGTGATGACGCGCTCGTTGCTTGCGCCGTATTTAAGGAATACGCGGAGCGTACCTTGTTTGCTGTCCTCGAGATATTCAACATCGCGGATGAAACCTTCACGTTTGAGGATTTCAGCGACTTCACGTTTGATTGTAGAAGCTGGCATTTCCAACTTCTCATGGCGAACCATGTTTGCATTACGAATGCGTGTAAGCATATCTGCAATCGGATCTGTCATAACCATGCGATGTACCTCCTTTCACAACTTTAATGAATTACCAGCTTGCTTTTTTAACACCAGGGATTTGACCTTTATGAGCAAGATCACGGAACTTAATACGGCTGATACCGAATTTACCAATGTAACCGTGTGGACGGCCAGTGATACTACAACGGTTGTGTAAACGAACCGCTGAAGAGTTACGTGGGAGTTTGCTCAAGCCGATGTAGTCGCCTTGTGCTTTCAATTCTGCGCGTTTTTCAGCGTAGCGCTCAACGAGTGCTTGACGTTTTACTTCACGTGCGATCATTGATTTCTTAGCCATGTTGTCGACCTCCCTTATTTTTGGAATGGCATGCCGAGTGCAGTGAGAAGCTCACGTGACTCTTCATCCGTGTTAGCAGTAGTTACGATAACGATGTCCATACCACGGACTTTCGATACGCGATCGTAGTCGATCTCTGGGAAGATCAATTGTTCCTTCACGCCTAGCGTGTAGTTACCACGGCCATCGAAAGATTTTTTCGATACGCCACGGAAGTCACGTACACGTGGAAGTGACACGTTGATCAACTTGTCGAGGAATTCGTACATGCGCTCGCCACGAAGTGTAACCTTCGCACCGATTGGCATACCTTCACGAAGTTTGAAACCAGCGATTGATTTCTTAGCTTTCGTGATGAGTGGCTTCTGACCAGTGAGGAGCTGAAGCTCTTCGACTGCCATGTCAAGTGCCTTAGAGTTCGTAACCGCGTCACCAACACCCATGTTGATTACGATTTTATCGACTTTCGGCGCTTGCATTACAGAACTGTAGTTGAATTTCTCCATCATTACTTTGACGATTTCGTCTTGGTATTTCGCTTTTAAACGGTTCATCAGAAAGTGGACCTCCTTTCTTTAAATCTCTTATTTATCTAAAGCTTCGCCCGATTTTTTAGCGATACGTACTTTCTTGCCGTCAACCACAGTGAAACCAACGCGTGTTGGGTTACCTGTCTTAGGGTCGATGAGCATAACGTTCGATACGTGAATCGGTGCTTCTTTCTCGACAATTCCGCCTTGCGGGTTGAGTTGAGAAGGTTTTGAGTGTTTTTTGATCATGTTGACGCCTTCGACGATCACGCGATCTTTTTTAGGCATAGCTGTAAGGACAACGCCTTGTTTGCCTTTGTCTTTACCAGTCATAACCTGAACTTTATCACCTTTTTTGACATGCATCGTTAGAGCACCTCCTTGTAGGAATTCTTTGGAATTAAAGTACTTCCGGTGCCAACGAGACGATCTTCATGAAGTCTTTTTCACGAAGTTCGCGTGCGACTGGTCCGAAGATACGTGTGCCACGTGGGCTTTTGTCATCCTTGATGATGACTGCTGCGTTTTCGTCAAAACGGATGTACGAACCGTCTTTACGACGAACGCCACGTTTAGTACGAACGACTACTGCGCGTACAACTTCACCTTTTTTGACAACGCCACCTGGTGTTGCTTGTTTTACTGTACAAACAATAACATCACCAATGTTAGCAGTTTTACGACCAGAACCACCGAGGACTTTGATCGTCAAGACTTCACGAGCTCCTGAGTTGTCTGCTACTTTTAAGCGAGATTCTTGTTGAATCATACGATTGTACCTCCCTCCGGATGTTTATTCACCCGAACTAATTAGAGTTTAGATGATTACTGCTTCTTCAATGACTTCTACGAGACGGAAACGTTTGTCCTTAGATAATGGACGTGTTTCTTGAATGCGTACAACATCACCGATTTTAGCTGTGTTGTTTTCATCATGCGCTTTGTACTTCTTAGAGTAGTTTACGCGTTTGCCGTAAAGCTTGTGCTTTACTTTTGTTTCAACTGTAACTACGATCGTTTTGTCCATTTTGTCAGAAACGACGCGTCCAGTTAACACTTTGCGGTTGTTAGTGCGTTCCATTGAGTGTTCCTCCTCTCAGAATCCGAGTGAATTATGCGTTGTTGATGCCGAGTTCGCGTTCACGAAGAACGGTTTTCGCGCGTGCAATCGACTTGCGCACTTCACGGATACGAGCAGGGTTCTCAAGCTGACCAGTCGCGAGTTGGAAACGAAGGTTGAACAACTCTTCTTTCCACGAACCGACTTTACCGTTAAGCTCTTCAGTTGTTTGCTGACGGAGATCAGTTGCTTTCATTCGTATCACCACCATTTTCTTCACGTTTTACGAACTTACATTTTACTGGAAGTTTGTGTGATGCAAGACGGAGAGCTTCGCGTGCGATCTCTTCCGATACTCCTGCGATTTCGAACATTACTTTACCCGGTTTGACGACTGCTACCCAGCCCTCCGGAGCACCTTTACCTGAACCCATTCGGACTTCAAGAGGTTTTTTAGTGTATGGCTTGTGTGGGAAGATCTTGATCCACACTTTACCACCACGTTTCATATAACGAGTCATCGCGATACGCGCTGATTCGATTTGACGGCTAGTGATCCAGCTAGCTTCTTGAGCTTGGATACCGAACTCGCCGAAGTGTACTGTAGTACCACGTTTCGCTTTACCACGCATGTTGCCGCGGTGAACACGACGATATTTTACACGTTTTGGTAACAACATGTTGTGTTGCCTCCTTCCCTAGACGGATGTGGATTATTCTTCGTTTGCTGCTGCTTTTTTCGTAGGAAGCACTTCACCGTGGTGGAGCCATACTTTTACGCCGATTTTGCCGTAAGTTGTATCAGCTTCTGCAGTACCGTAATCGATGTCTGCACGGAGTGTATGAAGTGGGACTGTTCCTTCCGAATACTTCTCAGAACGAGCGATATCAGCGCCACCAAGACGACCAGAAACTTCAGTCTTGATTCCTTTGATACCAGAACGCATTGAGCGTTGGATTGATTGCTTCATAGCACGACGGAACGATACGCGACCTTCAAGTTGGCGAGCGATGTTCTCAGCGACGAGCTTAGCAACTGCATCCGGGTTTTTCACTTCAACGACGTTAACGTGAACGCGTTTGCCTTTTGCAAGGTTAGTGATGTCTTTACGAAGTGTTTCGATTTCAGAACCGCCTTTACCGATAACCATACCAGGCTTAGCAGTGTGAAGTGAGATGTTCAAGCGGTTAGCTGCGCGCTCGATTTCTACTTTAGAGACACTAGCGTCTTTAAGACGTTTTTCGATATATTCACGAACTACGTAGTCTTCATGAAGGAGATCAGCATAGTCTTTATCTGCGAACCAACGTGATTCCCAGTCTTTGATGATACCTACGCGAAGACCAGTTGGGTTAATCTTCTGACCCACGGTAATCCCTCCTTATTTTTCAGATACCACGATGTGAACGTGGCTCGTACGTTTGTTGATGCGGCTTGCGCGACCCATTGCACGTGGGCGGAAACGTTTGAGCGTTGGACCTTCGTTTACGTAAGCCTCAGTGACTACGAGGTTTTCGATGTTCATGTCGAAGTTGTGCTCAGCGTTCGCGATTGCCGATTTCAATACTTTCTCAACGATTGGCGTTGCTGCCTTGTTCGTGTAAGCAAGAATCGAAAGTGCTTCGCCGATTTGCTTCCCGCGGATTAAGTCTACTACGAGACGTGCCTTACGAGGAGCAATGCGAACCATATTAGCCGATGCTTTTGATTGCATAATGAGTACCTCCCCTCAGATTAACGTTTCGTTTTCTTATCGTTTCCAGCATGTCCTTTGTAAGAACGTGTTGGAGCGAATTCACCAAGTTTGTGACCGACCATATCTTCTGTCACGTAAACCGGTACGTGTTTACGACCATCGTAGACAGCGATCGTGTGACCGATGAACTCTGGGAAGATTGTCGAGCGGCGTGACCAAGTTTTGATGACATGTTTGTCACCAGCTTCGTTGGCTTTATCAACCTTAGCGAGCAGATGGTGATCTGCGAATGGACCTTTTTTCAAGCTGCGACCCATAGTTGTACCTCCCTTTGGCATGATTCAGGAACGGTTCCTACGAACCGTCCAGAAATCATGTAATTATTTTTTAGAACGACGGACGATATATTTATCGCTCGCTTTGTTTTTCTTACGAGTTTTGTATCCGAGTGCCGGTTTACCCCAAGGAGTAAGTGGGCCCGAACGACCGATTGGAGCACGTCCTTCACCACCACCGTGTGGGTGATCGACTGGGTTCATGACAGAACCACGAACTGTAGGACGTTTTCCGAGCCAGCGTGAACGACCAGCTTTACCGATATTGACGAGCTCGTGCTCTTCATTACCGACAGCGCCGACTGTTGCACGGCAAGTAGCAAGGATCATACGAGTTTCGCCTGATTGAAGACGAACGATCGCGTATTTACCATCTTTACCGAGAAGCTGAGCAGAAGTACCAGCTGCGCGAACGAGCTGACCACCTTTACCTGGCTTAAGTTCGAT
This sequence comes from Exiguobacterium sp. TDN 0502, assembly GCF_050846835.1. Lineage (NCBI taxonomy): Bacteria > Bacillati > Bacillota > Bacilli > Caryophanales > Exiguobacterium > Exiguobacterium sp. TDN 0502. The sequence goes on along the minus strand of NZ_JBOZGJ010000015.1, from coordinate 34,369 downwards.
GTTGTGGATCAACGTACCGACTGGGATGTTTGAAAGTGGAAGAGCATTACCGACTTTAATGTCAGCTTCTGGTCCAGCCATGACTTGCATGTCTACTTTCAAGCCTTTCGGTGCGAGGATGTAGCGTTTTTCACCATCGATGTAGTGGATCAATGCGATGTTAGCAGAGCGGTTTGGATCGTACTCAATTGTAGCGACACGACCAGCGATGCCATCCTTGTTCCGTTTGAAGTCGATGATACGATATTTACGTTTGTGTCCGCCACCTTGGTGACGTACTGTCAAGCGACCTTGGTTGTTACGTCCGCCCTTTTTCGAAAGCTTTTCAGTTAACGATTTTTCAGGACGTGAAGCCGTAATCTCAGCAAAGTCGAGTGCAGTCATATTACGACGACCGTTAGTGGTCGGTTTAAACTTTTTAATTCCCATCGAGAGTTCCCTCCTTTTCTACAGAGTTCCGATTAACCGAGGTAATCGAGTTCTTTGCTATCTGCAGTAAGCGTGACGACCGCTTTTTTGCGGCGTGCTGTGTAACCAGCGTGACGACCTACGCGTTTTGCTTTTGGTTTTGAGATCAATGTGTTGACTTTGTCAACTTTCACTCCGAAGATCGCTTCGACTGCATCTTTGATTTGAGTCTTAGATGCCTTCACGTCTACTTCGAATGTGTACTTTTTCTCAGCCATTTGGTTTACTGAACGTTCAGTAATGACAGGACGTTTGATAATGTCGTGTGTGTGTGCCATTATGCAAGCACCTCCTCTACTCTCGCAACAGCGTCCTTCGTAATGATGACTTTGTCATGAGCGACAAGATCAAGGACGTTTACACCTGCAGCGTCAACGACTGTGACACCTGGGATGTTGCGTGTTGAAAGAACGACTGACTCGTTGTAATCAGCAGTAACGACGAGAACTTTACGTTCGATTGAAAGAGCAGCGAATACTGCGATCATGTCCTTAGTTTTAGGAGCATCGATTGTCAATCCTTCAAGAACGATGAACTCGTTGTTAGCGACTTTCGAAGAAAGTGCTGAACGAAGTGCGAGACGACGAACCTTTTTAGGAAGTTTGTAAGCGTACGAACGTGGTGTTGGACCGAAGACTGTTCCACCGCCAACCCATTGTGGCGAACGGATCGAACCTTGGCGTGCACGACCAGTACCTTTTTGTTTCCATGGTTTACGGCCGCCACCGCGAACTTCCGAGCGACCTTTTGTATCATGTGTACCTTGGCGACGTGAAGCTTGTTGCATGACGATTGCATCGTATACGACTGCTTCATTTGGCTCGATTCCGAAAACGGCATCTGCGAGCTCGATGTCTCCAACTTGTGTACCTGTTTGGTTAAGCAAAGCTACTTTAGGCATTCGTTATTCCTCCTTTCCTTGCAAACGGATTAGTTGCCTTTAACCGCAGATTTGATGACAACTTGGCTCTTACGTGCGCCTGGGATAGCACCCTTGACGAGGAGTAAGCCGCGTTCTGCATCAACTTTTACGATTTCAAGGTTTTGAACAGTGATTTGCTCTCCACCCATGCGTCCAGGGAGCAATTTCCCTTTGAATACACGGTTAGGAGCAACAGGACCCATTGAACCTGGGCGACGGTGGTAACGCGAACCGTGAGCCATTGGACCACGTGATTGGTTGTGACGCTTGATTGCACCAGCGAAACCTTTACCTTTCGACGTACCTGTTACATCAACCATTTCGCCTGCAGCGAAAGTATCTGCTTTAATCTCTTGACCGATTTCGAAATCTGCTACTGATGTACGGATTTCTTTAATGAAGCGCTTAGGTGTCGCGTTTGCTTTCGCAGCGTGACCTTTTTGCGGTTTGTTTTGACGACCTTCTTTGATATCACCAAAGCCGAGTTGGACTGCTTCGTAACCGTCAACTTCCGTTGTTTTCAATTGAAGAACAACGTTACCTTCGACTGAAACGACAGTAACAGGGACGACTTCGCCTGACTCGTTGAAGATTTGTGTCATACCGAGTTTAGTTCCTAAGATTCCTTTAGCCATGAGATACACCTCCTAATATTGAATGATTTTGATCTTCTGGCTAGTATCAACTATCTATAGAAGAAAAATTAAAGTTTGATTTCGATGTCAACGCCCGATGGAAGTTCGAGACGCATAAGCGCATCAACTGTTTTCGGTGTTGGGTTAACGATGTCGATCAAACGTTTGTGTGTACGCATTTCGAACTGCTCACGAGCATCTTTGTACTTGTGAACGGCACGAAGTACTGTGTAGACCGCTTTCTCCGTTGGGAGTGGGATCGGACCAGATACAGTAGCACCTGAACGTTTTGCTGTGTCGACAATCTTCTCAGCCGATTGATCAAGCACGCGGTGATCGTATGCTTTCAAACGGATCCGAATTTTTTCATTTGCCATGTTATTTCCCTCCTTTTCGCCTATTTCGTAAATAGACATTCTCCGCGGAAATTTCCACACTAGCCATGGCAATGCCGCCTGGTGTGTCATAACCTCCCGCTTCATCGCGTTGTGTTTGTGACCAACATATTCTATCATACTGAATCACCAGCAAGAATGCAAGCACTAATAAAATAGAATATGTATTCAAGTCTCTCACCACTCGCACAAACACTTTCCTCAGTATATAAGATGTCAGACCATGTTGCAAGACTGTTTTCAAAGAAATGAAAAAAGGTCTTCCGCCACGGGAGACGGAAGACCTTTGTCTTAAAAATTACTCAACGATTTCTGTAACTGATCCAGCGCCTACTGTACGGCCACCTTCACGGATTGAGAAACGAGTTTCTTTTTCAAGAGCGATTGGTGCGATGAGTTCAACAGTCATTTCGATGTTGTCCCCAGGCATAACCATTTCAGTACCTTCTGGAAGTTGAACCATACCAGTTACGTCAGTTGTACGGAAGTAGAACTGTGGGCGGTAGTTCGCGAAGAATGGCGTGTGACGGCCACCCTCTTCTTTAGAAAGAACGTAAACTTGCGCTTTGAACTTTTTGTGTGGTGTGATTGTGTTTGGTTTCGCGAGAACTTGTCCACGCTCGATGTCGTCACGTGATACACCACGGAGAAGAGCACCGATGTTGTCGCCAGCTTCAGCATAGTCAAGAAGCTTACGGAACATCTCTACACCAGTACATACTGATTTTTTAGTTTCTTCGTGAAGACCAACGATTTCGATCTCGTCGTTGACTTTAAGAACTCCACGCTCAACGCGGCCAGTAGCAACTGTACCACGACCAGTGATTGAGAAGACATCCTCAACTGGCATCATGAAGTCTTTTTCAGTGTCACGAGTTGGTTCTGGGATGTACTCATCGACAGCTGCCATGAGTTCAAGAATTTTTTCTTCCCATTTAGCTTCGCCGTTAAGCGCGCCAAGAGCAGAACCTTGGATAACTGGGAGGTCATCACCTGGGAAGTCGTACTCAGAAAGAAGCTCACGGATTTCCATTTCGACGAGCTCAAGAAGCTCTTCGTCGTCAACCATGTCAACTTTGTTCATGAATACTACGATGAAAGGAACACCTACTTGACGTGAAAGCAAGATGTGCTCACGTGTTTGTGGCATTGGACCATCTGTTGCAGAAACAACGAGGATCGCGCCGTCCATTTGTGCAGCACCAGTGATCATGTTTTTAACATAGTCAGCGTGACCTGGGCAGTCAACGTGTGCATAGTGGCGTTTGTCTGTTTCGTACTCGATGTGAGCTGTTGCGATTGTGATACCGCGCTCGCGCTCTTCTGGAGCACCATCGATTTGGTCAAACTTAGTTGCAGCTTTACCTTGTGATTTTGCAAGTACAGCTGAGATAGCTGCTGTCAAAGTTGTTTTACCGTGGTCGACGTGGCCGATTGTACCAACGTTAACGTGCGGTTTAGAACGGTCGAATTTTTCCTTACCCATTCTGAATTCCTCCTCTATGTGTCTAATAATTTTTTATAACTAGGAAGGTGAGTCGTAAGATAACGTACACCTTCCTTAGCTTACACTAATCATAAAAGCGTGACAACCTGTGAAGGATTAGCCGTTCGCTTTTTTGATGATTTCTTCCGCAACTGATTTCGGTACTTCTTCGTAGTGATCGAAGTGCATCGAGTACGTTCCGCGACCTTGTGTGCGTGAACGAAGACCAGTAGCGTATCCGAACATTTCAGAAAGTGGAATCATTGAACGGACAACTTGTGCGTTACCGCGTGCTTCCATACCTTCTACGCGACCACGGCGTGATGTAACATCACCCATGATGTCTCCCATGTATTCGTCTGGGATGACGATTTCAACTTTCATCATTGGCTCAAGGATAACAGCGCCGCTCTTATCTTTAAGTTGTTTGACTGCCATTGAAGCCGCAACTTTAAATGCCATCTCGTTTGAGTCGACATCGTGGTACGATCCGAAGACGAGTGAAGCTTTTACGTCAACGACCGGGTAACCAGCAAGGATACCGTTTTGAAGTGCTTCTTCGATTCCGTTCTCAACCGCTGGGATGTATTCACGTGGAACAACACCACCGACGATTTTGTTGTTGAACTCGAAGCCAGCGCCTTCTTCGTTCGGCTCGAATTCTACGACGACGTGACCATACTGACCACGACCACCAGATTGACGAGCGAACTTCGAATCGATCTTCGCCGCTTGGCGGATCGTTTCACGGTAAGCTACTTGTGGAGCACCAACGTTTGCTTCGACTTTGAACTCGCGACGCATACGGTCAACGATGATGTCGAGGTGAAGCTCACCCATACCTGAGATGATCGTTTGACCAGTCTCTGGGTTTGTTTCAGTGCGGAACGTTGGATCCTCTTCAGCAAGCTTAGCGAGGGCTTGACCCATTTTATCTTGGTCAGCTTTCGTTTTTGGTTCGATAGCGACCGAGATAACTGGTTCTGGGAATGTCATTGATTCGAGAACGACGTTGTCTTTCTCTGCACAAAGCGTATCTCCAGTAGTCGTATCTTTCAAACCTACAGCTGCAGCGATGTCACCCGCGTATACCATCGGGATCTCTTCACGGCTGTTTGCGTGCATTTGAAGGATACGTCCAAGACGCTCACGTTTGCCTTTTGTTGAGTTTTTAACGTACGATCCTGCCGAAGCTGTACCAGAGTACACACGGAAGAACGTCAATTTACCGACGTAAGGGTCAGTCATGACTTTGAATGCGAGTGCAGAGAATGGTGCGTCGTCCGAAGACTCACGTACGATTTCTTCATCCGTATCCATGTCGATACCTGAGATCGCTTTTACGTCGATTGGTGATGGGAGGTAATCGAGAACTGCGTCAAGCATAAGCTGAACACCTTTGTTCTTGAATGCCGAACCTACGAGTACAGGATAGAAGTCAACTGTCAGAGTTGCTTTACGGATAGCCGCTTTCAACTCGTCGATTGTGATTTCTTCACCCTCGAGGTATTTCATCATCAATTCTTCTTCGTAATCTGCAACTGCTTCGATCAATGAACCGCGGAGTTCTTCAGCTTGATCAGCGAGATCAGCTGGGAAACCGTCAGTTACTTCGATGTCAGTTCCGAGATCGTTACCGTACATGTATGTTTTCTGTTCGACGAGGTCGATGATTCCTTTGAATTCATCTTCCGCACCGATTGGAAGTTGGATCGCATGTGCGTTCGCTTGAAGGCGTTCGCGGAGCGTTCCGACCGAGTACAAGAAGTCTGCACCGATTTTATCCATTTTGTTGACGAAAACGATACGTGGTACGCCGTAAGTTGTTGCTTGGCGCCATACTGTCTCAGTTTGTGGTTCAACACCAGACTGAGCGTCAAGTACTGCTACCGCACCATCAAGTACGCGAAGTGAACGTTCAACCTCAACAGTGAAGTCTACGTGTCCAGGTGTATCGATGATGTTTACGCGGTTACCTTTCCATTGAGCAGTTGTTGCTGCCGATGTAATCGTGATCCCACGCTCTTGCTCTTGCTCCATCCAGTCCATTTGTGAAGCACCTTCGTGCGTTTCACCAATCTTGTGGATACGACCCGTGTAGTACAGGATACGCTCAGTCGTTGTTGTTTTACCAGCATCGATGTGAGCCATGATCCCGATGTTACGAGTGTTCTTAAGGGAGAATTCTCTTGCCATCTTTAAACATTCTCCTTTCGCATTTTAATTTAGTGGTCGTGTGTTGCCACACGTCATGACTATACCCGAAAGCCACCCCATAATTCCATTAAAAATGGCATGCATGAGGTGGTGATTTTCGGAATTACCAGCGGTAGTGAGCAAACGCTTTGTTCGCTTCCGCCATTTTGTGCATATCTTCGCGCTTCTTAACAGAAGCACCAGTGTTGTTTGCAGCGTCCATGATTTCGTTAGCAAGGCGCGCATCCATAGTTTTTTCGTTACGGAGACGTGAGTAGTTCACGAGGTAACGAAGTGCGAGTGTCGTACGACGCTCTGGGCGAACTTCGACAGGAACTTGATAGTTCGCTCCACCTACACGGCGTGCTTTAACTTCAAGAACTGGCATGATATTGTTCATCGCTTCTTCAAAGACTTCCATTGCATCGCGACCTGAACGTTCAGCGATAGTTTCGAAAGCTTTGTATAAGATTTGTTGAGCAGTACCTTTTTTACCATCTAACATAAGACGGTTGATAAGGCGGGTAACGAGTTTAGAGTTGTAGATCGGATCAGCCATTACATCACGACGTTCTGCTTGACCTTTACGTGGCATTCCGAGTCCCTCCTTTCATATAGTGAGGTGATATCTTAAGATATCTAGATTATTTTTTAACTTTAGGACGTTTTGTACCGTATTTCGAACGGCTTTGCATACGACCGTCAACACCAGCTGTATCAAGCGCACCACGAACGATGTGGTAACGTACCCCTGGTAAGTCTTTTACACGGCCGCCGCGGATAAGAACAACACTGTGCTCTTGAAGGTTGTGGCCGATACCTGGGATGTAAGCTGTTACTTCCATTGTGTTCGTCAAACGTACACGTGCGTATTTACGAAGAGCCGAGTTCGGTTTCTTCGGAGTCATTGTACCTACACGAGTACAAACACCACGTTTTTGTGGTGAGCTGATGTCAGTACGAGCTTTAATGAAGCTGTTGTACCCTTTGTTCAGCGCTGGCGAATCTGATTTCACAACTTTTGATTGACGTCCTTTACGGACTAATTGGTTGATAGTAGGCATCTTTGAGATCCTCCCTTCCTGAATTCATGACAAATTTCAAAACCACCGAGCCGGGTGGTTCATCGAAAGTCATAATGAAACGTTTTGCGTGGCTCAGGCATTCCATCGCCACACAAAACGCATTATCAAACTTTCTTAATGGCAACAGCAGTTGCTGCGACATCGATTCCACAAGCTTTTCCAAGCTCCTGCTTGGAAGGAACATTCACGACTGGAACGTTTGCTTGTTTCGCCGCTTCGAGCAATGCTTGTTTTACGTGTTCATCTGCGTCATCCGCAATGATCACTTCCGACGCCTTGCCAGATCGCAATGCTTTGAGCGTTTGCTTTTGACCGACAAACTTCAAATCTGCGCCGACTACTTTTTTGTAAGACATGAAGATATCCTCCAAAATAACACAGCCGGTTGGCAACACTATATCATAGTAGCACCGCCATACCGGCGTGTCAAGGCGTTTTATTCTACCGGAGAATCGGCTTCTACAGGTACTTCGCCAGCTACTTCGAGATCGATCTGACGGTAACGTGACATCCCAGTACCAGCTGGAACCAACTTACCGATGATGACGTTCTCTTTCAAGCCGCGAAGGTAGTCGCTCTTCCCTTTAATCGCTGCATCCGTAAGGACACGAGTCGTTTCTTGGAACGACGCAGCCGATAGGAATGAATCTGTTTCAAGTGACGCTTTCGTGATCCCGAGAAGAACTGGTTTCGCCGAAGCGAGAGCTTTCCCGTTACGAAGCGCTTCTTTACAAGCTTCCTTGAACGTGCTGATATCGACGAGCGAACCTGGTAAGAGTGACGTCTCACCAGACTCGATGACGCGTACGCGGCGGATCATCTGACGAACCATGACCTCGACGTGTTTGTCACCGATCTCAACCCCTTGCATCCGGTATACTTTTTGAACTTCTTGGAGCAAGTAGTTCTGGACGCCGGATACACCTTTGACGTTCAAGAGTTCTTTCGGATCGATCGAACCTTCCGTGAAGACTTGACCGGCTTTGACCTCGTCTCTGAGCTGAACACGTAGACGCGAACCGAATGGGATCGTGTATGTGCGTGTTTCGCTGAGTCCTTGGACCGTCAATTCACGTTTGTCACGCGATTCCGTGAAGTCGATGACTTGACCATCGATTTCCGAAATGACCGCTTGACCTTTCGGGTTACGCGCTTCGAACAACTCTTGGATACGCGGAAGACCTTGCGTGATATCATCCCCGGCAACCCCACCTGTGTGGAAGGTACGCATCGTAAGCTGCGTTCCTGGCTCACCGATTGATTGTGCCGCGATGATCCCGACAGCTTCGCCGACTTCGACGTCGTTGCCTGTTGCCAAGTTGCGTCCGTAACATTTCTTACAGACACCATGGCTTGTGTTACATGTGAAGGCAGTACGGATCTCAACGTTATCAACACCAGCGTCCGTAATTGCACGGGCGAGGTCTTCATCGATGAGTTCGTTCGTTGAAACGAGGACTTCTCCTGTTTCTGGGTGAACGACGTTTTCGAATGCAGTACGGCCGACGAGGCGGTCGTAGAGGCTTTCGATTTCTTCCGTTCCTTCACGGAGTGCTGTGACGCGGATACCACGATCCGTTCCACAATCATCTTCACGGATGATGACGTCTTGAGCAACGTCAACGAGACGACGAGTCAGGTAACCTGAGTCAGCCGTTTTCAAGGCTGTATCGGCAAGACCTTTACGTGCACCGTGTGTTGAGATGAAGTATTCCTGTACCGTTAGACCCTCACGGAACGATGATTTGATCGGGAGCTCGATGATCCGTCCACTTGGAGCGGCCATGAGTCCACGCATACCAGCGAGCTGCGTGAAGTTCGACGCGTTACCACGGGCACCGGAGTCACTCATCATGAAGATCGGGTTCAGACGGTTGAGGGATTTCATCAGACGAGACTGAATTTCATCCTTCGCATCATTCCACGATTTAACGACGCGCTCATAGCGCTCGTCTTCTGTGATGAGACCACGACGGTACGATTTCATGACGCGGTCGACATTGTCCTGCGCCTCAACAAGAATCTCTTGTTTATCCGGAAGAACGATGATGTCCGCGATCCCTACCGTGATACCGGCACGAGTCGAGTGTTTGAATCCGAGGTTTTTCATGCGGTCGAGCATGCGGCTTGTTTCTGTCGTCTCAAACCGTTTGAAGACTTCCGCGATGACATTTCCAAGGAATCCTTTTTTGAACGGATCGATGATCGGACGATTCTTCAGTTCCGCTTCGACATCTGTTCCTTTTTCAAGGAAGTACTTGTCTGGCGTCGCTTCTTGAAGGTTCGTCATCGTTGGTTCGTTCAAGTAAGGGAACGTCGTTGGGAGGATCTCGTTAAAGATCAACTTACCGACTGTCGTAATCAATAATTTCTCGTTTTGCGCTTCTGTGAATGTCGGGTTCTTCAGAACGCCGGCCGGAATCGCAACACGTGTATGGAAGTGCACATAACCGTTTTGGTAAGCGATGAGCGCCTCATTCACTGTCGAGAAGATTTTCCCTTCGCCGACTGCGTTTTCGCGTTCGAGCGTCAGGTAGTAGTTACCGAGGACCATATCCTGCGATGGTGTAACGACAGGTTTACCGTCTTTCGGGTTCAAGATGTTTTGAGCAGCGAGCATGAGAAGACGTGCTTCTGCTTGTGCTTCTGCCGAGAGTGGTACGTGGACCGCCATTTGGTCACCATCGAAGTCGGCGTTGTATGCCGTACAAACGAGTGGGTGAAGACGAATCGCGCGACCTTCGACGAGTGTTGGTTCAAACGCCTGGATACCGAGACGGTGAAGTGTCGGTGCACGGTTCAAGAGAACCGGATGCTCACGGATGACTTCTTCGAGGACATCCCAGATTTCAGGTTGAACGCGCTCGATTTTCCGTTTCGCACTCTTAATGTTCGGTGCGATGCCACGAGAGACAAGCTCTTTCATGACGAACGGTTTGAAGAGTTCAAGTGCCATCTCTTTTGGAAGACCACACTGATACATCTTCAGGTTTGGACCAACGACGATAACCGAACGACCAGAATAGTCGACACGTTTACCGAGCAAGTTTTGACGGAAACGCCCTTGTTTCCCTTTCAACATATGCGAAAGTGATTTAAGCGGACGGTTACCTGGTCCAGTGACAGGACGACCACGACGACCGTTATCGATCAAGGCATCGACTGCCTCTTGAAGCATCCGTTTTTCATTCTGAACGATGATATTCGGAGCGCCAAGGTCAAGAAGACGCTTGAGACGGTTGTTACGGTTGATGACGCGGCGGTACAAATCGTTCAAGTCAGACGTCGCGAAACGTCCGCCATCGAGTTGAACCATCGGACGAAGTTCCGGTGGGATGACCGGAAGGACTTCGAGGACCATCCATTCTGGGTTGTTGCCTGAGTTACGGAAGGCATCGAGAACTTCAAGGCGTTTGATCGCACGTGTACGACGTTGCCCTTGAATCATACGAAGCTCTTCACGTAAAGCAGCGACTTCTTTATCGAGATCAACGTCACGGAGCAATTTACGAACTGCTTCCGCACCCATTTCAGCTGTGAATGAACGACCGAACTTTTCACGATAAGCACGGTATTCCTTCTCTGAAAGGAGTTGTTTTTTCTCAAGTGTCGATTCGCCTGGATCTGTGACGACGTACGACGCGAAGTAGATGACTTCTTCTAACGCACGCGGTGACATGTCGAGGACGAGTCCCATACGGCTAGGAATTCCTTTGAAGTACCAGATGTGCGAAACCGGTGCTGCGAGCTCGATGTGACCCATGCGCTCACGACGGACTTTCGACTTCGTGACTTCAACGCCACAGCGGTCACAAATGATGCCTTTATAGCGGATCCGTTTGTATTTACCACAGTAACATTCCCAGTCTTTCGTTGGACCAAAGATACGTTCACAGAATAAACCGTCTTTCTCTGGTTTAAGTGTACGATAGTTGATCGTTTCCGGCTTTTTCACTTCCCCGAAAGACCATGAACGGATCTTTTCGGGGGAAGCGAGGCCGATTTGCATATATTCAAATCTATTAACATCTACCAAGGGGTGGACCTCCCTTTCGCTTATTCCTCTTCAGTAACAACTGGTGCGACAGGCGCTTGAACTTCTTCGAGTGCTGGAGTCGCGTTCGGGATGTTGTCCTCGTCTTCGTCACGCATTTCGATCTCTTCATCATCAGCAGACATCATCTTGACGTCCATACCGAGGGATTGAAGCTCTTTAATGAGGACTCGGAACGATTCCGGTACGCCCGGTTGTGGTACATTCTCACCTTTGACGATTGCTTCATACGCTTTGACACGACCGATCGTATCATCCGACTTGATTGTCAGGATCTCTTGGAGCGTGTAGGCTGCGCCGTATGCTTCAAGTGCCCATACTTCCATCTCACCGAAACGCTGACCACCGAACTGGGCTTTACCACCGAGCGGTTGTTGTGTAACGAGTGAGTATGGTCCTGTCGAACGTGCGTGAAGTTTATCATCGACCATGTGAGCAAGTTTAATCATATACATGACACCGACAGAGATGCGGTTATCGAACGCTTCACCCGAACGACCGTCATAAAGGACAGTCTTCGCGTCGCGATCCATACCAGCTTCTTCAATCGTTGCCCAAACATCTTCCTCACGCGCACCATCGAATACCGGTGATGCGACTTTGATGCCAAGTTGACGTGCCGCCATCCCGAGGTGAAGCTCGAGCAACTGCCCGATGTTCATCCGTGATGGAACCCCAAGTGGGTTCAACATGATGTCAATTGGCGTACCGTCTGGCATATACGGCATGTCTTCTTCTGGAAGGATCCGTGAGATAACACCTTTGTTACCGTGACGACCCGCCATTTTGTCACCCTCGTGAATCTTACGCTTCTGAACGATGTAAGCACGGATCAACTGGTTGACACCAGGTGAAAGCTCGTCCCCATTATCGCGGTCGAAGATTTTGACGTCGAGGATGATTCCATCACCACCGTGTGGTACACGGAGAGATGTATCACGGACTTCACGTGCTTTTTCACCGAAGATCGCATGAAGAAGACGTTCTTCCGCTGTCAATTCCGTCACACCCTTCGGCGTAACTTTACCGACGAGGATATCGCCGTCCTTGACTTCCGCACCGACGCGGATGATTCCGCGGTCGTCGAGGTTTTTCAAGGCATCATCACCGACGTTCGGAATATCACGTGTGATTTCTTCCGGTCCGAGTTTCGTATCACGCGACTCACATTCGTATTCTTCGATGTGGATCGATGTGTAGACGTCGTCTTTAACAAGACGCTCACTCATGATGACAGCATCCTCATAGTTGTAACCGTCCCATGTCATGAAACCGACGAGTACGTTGCGACCAAGCGCAAGTTCCCCACCGTCCATTGATGGACCATCTGCAAGGATCTCGCCTTTATCGACAGGGTCGCCTGCTTTGATGATTGGTTTTTGGTTATAACACGTTCCTTGGTTGGAACGGATGAATTTTTGAATCTTGTAACGGTCGAGTTCACCTTCCACGATGTTGCCATCGACTTCCGTCGTACGACGGACAAGGATTTCCCGCGCCGTGACACGCTCAGCGATCCCTGCGTGCTTCGCAACAACAGCGGCTCCTGAGTCTTTCGCAGACACGTACTCCATACCTGTACCGACAATCGGAGATTCCGGGTTCAGAAGTGGGACGGCCTGACGTTGCATGTTCGCTCCCATGAGGGCACGGTTCGAGTCATCGTTCTCAAGGAACGGGATACAAGCCGTTGCGGCAGATACGACTTGCTTCGGCGAAACGTCCATATAATCGACACGTGACGGTTCGACAGACAAGTTTTGTCCACGGAAACGTGAAAGGACGTGTGAATCTTTAAACGTCTTCTCTTCCGTCAACAACATGTTTGCCTGTGCGACGACGTAGAGATCCTCTTCGTCAGCAGTCATGTAGTGGATGTCATCCGTGACGACGCCCGTTTCCGGATCGACACGACGATATGGTGCTTCGATGAAGCCGTACTCATTGACCTTCGCGTACGAAGATAACGAGTTGATCAAACCGATGTTTGGTCCCTCTGGCGTTTCGATCGGACACATACGGGAATAGTGCGAGTAGTGTACGTCACGAACTTCGAAACCAGCGCGCTCACGTGTCAAACCACCCGGTCCGAGTGCTGAAAGACGACGTTTGTGCGTCAATTCCGCAAGCGGGTTCGTTTGGTCCATGAACTGAGACAACTGCGAGCTACCGAAGAACTCTTTAATGGATGCGATAACTGGACGAATGTTGATCAATGCCTGTGGCGTGATCGCATTCTGATCCTGAATCGACATCCGTTCCTTAACGACACGTTCCATCCGTGAGAGACCGATCCGGAATTGGTTCTGGAGCAGCTCACCGACTGAACGGAGACGACGGTTACCGAGGTGGTCGATATCGTCTGTCGTACCGACTTCATGCAACAAGTTGAAGAAGTAGTTGATCGCAGCAATCATGTCAGCAGGCGTGATGTGCTTGATGTCACGATCGATGTTACCGTTACCGATGATATTGATGATGCGTTCACCTTCAGCATCGTCCGGTGCGAACACCTTGATTGACTGTAAGTTGAAAGCCTCACCCTGCGTCACGCCGCCTGTTGGCGTCGCTTCGATGTAACCAACGGATCCTTCAAGGAATGGAAGGACTTTATCGAGCATACGACGATCAAGGACCGTTCCTGCTTCCGCGATGACTTCACCTGTCTCAGGGTCAACGAGCGTTTCCGCAAGTTTCTGACCGAAAAGACGGTTCTTCAGATGAAGCTTTTTATTGATTTTATAACGACCAACGTTTGCCAAATCATAACGTTTCGGGTCAAAGAAGCGCGACACGAGTAACGCTTTTGCGTTTTCGACTGTCGGCGGCTCTCCCGGACGTAGACGCTCGTAAATCTCGATGAGGGCTTTTTCCGTTGATTCCGTATTATCTTTTTCAAGTGAATTCCGGAGGTACTCATCATCACCGAGAAGATCGATGATTTCCTGATCCGTACCGAAACCAAGAGCACGTAAAAGAACCGTTACTGGAATCTTACGCGTGCGATCAATGCGGACATAAACGATGTCTTTCGCGTCTGTCTCGAGCTCGAGCCATGCACCGCGGTTCGGGATGACTGTCGCGGAGAATCCACGCTTACCGTTCTTATCTAACTTATGGTTGTAATAAACACTTGGCGAACGAACAAGCTGCGAAACGATTACGCGCTCCGCTCCATTGATGATGAATGTTCCCGACTCCGTCATAAGCGGGAAGTCACCCATGAAGACTTCTTGTTCTTTCAATTCACCCGTCTCTTTATTTTGAAGACGGACTTTAACGCGTAGTGGTGCCGAATAGGTCACGTCGCGCTCTTTCGATTCATCGATCGAATACTTCGGCTCTCCGAGCGAGTAGTCGATGAATTCTAATACGAGATTCCCTGTGAAGTCGGAAATCGGCGAAATGTCATGAAACATCTCACGAAGACCTTCCCGCAGGAACCACTCATACGAATTCGTTTGAATCTCGATTAAGTTTGGAAGTTCCAATACTTCGCTGATACGTGCATAGCTTCTTCTCTGACGGTGACGACCGTACTGAACAAGTTGACCAGTCAACTGATTCACCTCTCAGACCCACTTCTTCTTATAGAGAAGGACGGGTGTAATATCGAACATTGAAGCCATTTTTTGATTGATAAGCGCAAAAAAGCGACGTCTTGTCTACTCAATCATCTGTAGTCGAGAACGCCAGCTGCTTTCAAACATCTTATCCAAAAATCACTCCAATGGCATTTTATAATACTATCATAGACACAACATGCGGTCAACGACAAATCCTCCGATTTGTCAAGACCGAATTGATTTAAATATCGAATACCCTTTGTCGCGGGTAACTGTCTCACACATACCGAATACGTCTTCCATCAACTTCTTCGCTGATGGTCCACCTTGTTTCTTTTGAATGACGACCCACAGTTCACCGCCGACGACAAGGTGATCATAGGCTTCCCGGAGAATCCGGTGCACGACCGCTTTCCCAGCCCGAATCGGTGGATTCGTCACGATCGCTGCGAATGTCGATTCGCCTACCCCATCATACCCGTCACTGACACCGGTCGTCACGGAAACACCATTCGCGCGCGCATTGTCTGCCGCTAGTTCGAGCGCCCGTTCATTGACATCGATCAAATGCGCCGGACGTCCTGTCGACTTCGAGAGCGCAATCCCCATCGGTCCATATCCGCAGCCGACATCTAAAATGTCTCCCGCGACAGCCGGTTCCGTGAATGCCTCGATCAACAGACGTGAACCGAAATCGATTCCGTTCTTTGAAAAGACACCATGGTCCGATGTAAAGCGGAGCGTTTGACCACGGAGAACATATTCCCATGTCTTCGGATCCCGCTTCGATGAAGGGTCATTCGTGTAGTAATGATCCGCCATGTTTCCTTCCCCTCTCATGTAAAAGATGAAAACAAAAGAAGCTCGCAATGCGAGCTTCTTTTGTTTCTACGGAAGAAGAAAATTACTTAACTTCTACAGTAGCGCCAGCTTCTTCAAGCTTAGCTTTCATTGCTTCAGCGTCTTCTTTCGAAACGCCTTCTTTAACTGGTGCTGGAGTTCCGTCTACGAGAGCTTTCGCTTCTTTAAGACCGAGGCCTGTCAATTCGCGAACTGCTTTGATGACGTTGATTTTACCAGATCCAGCGTTAGTGAGGATAACGTCGAATTCAGTTTGCTCTTCAGCTGCTGCGCCTGCGCCAGCACCTGCAACTGCTACTGGAGCTGCTGCTGATACGCCGAATTCTTCTTCGATTGTTTTTACGAGTTCGTTAAGTTCAAGAACAGTCATGCCCTTGAGGTCTTCGATAAATTGCTCTTTGTTGAAAGCCATTATGGTTTTCCTCCTTTGATTTAGCCCACGTTGGGGTGTGAAAATTGTGTTGGTTGCCTATCCCGCTAAGCAGAAATTAAGCAGATTGTTCTTCTTTTTGCTCTGCGATTGCGTTCGTTGCCACCGCGAGTCCACGGATTGGCGCTTGAAGCACGCTGAGGAGCATCGAAAGGAGACCTTCGCGTGATGGAAGTTCCGCAAGGGCTTTGACATCTTCTACTGAAGTGACTTTGCCTTCGATGATACCACCTTTAAGTTCGAGAGCCTTGTGCGTTTTAGCGAAGTCGTTCAAGATCTTAGCTGGCGCGATGACGTCTTCATTGCTGAAGGCGATCGCACTAGGACCTGTGAAGACTTCATCAAGACCTTCGAGGTTGCTTTGAACTGCCGCGCGGCGGAGGAGACCGTTTTTGTAAACTTTGAATTCAACGCCCGCTTCGCGGAGTTGTTTACGAAGTTCAGTGACTTCTTCTACTGTGAGACCACGGTAGTCGACGACAACTGTTCCTGCGCTCGCTTGGAGTTTCTCAGCGATCTCAGATACGAGATCCGCTTTGACAGCGATAACTTTTTCGTTTGCCATTTCTGTTGCACCTCCTGGTAGATGAAATGTACCGGTGCGAGGGGCTGCTCGATTTCAAATAAAAAGCCTCCGTCTGCAGAGCAGAGGAGGCGTAATCGTCAAAAAGGATACCTGAACAAACAGGCTCTCTGAGCAAGAACACCTCGGAAGGATTTATGCCCATGTGAGCACCTTCTGTCTACGGTATGTCGAAATATATCAACGTTTTATACTGTAACAGCGTTCTTAGAACGTTGTCAAGGTCGTTTTAGACGAAATTATTTCGCGAAGTCAGCTGAAGATACTTTTACACCAGGACCCATTGTAGAAGCGATCGCGATGTTTTTAAGGTATACACCTTTAGCAGTAGCAGGCTTAACTTTTACGAGAGTTTCGATAACTGTGTTGATGTTTTCAACGAGTTTCTCGTTATCGAATGATTTTTTACCGACAGGAACGTGGATGTTACCTGATTTGTCGACACGGTACTCAACTTTACCAGCTTTGATATCGTTGATTGCTTTTGTGACGTCAAATGTAACTGTACCTGTTTTCGGGTTTGGCATGAGGCCTTTTGGTCCGAGAACACGACCAAGTTTACCAACTTCACCCATCATGTCTGGTGTCGCAACGATAACATCGAAGTCGAACCATCCTTGTTGGATTTTGTTGATGTACTCAGCATCACCAGCGTAATCTGCTCCAGCAGCTTCCGCTTCTTTTAATTTTTCACCTTTCGCGAAGACGAGAACTTTTTGTGTTTTACCAGTACCGTGTGGCAATACGACTGCTCCACGGATTTGTTGGTCTGCTTTCTTCGGATCTACTCCGAGACGAACAGCCAATTCGATAGTTTCATCGAATTTCGCAGTTGCAGATTGTTTAGTTAAATCTACAGCTTGTGCGAGTTCGTATGAAACCGTACGATCGATAAGCTTAGCAGCTTCTTTGTACTTCTTACCCATTTTAGGTTCCTCCTTTGTGGTTGTGCGGAAAATCCTCCCACATAATGAAAGGGTAGCAGGCTTCAAGAAACTATCCGCCTGCGACCCTCATCGTTGTTCATGGTAATCAAAAAGACATTAGTCTTCGATTACGATACCCATAGAACGTGCAGTACCTTCAACCATCAACATTGCTGTTTCAACAGATGATGCGTTAAGGTCTGGCATTTTTGTTTCAGCGATTTCACGAACTTTGTCACGTTTGACTGTCGCTACTTTCTTACGGTTCGGTTCACCTGAACCACTCTCGATTCCAGCTGCTTTCTTCAAGAGAACTGCTGCTGGAGGAGTTTTAGTGATGAATGTGAATGAACGATCTTCAAAAACCGTGATGACTACAGGAATAATCAAGCCGGCTTGGTCTTGTGTACGAGCGTTGAACTCTTTACAGAAGCCCATGATGTTCACACCTGCTTGACCGAGTGCTGGTCCAACTGGTGGAGCTGGGTTTGCTTTGCCCGCAGGAATTTGAAGTTTTACGAGTTTCATAACCTTCTTCGCCACGAGACACACCTCCTTAATTCTTTAATGTGGTTTAATTGGACGTTGCGCGTCCTCCCACTCATTCTATTCGACGAGTTATTTATCGAAATAAGCACAACATCAAACACGAAAAATTGTATCATTAAAACAAAACATTCGCAATAGGAAACTTAGTCGATTTTGCTGACCTGAGCGAAATCGAGTTCGACCTTCGTTTCGCGACCGAACATATCAACAGAAACTTTCATTTTCTCAGCGTCTGTATCCAGCTCTTCGATCGTACCTTCGAGATTCTCGAAAGCCCCTTCTTTGATGCGGACGATTTGTCCGAGTGAGAAGTCGTAACGGCTCTTCAGATCGACGAGTCCCATTGATCCAAGGATGTTTTCTGCTTCTTCCGGAAGGAGTGGTGTCGGTTTTGAACCGCCGCCGACTGATCCGAGGAAGCCCGTGACGTTCGGCGTATTCCGGACGACATACCAAGAATCATCCGTCATGACCATCTCAACGAGGACATACCCCGGGAAGATCTTGACTTCACGTTCCTTGATTTTCGTTTCTCCCTTTTTGTTCGTTACTTCTTCTTGTACCGTTTCAATCGGAACGAGTACTCGGAAGATTTTTTCGTCCATGTTCATGGATTCAATCCGACGTTCAAGGTTTGCCTTGACGTTGTTTTCAAATCCGGAGTACGTTTGGACGACAAACCATTGTTTCTCCATGGTAGGCCACCTCTTCTTTTTACTTAATCAACCAGCTCATCAATGCGCTAAGCCCTGAATCGACGCCGAAGATGAAGACACCCATGAAGACCACCATACCGATGACCGTCAATGTGTATTTCGTCAGCTCTTTCCGTTTTGGCCAGCTCGTCTTTTTCAATTCATTCCATACGTCACGCAAAAATTTCATCGTACTTTCCCTCCAGGATGTAATAAATCGGGACAGATGAAGCCTTATTTCGCTTCTTTATGAATCGTATGCGCGTTACAACGACGGCAGAATTTCTTCAATTCCAAGCGGACAGTGACATCCTCTTTTTTCATCGTCGTATAGTCGCGGGCACCGCAATTATCACAAGCAAGGCCTACTTTCTTCGCCATCTCAAAGTCCTCCTTCTTTGCCACTCTTCTCTTCCGTTGAGGTACTTTCCTTCCGAAAAAGAGCGTAAAAAAAACGCCTATGAGCGGCGTCTCGCTAGTAAGGCGCTAGTTATACAGTAGCATAGGAAGGCATAACGGTCAATCTACCTCTCTGTTAGACCGTCATCTTTCGTGCTTCCAGATATCGCTCGAGCTTGCGCTTAACACGTTGCAGGGCATTGTCGATCGATTTGACATGACGATCGAGATCATCCGAAATTTCCTGATACGTCCGACCGTCCAGGTACAAGGCGAGCACCTTCCGTTCGAGGTCGCTTAATATCTCATCCATCTTCGATTCGATATCTGCATACTCTTCCCGGTTGACGATCAGGATTTGTGGATCAGACGGGGCCGTCGACGTAATGATATCGAGCAGAGTCCGTTCTGATTCATCGTCATAAATTGGTTTATCGAGCGAGATGTACGAGTTCAACGGGATATGTTTCTGGCGTGTCGCCGTCTTGATCGCAGTGATCATCTGTCGCGTGATGCATAATTCGGCAAATCCTTTAAACGAGGCGAGCTTATCCGTCCGGTAATCCCGTACTGCCTTATAGAGACCAATCATTCCTTCTTGAATGATGTCCTCCCGGTCCGCCCCGATCAAAAAGTAAGAGCGGGCTTTGGCGCGCACGAAATTACGATACCGCTCGATCAGAAATTCGAGCGCATCGCTATTGTCGAACTCTTTCGCTTGTTCTACAAGCGCTTCATCGGTCATGCACTCAAACTGGTCGAACGAAACCAAACTCATCCTGTATCCCTCCAAGCATCATTGACGAATTGTTCAATTGTTTTTAATTATACAATAATTACCTGTCGTACGACAATGAAAATTGGCATGACCTCTTTTGTTGTATCTAAAATGTATCTTTCTACACAAAAACACCGTTCTTCCAAATTAGGAAAAACGGTGGTCCGCTCATGCGAATGGTTCATATCATGTATCTGAATTCTTTCGTCGACGAATCGCTTCGAGACGAGCGATGACGTCTTCCGGTAAATCAATCTTCGAGCGTGGTTGTGACGTCGTTTTCGCGGACGTCGTCTGTTGTTGGATGACCACAACGGCAGCTTTCCACTCCCGCCTGAGTTCCTGAGCCGAAATCCGGAGCGCACCAAGCGTGAAGATGACCCACTGTTCCGTGTAATCGTTCGTCGCAACGGTTAGTTTGACCCGGATGTCTTGCAACCAATCAGCAGCGGTTTTCTCGATCCATTCATCCGCCGTCTCATTTTCCCGTGTATAGACGATGTCGATCCCGCTTTTTTGCATCCGGGATTCACGTCCCGGTTGCAGATACGCATCAAAGACGATCGTGACGCTGAGACCTGTGACAGCTTGGTACTCCGCCATCGCATGGATCAACCGTTCCCGTGCCAATTCGAAATCCTGTTCCCGCAATGTCCGGAACTCCGGCCATGCGCCAATGATATTGTAGCCATCTACGATGAGGCGGTCGTACTTCATCGTGCGTACGGCTTTCTAGTCCGGTAGACTTCATAGAGTAATAACGACGCTGCCACCGATGCGTTGAGCGATGTGACATGTCCTGCCATCGGGAGATGAACGAGGAAATCGCACTTTTCGCGAACGAGACGGCTCATTCCTTTTCCTTCACTTCCAATGACGATTCCAAGTGGCATCGTCCCATCAAGTGTCCGGTAGTCATCACTTTCACGTGCATCCGTACCGACGAACCAAATGCCTTGTTTTTTCAAGTCCTCCATCGTCCGGGCGAGATTCGTCACGCGCACGACCGGGATATGTTCGATTGCACCCGTTGATGCCTTCGCGACGACTTGCGTCAGTCCCACTGACCGACGCTTCGGAATGATGATCCCGTGTGCGCCGACCGCATCTGCTGTCCGCAGAATCGATCCCAGATTGTGAGGATCTTCGAGCTCGTCGAGCACGATCAACAGAGGCGTTTCATCCTTTTGACGCGCGAGCTCGAAGATATCTTCCATCTCGGCGTATTCATAGGCAGCAACTGCCGCAACGACCCCTTGGTGGTTTTCCGTTCCGGCTAGACCCGTTAACCGCGAACGGGGTACGAGCTGGATTTGAATCCCCGCTTCCTGCGCCATCGCGTGAATGACCGCAAGCGGTCCTTTTTGTTGCCCTTCCTGCAAGAACAACTTGTTCATCTCGCGTCCGCTCCGCAATGCTTCAAGAACCGGATTACGACCCGACAAGAAATCCTGCCCCTCTTCGAGTGGTTCGATCGCGACGGGCTGCTCCTTGACCGGAGCGGCTTTTCGTTTCTCCTGTGCCGGACGTTGTGCCTTTGTCTTTGGCTTCGATCCAACAGCCTTAGGACTCGTCTGTTTTTTCGGCTTCGAGTAATTCGAACGCTTGTCCGATGAGTTCTTCAAGACGATCGCCTCCTTCTGAAAGATAGATATAACCGAGTAATGCTTCAAATGCTGTCGCGTAACGATACGTATGGACGTCGGTGCTCTTCGGGACAGAGCCGGATTTTGCGTTCTTCCCGCGTCGCACGACCGCCGCTTCCTCTTCCGTCAACACATCCGTATTCAACCAGTGTGTCACGACCGTCGCCTGCGCTTGGGCTCGGACGTACCGGACAGCTGCTTTATGCAACTCGCCCGGTTTCACGTATCCCTGCTCAAGCAATCGTTCACGGACACGGATCTCATAGACGACGTCGCCCATGTACGCTAACGCGAGTGCATTCAATTGTTTGTAGTTCTTCATCCGCGCTTCCACCGCATCCCTTGTGCTGTATCTTCAAGCAGAATTCCTTGATCACGCAGTTGGTCACGGATCGCATCTGCTCGGGCAAAGTCACGATTTTGACGTGCTGTGTTCCGCTCTTCGATCAACTGTTCGACTTCCTCGTCGAGTAAGCCTTTATCGACCGTCAATGTGACGCCGAGGACACCTGATAATTCCGAGAACAGCGCAAGGAACTGTTCTAGGACTTGTTTCGATACGTGTGCTTCTCCGAGGTACAAGTTTGCTTCTTTCGAAAGATCAAACAGATCCGTCACCGCGTTCGCTGTATTAAAATCATCATCCATCGATGTGATGAAGTGATCCTTGATCGCCGCTAAACGATTCAACCACTTCTCGTCACCTGTTCCGAGATCGGCCGTCATACTAAGGCGATGTTCGATGTTTGCGACCGATTCACGAATCCGGGCGAGACCGTTCGCTGCTTGGTCGATCAATTCCCGGCTGTAGTTGATTGGATGACGATACTGAACCGACAACATGAAGAAACGTAAGACCATCGGATCGACCGCTTGGATCGCTTCATGAACCGTCAGGAAGTTCCCGAGCGACTTCGACATCTTCTCGTTTTCGATATTCAAGAAGCCGTTATGCATCCAGTAGTTCGCGAACTTCTGTGAGTTGCACGCTTCCGACTGGGCGATCTCATTCTCATGGTGCGGGAACTTCAAGTCTTGTCCACCGGCGTGGATGTCGATCGTCTCCCCGAGATATTTCTTCGCCATCGCCGAGCACTCGATGTGCCAGCCTGGTCGTCCTTCGCCCCACGGACTCGTCCATGCCGGCTCACCTGGTTTTGCTGCTTTCCAGAGAACGAAATCAAGTGGATCTTCTTTTTTCTCTCCGACTTCGATGCGGGCACCTGCACGTAATTCGTCGATCGACTGCTGGCTCAACTGTCCGTAATCATCGAAGCTTCGCGTCCGGAAGTAGACGTCACCGCTTGAAGCATAGGCATTTCCTTTTTCAACGAGCACTTCGATGAAGGCGATGATATCATCCATCGTTTCCGTGACGAGTGGATGAATATCTGCTTTTTGGACATTCAAGGCGCCCGTATCCGCGTGATACGCTTCAATGAAACGTTTCGTCAACGCATGATAGTCTTCTCCGAGTTCGTTCGCTGTCCGGATGATTTTATCATCGACATCGGTGAAGTTCGAGACGTACTTGACTTCATATCCGCGGTACGTGAAGTAACGACGGACGGTATCGAAAACGATCGCCGGACGCGCATTCCCGATATGAATGTAGTTATACACGGTCGGGCCGCAGACATACATCTTGACCTTTCCTTCTTCTAATGGCTTAAATGGTTCCTTTTTTCCGGTCATGCTGTTGTACAGTTGAATCATGACGTCGCCCTCCTTTGATCCGTTCGATTTCTTGTTTTAATACTTCGAGTTCCATCTCAATCCGTTCCTGGCATTCACTGACCGGATCTGGCAAGCGATGATCAAGCGGCGCTTCGACCTTCATGCCATCCTGCACCACGACCCGTCCTGGAATACCGACGACGGTCGCATTCGGAGGAACCGGTTTTAAGACGACGGAACTGGCACCGATTTTTGAATACGCCCCGACGGTGATGTCACCAAGGACGCGGGCGCCGGCAGATACAAGCACGCCGTCTTCAATCGTCGGATGACGCTTTCCGGTTTCTTTTCCCGTTCCACCAAGTGTCACACCTTGAAAGAGCGTGACATCATTTCCGATGATCGCTGTCTCACCGATGACGACCCCCATCCCGTGATCGATAAAGAACCGGCGTCCGATCGTCGCGCCGGGATGGATTTCGATGCCGGTCAAAAAGCGGCTGAACTGCGAAATCAATCGACCGAGTAAATGAAACTTCGCTTTCCACAGTCGATGGGCAATACGATGCATCCAAATCGCATGCAGGCCAGGGTATGTCAAAATGACCTCTAACGTGCTGCGGGCAGCTGGATCCTGATTAAATACATTGCGGATATCTTCTCGTATCCGTGTCATATTACGTTCTCCTCTCCATAAGAAAAAGCGCCTCCATGCATTGCTGCACAGAGACGCTAACGAAGCGCGGTCCCACTCTGTTTGGACGATTGACTCGTCCCTCTCGACGCCCGTTAACGCCGGAGATACGTCTGCGCCTACTCTCACGGATTTCGGGCAGCACTCAGAGGGGCATTTCACGATTCGCTTCTTCAAGCCCTCGCACCATTCGAGCTTGTCTCTGGAGAAGAAGACGCATCGTTACTTTCCTCGTCTACGCTTTCGTTATTCTGCTTCAAGCCGTGCAAGCACACGGTCTTTTCCTAATAATTGAATCGTGTTCGGGAGTTCTGGACCATGTGTCTGTCCCGTCGTCGCGACACGAATTGGCATGAATAGGTTTTTTCCTTTTTGACCAGTTGCTTTTTGCGTCGCTTTGATCGATGCTTTGATCGCTTCTGGTGTCCACTCGTCTAAAGCACGTAACTGGTTCGCGAATTCTGTTAAAACAGTCGGAACCGTCTCACCGCTTAAGACCGTGTTTGCCTCTTCATCATACACCACTTCGTCCTCAAAGAACATCTCTGAAAGCTTGACGATTTCAGCACCATGTGTCATCTGCTCGCGGTAGAGCGCAACGAGATCACGTGCCCAAGCGAGCTCTTCCTCTGAAGGTGATGCTTCGACGCGACCCGCTTCTTGTAGGAACGGAAGACTCGCTTCGAACACTTCTTCGAACGATTGGTGTTTCATGTACTGGCTGTTGATCCAAGCCAATTTGTTTTGGTCAAAGACAGCCGGACTCTTCGAGAGGCGGTCCGCGTCAAAGATGTCGATGAACTCTTCTTTCGTGAAGATTTCTTGTTCGCCGACCGGTGACCATCCGAGAAGCGTGATGAAGTTGAGCAACGCTTCCGGAAGATAACCAAGCTCTTTGTACTGCTCGATGTACTGGATGATCGAGTGATCACGTTTCGAGAGTTTCTTGTGTGATTCGTTGACGATCAATGTCATGTGACCGAACGTCGGGTATTCCCAACCGAACGCGTCATAGATCATCATCTGTTTCGGTGTGTTCGAAATATGATCATCCCCACGAAGAACGTGACTGATCGCCATCAGGTGATCATCGATGACGACGGCAAAGTTATACGTCGGAATGCCGTCTTTTTTGACGATGACCCAGTCGCCGAAGTCTTTTGACTCGAACGAGACGTCGTCTTTGACGAGATCATTCCATGTGTACGTCACATCTTCCGGTACACGAATCCGAATCGACGGCGTGCGTCCCTCTGCGCGGAACGCTTCTTCTTGTTCTGCTGTCAGGTTACGGTGCGCTCCTGAATAACGTGGTGCTTCCCCGCGTGCGATTTGGGCTTCGCGTTCTGCTTCAAGCTCTTCCGATGTCATGTAGCAACGGTAAGCGAGTCCTTTTTCAAGCAGCTCGTCCGTATACTTCTGGTAGATATCAAGACGCTCCATTTGTGAATAAGGACCGTATTCGCCACCGCGACCTGGACCTTCGTCCCAATCGACACCGAGCCATTCGAGGTTCTTCATTTGACTCTCGACACCGCCTGCGATGTTCCGCTTTTGGTCCGTATCCTCGATCCGTAATACCATCTTGCCGCCTAAATGGCGCGCAAACAGATAGTTGAATAATGCAGTCCGGGCATTCCCGATATGCAAGTGTCCTGTTGGACTTGGGGCATAACGTACTCGTACTTCTGCCATTGCCAATCACTCCTTCGACTAAAATTCGCTTATCTAGTATACCTTATTCTTCGATTCGTTTCAGTAGAATCACTGCCTGACAAGCGATTCCCTCTTCCCGTCCCGTAAAACCTAACCATTCTGTCGTCGTTGCCTTGACATTGATCTGTTCCATGTCGGCTTCGAGTAATTCCGCGATCCGCGCCCGTATCGTATCGATATACGGACGAAGCTTCGGTGCCTGGGCGATGACTGTCGCATCTAAGTTGCCAAGCTCGTAGCCTTGTTGTTTAACGAGCGCGTAGACATGCTGCAGTAATTTTGCGGAATCGGCATCCTTGAATTCCGGATCCGTATCCGGAAAGTGTTTTCCGATATCCCCTGCTGCGATCGCACCGAGTGCGGCGTCGGCAATCGTATGTAACAAGACATCCGCATCCGAATGACCGAGCAATCCTTTCGTATGTGGAATCTCGATGCCGCCTAAAATCAATTTCCGGTCCTCTGCAAAGGCATGTACATCAAAACCTTGTCCAATTCGAATCATCGTCATTTCCCTCGTTTCAGTAGAATTGCTTCACCGAACCACAAATCGTCCGGTGTCGTCATCTTGATATTTTCGTAGTGACCGGTAACGATCGTCACCTTTCCTCCGTCCCATTCTATCAAACTTGCATCATCGGTTCCTAGGTATTTCGTTGCCGCCTTTTCATGAACCGTACGAATCGTCGCAAGATCAAACGCCTGCGGTGTCTGCGCTGCCATCAATTGCTCACGCGGAACCGTTTCACTGATCTGGTTCGCCTCGACCCGTTTGACGGTATCCTTAATCGGAACGGCAAGAATCGCGGCGCGATCGATGCGAGCCGCCCCGACGACCGCATGAATCGCTTCCTGCGAAATGAACGGTCGGGCGCCATCATGAATTAGGACGATCCCTTCCCCTTCAAGTGCCTCAAGACCACGAAGTACACTTTCCTGGCGCTCCGCTCCGCCAGCGACAAGTTTGACTGACGTCGTATAAGACGCTGTCACCTGTTCGAACCATTCTTGCTCCAGTGGATTGATCGCAAGAACGATTTCCGTACAAGTCGGATCCGCCTCAAAAACGTCCAGTGTCCAGGCGATGATTGGACGGTTTCTCAGTTCAAGCATCAATTTATTACGATCTGCCCCCATCCGCTTACCGGCACCGGCAGCAGGGATGACGACACGATACGGCGTTGTAGACATCTCATTCCCTCTTTCCTTCTTACTGATCATCGGACCTCATTCCTTCACACCGAAAACGGACCCGATCATGAGATCGAATCCGTTACGGACGTTACCCGAATTGCCTCTCGACGTTTAGGCATAGTGTCTCATTTTTCTTGTGGTTTCGCAAAAATCATTCGCCCGGCTGACGTCTGCAAGACACTCGTGACGACAACACCAATCGTTTTCGAAATCAAGTGTTTACCGCCTTCGACGACGACCATCGTTCCATCTTCGAGATAGGCAATCCCTTGTTTTTGTTCTTTTCCTTCCTTGATGACAAGGACGGTCATCTCTTCACCCGGAATGACGACTTGTTTGACGGCATTCGCTAAATCATTGATGTTGAGGACAGGTACGTGGCGTACTTCGCAGACTTTATTTAAGTTATAGTCGTTCGTGACAACGATGCCTTTAACGAGTTCCGCGAGTTTGATCAGTTTGATGTCAACTTCCGGTACATCCTCGAAGTCGCCATCATAAATTTCGACCTCAACACCCGGAATCTCTTGTAGTTCTTTTAAGACATCGAGTCCACGACGGCCGCGGTTTCGCTTCAGCGTATCGGAAGAGTCCGCGATGTACTGCAACTCTCCGATGACGAATTGCGGCACGATTAACTTTCCTTCGACGAAACCGGTTTTCGTGATGTCCGTGATCCGCCCGTCGATGATGACACTTGTATCAAGAACCTTACTGTTTGATTTAGTCGCCATGACAGGCTCCGGTGTCACTTTTTTCTCACTTTGATTATTCCGTAAGAAGATTTTCGTCAGTTCGTGACGTTTACCATAACCGACCGTAAAGCCGAGATATCCGAATAAGACCGTCACGATGATTGTCAGGACGTTACTTAAGACAGGAATTCCTACTAGATCAATCAATGTACTGACAAGAAATGCGAGGACTAGACCGATCAGGAGACCGAACGTTCCAAAAAAGAGATCTGCTACTGGGGCTTTGACGAGTCGTTCTTCTAAAAATCGGAGAAGTCGAATTACCGAATCCGTAATGAATAATCCAATTAATAAGAATATGAGTGCACCAATCGTTCCAGTTACGTATTCGCTCATCAACCACGCGGGGAAAGTCGTACTTGTCGCTGTTTCAATCAATTGGAAGAACTGAGGAAGCAACAAGATCCCGAGGGCAAGTCCGAGTAATGCAAAAAATACCCGTATGACGATTTTCAATCTTCTCACCTCCTTTGCTTATTTTAAGTTCATTGTAACATGTACTGAATTGAACTACCTACGCCGGAAGGAGGGGAAACTGTTTACATATCCATTACAGTCCCCCCATTCTTTGCGTCATTCTAGCTTAAAACGGGATGGTTTCACGCAATGCTTCATCCACACTCTCGACACCAACGACTGTAATCCCGTCCGGATACGTCCAGCCACCTAGGTTGTTTTTCGGAATGATGGCCCGTGTGAAACCGAGTTTAGCTGCTTCTGCTACGCGTTGTTCAATCCGCGACACACGGCGAACTTCGCCTGTCAATCCAACCTCCCCGATTACGACATCGGTTGGACGCGTTGGCTTATCCCGGAAACTCGAGGCAATCGCGACACAGACCGCTAAATCAATCGCCGGTTCATCGAGCTTTACTCCCCCTGCTGCCTTCAAGTAGGCGTCCTGCGTCTGCAGGAGAAGACCGGAGCGTTTCTCAAGAACGGCCATCAATAAGGCGACCTTATTTTGATCAATTCCAGTCGCCATCCGTCTCGGATTCCCGAATGATGTCGGTGAAATCAATGCCTGCAGTTCAACGAGAACCGTCCGGGTCCCTTCCATCGAAGCGACGATCGTCGAACCGGATACACCGGATGTCCGCTCCTCGAGGAAAATTTCGGATGGATTCAGTACTTCCTCGAGTCCCGACTCCCGCATCTCGAAAATCCCGATCTCATTCGTCGAACCAAACCGGTTCTTGACGGCACGGAGAATCCGGAACGTATGGTGACGTTCACCTTCAAAATACAAGACGGCGTCGACCATGTGCTCAAGTAAACGCGGTCCGGCAATCGAACCTTGTTTTGTGACATGACCGACGATGAAGATCGCGATACCACGACTCTTCGCAATTTTCATCAACATCGCTGTACATTCACGGACTTGTGTGACGCTACCGGGTGCTGACTGGATTTCGTCAATGTAGACGGTTTGAATCGAGTCGATGATTAAAAAACGCGGCTGTTCTTCATCGACGACACGTTCAATCATGTTCATGTCCGTCTCACTCAGGACGAATAGATCTTGAGTCGGTAACCCGAGGCGTTCTGCGCGCAGTTTTGTTTGCTTGAGCGACTCCTCCCCTGAGATGTAGAGCACTTTTTCGCCGCGTTGGGCAAGACGGGCACTTGTCTGCAGTAAGATCGTTGATTTCCCGATCCCCGGGTCTCCGCCGACGAGCACCATTGAACCAGGAACGATACCGCCACCAAGGACGCGGTCGAATTCACCACTTCCGGTAAAGACGCGACTCTCTTCTTGCGAGACGATGTTCGCGAGGCGTTCAGGTTTTAATTGTTTTGTCGTCGTATGGACGAATGCCGCACCACGTCGTCCTTTTTTCTCTTCAACGACTTCTTCGACCATCGTGTTCCATTCGCCACACCCGGAACAACGTCCCATCCATTTCGGTGATTCGGTTCCGCAGCTTTGGCAGACGAACTTCGTTTTTAACTTAGCCAATCGATTCATCCTTTCTTTTCAAAAAAAGGACCAGCTTCGCTCAGAAAGTGCGAAAGCTGGCCCTGTGCTCAGTGCTTATTCCGTTGCAGCAGAACTAACATGATTCCGGCGAACGATGAATTCGTTCTCTTCGACATCAAGCGCAACACGCTCTCCTTTTTGGATATCGCCTGCGAGTAATGCTTCTGACAACCGGTCTTCCGCTTCCCGTTGAAGGGCACGACGGATTGGACGGGCACCGTACTCTGGATCGTATCCGATATCGGCGATCTTCGAGAGGGCAGCTGGTGTCAATTCGAAGTGAATGTCCTGTTCAGCTAAACGTTTTTCAAGGGTCTTCGCCATCAACTTCACGATCTCTTCGATGTGTTGTTTCTCGAGTGAGTGGAAGACGATTGTTTCATCGATCCGGTTCAAGAACTCTGGACGGAACGCCCGTTTGAGTTCTTCCATGACTTTATCTTTCATGTCCTTGTATTCACGATCCGTATCTTCGGAAACCGCGAATCCGACATATTTATTGCGTTTAAGGGCACTTGCACCGACGTTCGATGTCATGACGATGATCGTATTACGGAAATCAACCGTCCGACCTTTCGAGTCCGTTAAGCGTCCATCATCAAGTACTTGCAAGAGGATGTTGAAGACTTCCGGGTGTGCCTTCTCGATTTCATCAAGTAAGATGACCGAGTACGGTTTCCGGCGAACTTTTTCCGTCAATTGACCGCCTTCTTCGTAACCGACATATCCTGGAGGTGAACCGACGAGACGGCTCGTAGCATGTTTCTCCATGTACTCTGACATATCGATCCGGATGATCGCATCCTCATCTCCGAACATCGCTTCGGCAACCGCACGTGCAAGTTCTGTTTTACCAACCCCAGTAGGACCGAGGAAGATGAACGAACCAATCGGACGTTTTGGATCTTTCAGTCCAGCACGTGCGCGACGGATCGCTTTTGAAATCGATTTAACGGCTTCATTTTGACCGATGACACGATCGTGAAGGATTTCTTCGAGGCGAAGGAGACGATCCGTCTCTTCTTCCGCGATCTTCGTGACCGGTACACCTGTCCAGTTGGCAACGACTTGTGCGATGTCATCTTTTGTGACTTCCAGTTTTTCATTGCCTTGTTTATTCTGCCATTCCTCTTTCAAACGCTCAAGCTCATCGCGTAGTTTTTGTTCCGTATCGCGGAGGCTTGCTGCTTTTTCGAACTCTTGGCTTTGGACAGCTTCGTCCTTGTCCTTACGGATGCCTTCAAGTTTTGCTTCGACTTCTTTTAAGTTCGGTGGTGCTGTATACGAGCGTAAACGCACTTTTGATGCCGCTTCATCGATCAAATCGATCGCTTTATCCGGAAGGAATCGGTCTGAGATGTAACGGTCAGAAAGCGTGACGGCTTCTTGAATCGCTTCGTCTGTGATCGTCACACGGTGGTGTGCTTCATAACGATCGCGGAGACCGAAGAGGATTTGTGTTGCTTCATCTGTCGTTGGCTCAGCGACTTGGATCGGTTGGAAACGACGTTCGAGTGCCGCATCTTTTTCGATGTACTTCCGGTACTCATCAAGTGTCGTAGCTCCGATACACTGCAATTCGCCTCGCGCGAGTGATGGTTTAAGGATATTCGATGCATCGATCGCACCTTCTGCCCCACCTGCACCAATCAATGTATGCAACTCATCGATGAAGAGAATGATGTTACCGGCTTGACGAATCTCATCCATGACCTTTTTCAAGCGATCCTCGAATTCACCGCGGTATTTCGTACCGGCGACGAGTGTGCCCATGTCGAGTACCATGACGCGTTTATTACGTAACGTCTCCGGTACTTCGTTGTTGATGATTTGTTGAGCGAGCCCTTCGACGACAGCCGTTTTACCGACCCCTGGTTCCCCGATCAAGACCGGGTTGTTCTTCGTCCGGCGGCTCAAGACTTCGATGACGCGTTGAATCTCTTTTGAACGACCAATGACTGGGTCAAGACGTGTTTCACGTGCTTGTTGCGTCAAATCACGGGCAAGACCATCAAGTGTTGGTGTTGCGACACCTGAGCCTGCTTGTGATGCGTTTGCTGTCGTTTCGCTGTTCCCGAGCAACTGGAGTACTTGCTGACGGGCTTTTGAAAGACTGATGCCTAAGTTATTCAAGACACGAGCAGCAACACCTTCCCCTTCTCGAATCAATCCGAGTAAGAGGTGTTCTGTCCCGACGTAAGAATGACCGAGTTTACGTGCCTCATCCATTGATAGCTCGATGACTTTTTTCGCACGTGGTGTATAGTGAATCGTCGTTGCACCATCTTGTCCTCGACCGATCAATGCTTCGACTTCCATCTGAATTTTATCTGAACTGAGACCGAGTGCTGTTAAGGCTTTCGCAGCAATTCCGTCTCCTTCACGTACAAGTCCGAGTAAAATGTGTTCTGTTCCGATATTATGGTGCCCCAACCGTACTGCCTCTTCTTGAGCAAGTGCCAATACACGTTGTGCACGTTCTGTGAATCGTCCAAACATCATTATGCAAAACCTCCTTGTGTGTGATCCCTGTTTGTCTGTTCGGTTAACATCGTCCGGATCCGTTTTGCCCGTTCGATGTCCCGTTCTCTAGATGTTAATTGTTTCCCGAAATGCTTTTGTAGAAAACCTGTTTGTAACGAAACGAGCAGTTGATGAAAAAGATTTGGAGGAAGATTGACCTCTAGTCCCAGACTATCTGCTAAGCGGACATCCGATAACCGTTCCGTCGCTTCTCGCGCTGTAATCAATCGAGCTGAGGTCAGGATACCGTAGGAACGATAGAGTCTGTCCTCTAGTTCTTCTTGATACATCTCCAATAATCCTTTTCGTGCTGCCTGTTCTGCTTCAATTAATGCTTCGACCGCAAATTGATAATCCGTGATCAGCATATCCTCACTTGCCCCAAGCGTCCGTTGATTTGAAAGCTGGAACATGCGACCAGATGCATCACTTCCCTCGCCGTAACGCCCGCGAATCGCGAATCCGAGCTGTCGTAAGTGTTTGATATACCCTTGAATCTGATTCGTCAGAACGAGTCCGGGTAAGTGCAACATCACGGAAGCACGAAGACCCGTTCCGACGTTACTCGGACATGTCGTTAAATAACCAAGCGTATCATCAAAAGCAATCTTAAATCGTTCACTAATCAACCGA
Source organism: Exiguobacterium sp. TDN 0502 (assembly GCF_050846835.1). NCBI lineage: Bacteria > Bacillati > Bacillota > Bacilli > Caryophanales > Exiguobacterium > Exiguobacterium sp. TDN 0502. The sequence goes on along the minus strand of NZ_JBOZGJ010000015.1, from coordinate 1,522 downwards.
TCGACTTGTTTGGCGATGCGAAATGCTTCTTCAAGCTGTAGTCCCGGTAATAACGTCTGAATCCGGAAATGATCTTCTTCGTTTACCATCACACTGATCTGTTCATCTTCACTAATGAAAAGTCCCGTTCGTGGATGACTCGCTAACGCCGGGCTGATCAGATGCTTTTCTACTAAAGCGGTTCGCGTCAGGACATCCGCCTGATCGACACGACCAAACCGGAAGCCTTTCATCCCGTTGAGTTGGCGTTCCGTCTCTTCAATGAGTGCATTGGCTTGTGCTTCTGACAACATCGTTGAGAACGGATAACGTGTCGTATTCCGTGCTAACCGGATCCGTGTCGAAACGACGATGTCGTCAAAGGGAGAAGATTGATTCATCGATTCGCTTAAAGGGTGTTGGAGCAACTCTTCAAACATGACGCAAATCCTCCTCGACACTTTCAATCTGTTGTTTTATGATTTCTGCTTCTTCATAGTCTTCTGCTAAGATTTTACGGTTGAGTTGTTCTTTCAGTCGACTGAGCTGCTGATTCAATCGTTTTTCAACGGATTCCTCATCAGGTCGTGAGCCATAATGTTGTGTATGACCGTGTTGGAACTGACGAACCATCCCGTCGACTTCGTCTTTAAAAAATGAATAACAAGTCGGGCAACCGACTTTACGAAGATGAAGCAATTGTTGACGGGTCATACCGCAAGACGGACACGCCGTCCCTTGATATTCACGTGCTAACTCCCGCACACAAACCGAGCATAAGAACTTCTCATCGGTTTCCGATTCTTGTGGCAGTTTGACACGGACGATTGCTTCTCGTTCGCCACATCGTTGACAACGCATCATGCATTCCTCCAATGTCCGACGACTAGAGTCGCTTCATGGTTTGAAGAAGCGTCCGCATCAAGTGGGCACGCATCCGGTGTTGATCTTCGACCGCCATCGGCAAACTCTCTTTTTGCAACAGCGATTGAATTAAAATAGCTTCCCGCCGCGTCAGTAATTGTTCGTTCATCAAACGAATCAAATAATCTTCTGCAGCTTGTTCCGTCAAATGATCACCAATCCATGAACTGACTTCATCTAATAGATCGTGACTATCGAGCACAACGATTTTTTGGATCCGAATGTATCCACCGCCACCCCGTTTACTTTCAACGAAATAACCCTTTTCGACCGTAAAACGAGTATTGATGACATAGTTGATTTGTGACGGCACACAGTCAAAACGTTGTGCAATTTCTTGACGTTTGATTTCAATCGTCTTTTCGTCGTGTAAAATTTGCTTTAAATAGGCTTCGATGATATCTGTGATGTTTTGCATTGGCACCACCTCTCTGACCATCTTTGACTATTGTTTGATTTAATAGTAATCATCTAAAAAAAGAAATGCAACTGATAAGACTTTTTAGAAAACACAAAAAGACCGACCTGCAATCTGCAGATCGGTCAAGTGCCTGGCAACGTCCTATCCTCACAGGGGGAAGCCCCCAACTACTTTCGGCGTTCAAGTGCTTAACTTCCG
>NZ_JBOZGJ010000014.1:0-75777 GCF_050846835.1 Exiguobacterium sp. TDN 0502 | reverse complement strand
TTCTTTTTTCGCAAAAGGAGTGCAGAACTGTGTACGTTTCCGTCGCACAAGTCTGCACTCCTATTCTGCATTACACAAAGTGATGGAGAACATAAAACAACTTAAACCTGTAAGTATAGATATTCATATTTCTTCAAAAGAAGGATGGGTTCGAAAGCTATTTCCTGATTTTAAATATTTTGATTCATTTTCAAAAAAAGAATCAGAAGAAGGGTATATTAGTAATCTGATTGAATATTGTACTTCTCAAGAAATAGGCTGGATTATCCCTTTAAGCGAACAAGAAGCATCTACGTTATCAAAACATAAGTTGAAAATGAGAAAAAATAACGTAGCGTTTATAACATCCTTTGACTGGGATAAAACAGTACTTCATGATTCATTTTCGGTTCAAGGTAATACTTTCACTTATTCTTTTGACCAGATAAAGAATGCGCCTGAAGGTGTAAAGGTGGGGAAAATTAATGCATATGTCGATTATCGATCTAGTGAAGTGATTTGCTGTTTTATGAGAGAAGAGTATGAACGGTACCAAGATACTGTTCTTTCATACGAGGTGTTTGCCAACTCGATTTTAGAGGAGTGCGTAGCAATAATTGCTCAAAGGCTTAATATAAAGGGTTCTTTTTCTTTCGATTATCAACGTGATTCGGAGGGAATGTATACGATTACAAAAATAGAATGTTTCATGACGCATTCTACTCGTGAGGCTATTTTTAGTGATTATGATTTCGCTAATTATTTGTGGAGCAATATTCAAGGAATTGTCCTTTTAAAAGAATCAAATGATAAAAGCTCTTTTGTGTATCGCCTAAATGAAGAATACTTTCTTTTCTAAATCTCAACAGTTTGTTTTTATATGTAATCATCTTAAATGAGAAAGGTACTTTATGAATAAACTTTCATTTAAAATAACGTTATTTTATTTTTTCGGGATTCTCATGATTTTCATTCTCTCATCTGCTATTGTATACAACATTCTTGAGCATCAACAAGTAGAAAGTGAACTGGAGAGCCTTCAAGAGAGAGGCAATAGTCATCGAGATGTTCTTTCCACTAACTTCGACAAGCAAACAGTTGAACACGTTGTTTTAATGGAGGAAAAGGCGATGACTGATGTGATTATCTTAGACAAAAATAATCAAGTCGTCGATTCATCTAACGACGCTGAACAATTTTTGAACCCGGATTGGATTCAAAAAAAGGATGGAATCGTAGAAGGTAATTGGAGAGAGGGCAAATTTTTAGTGACGGTGAGTAATATTGAAGATGGCGGTCAAATAATCATGTTAGAGCCGACGAAGTATATACAGCATTTGATGGGGGAATTGAAACAACAAGTAGTGTTCTCTCTATTCTTGTTAGTACTTTTTCTATTAGTAAGTGTTTATTTTTTGAGTTATATCATTATAAAGCCACTTTTATCAATGAAAGAGGCAACGGTAAAGTTAAGTAAAGGCGAGGTGCTGAAAATCAGAGAAGCTGAGAGAAGCGACGAAGTAGGAGATTTAGCACGAGCGATCACTAAGTTATCTGTTGATTTACGTCACATTCAAAATACAAGAAAGCAATTTCTGACTTCAATCACACATGAATTGCGTACGCCGATTACCTACATTAAGGGATATGCAGGACTCCTCAAAAAAGACGAATCGAGATTTGGAGATATTATCTATGAGGAATCCGAAAGACTTCAAGAACTGATTGAGGATTTGTTTGAACTTGCTAGATTGGAAGAGCCACATTTTCAAATAGATCCTCAGATCACAGAGATGAATGATTTCTTAAAAAAAATCAGTGAAAGAATAATTTTTAAATTTGAGGAGAAACAAGTGAAATTAATTCTTCAAATTAATAAAACTCCCATCTACAAAGAGATAGACCAAGCTAGATTCGATCAGGTTCTCTTAAATTTACTGGATAACGCGCTAAAATATACACATGCGAACAAACGCGTATTTTTAAAACTTGATGAAAACTTTATTGAAGTTACGGATGAAGGTGGTGGTGTGGATGAGCAATCACTCCCGTATCTTTTTGATCGTTTTTATCGAGTAGATTCTTCACGAAATCGTGAAACAGGAGGTACTGGGCTCGGTTTGGCTATCACGAAAGAAATAGTTGAAGCGCACAAAGGGACCATCGTAGCTATTAATGTAGAAAACGGGCTGAAGGTTGTCATTGACTTGAGGGGGATTCCAGGATGAGAACCATTGCTTTGGTAGATGATGAGAATCGAATGTTAGAACTGATTGAACTCTATCTGCAAGACAGTTATACCTGTATTAAGCTGAACAGCGGAAGAGAGATATTGAACTTGATTGATGTAGATGAGCCTGACTTAATCATATTGGATGTGATGATGCCTTTAATGGATGGTTTTGAGACCTGTCAAAGGATAAGGGAAGTTTCGAATGTACCAATCATTTTATTGACAGCACTCGACGGAAAAGAAGAAATCGTAAAAGGATTACAACTGGGAGCAGATGATTACATTGTGAAACCGTTCGACGAGGCGGAATTGAAGGCAAGAATTCAATCGATTTTCAGACGAACTACAGTTTCTTCAGGATCAAAAATCGAATCGTCGGGTCTAATCTTAAATGAAGACGCCCATGAGCTGTATTATGATAATCATTTAGTCAAAGTCACGCCAAAGGAATTTTCATTACTTGCTAAGTTATTAAAAAATCCAGAACGTGTCTATTCAAGAGAGGAACTGCTCTCAAGTTTATGGTTAGCAAATGAGTGGACAGATGAACGAACGGTCGACTCTCATGTAAGAAACTTAAGAGAAAAACTTAGGAAACTCGAGTTTCCTATTGAAGAACACTTTCGCACAGTATGGGGAATTGGTTACAAGTGGGTTCCTTAAATAAGGAGAAATAAGACAAGAGAGGAACGGTTAAAAAACCGTTCCTCTCTTGTTTATCGTTTATTCTGCAGATAGTTCGTCTTCAGTCACCCATTTATGATTTTTCACTTCTTCACCTGTAGTCGATTCGAAATCAATCATATACACTGTTGTTTGCTTAGCTGAGTCGATAGTGGCCGTAGCATCCTTCATTCCTTTCATATGATCCGCGTCTACTTTTACTTCATCGCCTACTTCATAAGGAGATGACTTGGCATCTACAATCTCTTCTTGAATAATCCATTTATGATTCGTGACGCGTTTCCCGCCATTTGTAGGGTCATAAGAAATGCTATAAGCAGTAGTATCATAAGCTCCTACAATTTTAGCCTCGGCCCCTTTCATGCCTTCCATATGTGCTTCTTTGATCATCGCCATGTCGCCAACTTTAAATTTAGGGTTTTTAGCCTCTTGGAGCCCTTTCGGAACCTCTTTCGATCCAGACATGTCCATCGTCGAATGATCCATACCGTCCATATTTTTATCCATGCTTCCTGTTGATTTAGAATCATCACCATTGCTTCCGCACGCAGCGAGTGCTAAAGAAAGCGAAGCAGCCATAGTTGTCATAAAAATCTTTTTCTTTAATTTCATAAAAATTACCTCCAATTGTTTTTTTATGCTTTCCATAGACTCTATCACATAAATTTGCAGAAACATTGCAGAGAGCAGAAAAGTAACACATTGAAAAAAACTATAAAATTCATGGGTGGAAAGACATATTTTTTTCACAATCATTCTTTAAGTTAAAGATAATAATTAATTGAAGGGAATGATCCATGTGAAGAAAAGATGGTTAATCGCAACTATCGGTATCTTTACTCTCATGATTATAGTGGGCGGTTCGTATTTACTTTTTATCCGAGGTACTATGCCAAATAACAAACAGCACATGAAATCTATGATGAATGGAGGGAACACTACTACAAATCAGACTATGATGGAAGGTATGGGACATGGCGCGAGTGTCGATTTAAAATCAACTGAAGAAAAAGAGCGACGATTGAACATCCCTAAGATGCTAAAATCCGATCGTGAAACCAAGAATTCCATTCAATACACGATTGTCGCTAAACAGGGGGAGACACAGTTTTTCCAAGATAGTAAAAAAACTGAAACTCTAGGATATAACGGAAATTATTTAGGTCCTGTAGTGGAATTGAAAAAAGGAAAAATGGTAACAATCCGTACGGTGAATCGCTTATCAGAAGCGACTACATTCCATTGGCACGGTCTTGTTGTACCATCATCCGTAGATGGCGGACCACATCAGGTCGTGAAAGCTGGTGAAACGAAGGTAGTAAAGTTTAAAGTGAAGCAAGATGAATCGACATTGTGGTTTCATCCACATCCAATGGGGAAAACTGCTGAACAAGTATACAAGGGGTTAGCAGGATTGTTGTACGTAAAAGATGAAAAAACTAAAGAGACGATGCTACCTCAAAAATATGGTGAAAATGATATTCCATTAATTCTTCAAGATCGAAAAGTTAAAAACAGGAATGTCCTTGGATATGCTGATGTAGAAAAAACAGATGGGGCTTTAGGCGATACCCTCCTCGTAAACGGTACGATTAATCCATATTTCAACGTAAAATATTCGCAACTTAGAGTCAGATTGATAAATGGCTCCAATGCACGTAACTACGTAGTGAAGCTATCTGACGGTTCATCCTTTGAAAAAATTGCTGATGATGGTGGTTACATCTCAAAACCGAAAAACGTAAAGAAAATTGAATTAAGTCCAGGCGAACGTGTAGAGGTATTGGTAGACTTTTCAAAAAGAAAAATTGGTGAGACTGTTTCATTTGAGACGAATGGAGTAAGGGTCGTTAACTTCAAGCTGAAGGATAAACAAGGGACGAACCTAAGTGCATTGGCGCCGAAAAGTGGATATGAAAAGCCGCTAAAGACCTTGTCTACAGTGAATCAAAAGTTAACTCTTTTCGGGATGGGCAAAAATGTTGAAATCAATGGGAAAAAGTTTGATGAGAAGAGAATCGATATTAAAGCGAAACAAGGAGAAACCGAAATTTGGGAGGTCTATAATAAAAAAGACATGATGGGTGGAATGACTCATCCCTTCCACATTCATGGAGTCCAATTCAAAGTATTAGAGCGAAACGGACAGAAACTGGATAATCAAGAAGCAGGTCTAAAAGACACTATCGCTATAAAACCAGATGAACGAGTTAAGATTCAGATGACTTTCAAGGAAAAAGGGGTATTCATGTACCATTGCCATATCCTTGAACATGAAGAGAACGGAATGATGGGTCAGTTGAAAGTGGACTAAAAAATAGGTGAATGTTTTCATCTTTTCTTCACAAACTAAGGAAATAGACTTTGTGTAAGTCAAAAAAGACGGAAAATGGAGGTATTTTAGAATGAATACTGGACAACAAGAAATCTTAGGTGCCCTACACAACTGTATAGTGACTTGTAATGAATGCTTTGATGCGTGTTTGAGTGAACATCATGTTTCTTCGATGGCAGAGTGTATACGTCTAGACAGAGATTGTTCTGAAATTTGTAGTCTTTTAGTACAAGCTATTTCTCGAAACAGCAGCAATATTGATGTTCTTGCAAGAAGCTGTGTTGAAATTTGTGAAAGATGTGCCGACGAATGTTCGAAACATGATCATGATCATTGTAAAAAGTGCGCTGAGGCCTGTAATGAATGTGCAAAAGTCTGTCGTAAATTAATTGCTTAAAGCGAAGTGTTAAAAATGAAGGAGCATCTATGTCGCCATGCCGAAAAAGGTATGAGCTAAAAAGCTGATGCTCTTTCATTATTTATAAGCACTAAGATACTTAGTTATGAAAAAGTTCATAACCCTTATAGACCAGTAGTATGGTGAGAGAAAATAAGGATACATAGAAGATAACGATCAAACTCTTCATAAACACTTTCATGAAAATCAACTCCATTCTATAGGTTGAATTGATTATATAGAAAGTTCGTGAAATTTATGAGGAAATAGACTAACAATCATTTATTATTAAAAAATTTTAATGTAAGAGGTGGTGACTAGGATGGATAAAATATTAATTGTTGATGATGAAATAAGAATGAGGCAATTATTAAGACTCTATCTAGAACCAATAGGATATGAATGTAGTATGGCGAATGATGGGATCGAAGCTTTAGAGAAAGTGAAAAAAGAAACCTTCGATTTGATTTTATTGGATGTAATGATGCCAATGTACGATGGATTCGAAGTATGTAAGAAAATAACGGATTCTCACCCGGAAGTCCCTATCATCATGATAACGGCTCTAAATGATGCTGAATCCATCGTCAAAGGACTAGATGCTGGAGCTACAGATTATGTAACAAAGCCGTTTAACGGGGACGTACTTTTAGCAAGAGTTCGGTCTGTCATGAGAAGGAAAGCAAAAGAACCCGTTATCTACCACGGACTTACGTTCGATGAGAGCAACAATTTAATTTTACTAGATGGCAAGTCGATTGACTTTACACCAAAAGCACATGCATTACTGCGACTATTCCTTCAACATCCTGGAAGGCTGTTCAACAGACTAGAGCTTTATGAATTCGTTTGGTCTTATACGTCAGAATCGGATCCGAGGACAGTTGATTCTCATATTAAGATGATTAGAGAAAAGTTAAGAGAGTTAGATTACCCGATCGATATGCATCTGAAAACAATTTGGGGGAGAGGATATCGTTGGAGTGAGGATGAAACGAAATGACACTCTTGCTATAGGAGCAAAAGTGTCATCATAAAAATCATAAGGGAGTCGGTGTCGGCTTCGAGTATCCATCTTTATATGAAGAATCGATTGCAGAACGAATTTCTTTAACCGATTCTCCGTCCCGTTGCTTCAAAATAGACTTTACAGCAATCTCGAGACAGGTGCTGCATGTCGTTCCGTGACTTGTCCATTTCACCGATCCATTCGTCGCGTTTTCTTCTATAAAGCAATCATAATTATTTTTATGATTGACTGTTTCACCGCAACCGCAATAGCAAGGTATTTTCTCTAGTAGTTCACGATTTTTCCCTACAGCTTGATAAACATTTCGTACATCTTCAGGTTGAGTTTTTAAAAACGTAGGAAGTATCAACGATGATGATGTTTCTTCAATCTTGTCACCGCTCATATGTTTCGCATGATCTACCTCCTTTGAATGATTGGGAGTAGAAGACTTCATCGGGGATTGAGCACAGCCGACCGCAATCAGGGATAGGCTAATAAGACTTACGCTTTTTAAGAGTATGTTAAGTTTCACGATTGGATTCTCCTTAGAGATAATTTTGTAGGTGCATAAAACAAAGCTTTTTAATTGCGTTTTTTATATTAGCTCATTTGTCTGTTCACGATAGTACCTATTCGTTCATTTGACCATAGTCTTCATTAGTTCAGTTAATTCATGAATTGTCATCAATCATTTGATGTCTACCTCGAACTTGTCCTTTAATTCTTTTTAAAGTTTCAGTACTTGTGATTTTGGCGCTAAATAGTCCTATTCAAACAAATGGTCTCATTTTTTAAAATATATACTATACTTGTATGATAATTTTTATTTTTTAGTGTGTCAAAATACATTTTATATTTATATATATAAGTTTAACTGGAAGTAAAAACGAGATGTAGCTCTATATAGTCATGATCTCTCTATATACACCATACAGGTATATAGTACGTAAAAGGAGGTTTTCTTATGGATCACCATATCCATCACGAACATACTCATCATGAAGACCAACAAATGAGTGCTTCACATCATGAACATGAAGGAATGATCGGAGACTTCAAGAAAAGATTTCTCGTATCGTTAATGTTGACCATTCCAATCCTGCTACTTTCCAAAATGATTCAAGAATGGTCGGGTATCAACATTAGCTTTCCATATGACGACGTTGTTTTGCTTTTGCTATCCACAACTGTCTACTTCTACGGTGGATGGCCGTTCTTAAAAGGTAGCTTAGACGAAATGAAACAAAAAAATCCGGGGATGATGATGTTGATCGCTTTAGCGATTAGTGTTGCATACTTTTATAGTGTGGGCATCATCTTAGGTCTAGGAGAGGGACATGACTTTTTCTGGGAGTTAGCAACGCTCATAGATATTATGCTTTTAGGACATTGGATTGAAATGAAGTCAATCATGGGCGCGTCTAACGCGCTACAAGAATTAGTCAAATTGTTACCCAGTATTGCGCATCGAATTGATGATGAAAAAATAGAAGATATTGCGGTGTCGGAATTACAGACTGGTGACGTGATTCTGATCAAACCTGGGGAGAAAGTTCCAGTTGACGGTAAGATAATAAAAGGAGCAACAACAGTTGATGAATCGATGCTGACAGGTGAATCTCTTCCCATCGAAAAGAAAATGGACGACAACGTAATTGCTGGCTCCATTAATCAAGAAGGAAGCTTGACTGTTGAAACGAAAAATACAGGTGAAGGCACGTATTTATCGAAAGTGATCGAATTAGTCAGCGAAGCGCAGGCATCTAAATCTAAAACACAAAATTTAGCGAATCGTGCAGCAAAAATTCTCTTCTATGTCGCTGTTTTTGCCGGTGTGTTGACATTTATCATTTGGCTTGCATTAGGATATCCGCTCAGCATTGCTATCGAACGTATGGTGACTGTCATGGTTATTTCGTGTCCCCATGCACTAGGACTTGCAGCGCCATTGGTCGTCTCTGTCTCGACGGCGCTGTCTGCTAAGAAAGGTTTATTGATTCGAAATAGGACGCAGTTTGAAGATGCACGGAAATTAGACGCCATTATTTTTGATAAGACAGGTACTTTGACGCAAGGTAATTTTGGTGTGACGGATTTGATGCCAGTTGATGAAATTTCCTCAAACGAACTACTTCGTCTAGCAGCGGGAGTCGAACGTTCATCACAACATCCTCTTGCTAAAGGTGTAGTAAAAAGAGCAGAAGAGCTACAACTATCACTTCCATCGATTGAAGATTTTATGTCTATTACAGGAGTCGGATTGGAAGGGAAAGTAGAGGGCACGTTAATTCGTGTAGTGAGTCCTCGATATATTCGTCAAGAAAAAATAACGGTTGATGAGCTCGCTTTTGAAAAATTATCTGAAGAAGGAAAGACTGTCATATTTGTATTGAAAAACAAGCAATTACTAGGAATGATTGCACTTGCTGATTTAGTAAGAGAAGAAGCGAAAGAGACTGTGACTGCTCTTAAAAATAAAGGCATAAATTCAATCATGCTCACTGGTGACAATAAAAAGGTTGCACATTGGGTTGCCAAACAGTTGGGTATTGACGAAGTTCATGCAGAAGTTTTACCTGATGATAAATCAAGACAAGTAAAGAACATTCAATTGGAAGGTAGGAAAGTAGCCATGGTGGGTGATGGCATTAATGATGCACCCGCACTGGCACAAGCTGACGTAGGGATTGCGATTGGTAGTGGAACCGACGTGGCAGTCGAAACCGCTGATATCGTACTGGTCAGAAGTAATCCGAAAGATGTTCTCTCTATCCTTGAACTTTCCCGAAGCACTTATAACAAAATGATTCAAAACCTATGGTGGGCAGCTGGTTATAATATTATAACAATACCACTAGCAGCCGGCGTTCTAGCTCCCTATGGTGTGATCTTATCCCCAGCCATTGGGGCAGTACTAATGAGTCTTAGCACCGTCATTGTTGCTGTAAATGCTAGAACGTTAAAAATATGAAATCATTTGAAGTGATTTCAGAACTTATTAGTAGCCAAGCACTGGATTTAATCGCGTGTAAAAAGTCTATGAGTATTCGAAGACTTTTTACACGCGATTTTAATTTTATTAGAATATATGATGATGATTTATATAAAGAACAAATTTTTATTGCAATCATTATATAAAACGGTCGTTAAACAGACATATTCAAAAACTCATATGCTTACTTGTATATGAGCAATAGATGCCTTATTTATAAATGTCACGACGATGACCGATTTCAAGAATTAAGATCACGACTTTTTCATCCTGGATGTCAGCAATCAGACGATAATCACCGATGCGATAACGCCATTCACCCGATCTGTTCGAGACGAGTCCCTTGCCATGACGACGCGGATCATCCGTCCCGACCAGATTCTTCTTGATCCAGGACATGATGATCCGCACTTGTTGGGGATCCATCTTTTTGAGAGACTTTTGAGCTCCGCGCTCAAACACTACTGTATATGCCGTCATTCTAAATCAAGTTCTTTCATCATATCGTCGAAAGAGATCGCTTCTGATTTTTTACGGTGTGCTGACATCGAATCATGATAGAGTTGTAAATCGATTTCATCTTCGATACGATCGAGGACGGCATCGCGAACGAGTGTAGAAATCGTGATGTTCTTTGCCTTCGCATATTCCTTGATGAGTCGTGTATCCTGATCATCTAGACGTACGGAAATGGTACTCATGATTATCAGCTCCTTTGTAATACATTGTAATACAAATCGAGCTTTTAGTACATATAATTGAGTAGGATAATCTAGAATAAACATTCTCTACAAGATGAAAATTCGCTGCTGAATATCATGAATAAGTACTATGTGATGTCAGAAGTGGATTAGATCATGTTCAAATTGAACTAAACATAGTCATTCGTCCTTATTTTGACCATGTTTAGGTAATCGATGACCATAATTTTTTCTTCACTCCGTTAGATTGACACTTAATATTTGCTTGAACGAGACGATTTCGACGTCTAGATTTCGTTTGACGAGATGGACCTCCTCCTGTACATAATCGAGCTTCTCAACGAAGGCGTCGAAACGATGCGTCAACGGACCATTCATTGCTGTCACCGTGACAATGTCTCCACTGAAGATGGCATCGTTCAAGGCGTTCTCGATCGTCCCATCGATCGATCCTTCTGTGTCCTCGAACTTGAGATGATGTACCTCTTGGTATTAGCGTTTCAGCAATCCTTTGTGTTCGGGCATGAGGAACGGGATCCACTTCTTATTGCCTCGGTCTTCATAACTCATTAAAACCACTCCTTTTCATAATAAGAACATTTAAATCACTCCTTTTTATAATAAGAGCATTTGTTCCTGTTATGTTCCTCCTTTCTGACGTTTTCAATCCGTTTTTTTCGACGTCTCATCAATTCCTCCGTTTCTAGGGATGAAAAAAGGCAGTGACGAGGATCTCATCACTGTTCCAATAAATTTCGAAAAGAAAATTGATAAAAGCTTTTTTCTTTACCCATTCTGTTATACTCATTCATTTTTTATGAATGAAAATCGATTTTTTACTAAGCTAAAATCATGTTATTAAAGAACACTAATTTGAATATTAAATCAATCTTCTACTCTTCGTTAAAAAATCTTCATTTCTACCTGTGACACTGTTTTGCGCCCAATTTCCTGGAGACATTTCTCGAATAAGAATCAATATCTTATCTCCCGGTGCAGGGGTGAAAAGCGAGAGAACTTCAGTTAACTTATTCACCCAAGCATCTTTTATTTCTTGATCGAACGTATCCCACACATCGATCGTCAAGATAGCCATTCCTGCGACAGGAGTGACGTCTGTTGCATAAGACGCTCGTGTCTGCCAATTCGTTATGCGACTCTCGGAAGAAAAGGTCGGATCGGATGCCATGGTACCCGCTTTTCCAAAGTTTTCTGGTTCTTGTTCGTGAATCAAGACTTGAATCTTGTCAGGAATCATGTTCAATGTCTCGACCGTTATATTCGTCAGTTGATGGATGAGTTGTCGTTTCGTATCACGTGACATCGCTGGCCAAGTATTTAGAGAAAGTAATGGCATCAGAGCACCTCCCGTTCGTTTAGATAAGTACGCAATGCATTTACTACGATCGTATGATCTTCTTCAGGAGTTAACCCCGAAATTGTGATCATTCCGACAATCAGTCCACCATCCAGTATGATCGGGAAAGAACCGCCGAAAGCAAAGCTTGAGTCTAGTCGGTGTTCCTCGTTATACGTCATCTCGCTACATGCAGTCCGTAATTGCATGAAGTAAGAACTGTGAAGATGATAGTCGACGACTCGTTTTTTTTCGTTCGATCCATTCGCCATTGATGCGGGTCGTACCTGGCATCTTATAATGGAACATCGACGTACCATTGACAGTAATATCAATGGCGATGGATACGTTGTTTTTCTGTGCTTCTTGAATCAAGGTCAATCCTAACGGAAAGATATCATCGTGTGTGAATCGCTTAAAACGTAAAGTATGTTCTTCCTGTTGTGTCTGTTGTATCAAGTCTTCAATCGACATTGGTAAGCTCCTTTTCAGATCGGATAAAGTGTTCATGTTAATTAAAAGTCAAACGTATCTGGATCCGGTCCACTCCGAAGGTTTTCATTCAATTGGTTTAATCGTTCCATATCTTCTGGAAGGATTTCGAAATCAGTGATGCGCAGATTTTCTTGCATCCGTGAAGGCGTCATGGACTTAGGAATCGTGATGATACCCTGCTGAATATCCCATCGAAGAATGATTTGAGCAGCTGATTTCTTGTATTGTGTAGCGAGCTCCTGAACGACCTCATTTTCTAGAAGTTCCGCATTCATAAGCGGTGACCAGGCTTCAATTTGAATCCCATGTTCGCTACAGAATTGACGTAACTCTGACTGAGTTAGCTTCGGATGGAGTTCGATTTGATTGACGACAGGTATGATGGATGCATGTTGCAGTAAGTCTTCGAGATGGTGGATTTGAAAATTACTCACACCAATCGCGCGGACCTTGTCCGTTTGATACAACTTTTCAAGTGCATTCCAAGGAGCTTGATACTTGGCTTTCCCTGGCCAATGGATCAAGTAGAGATCAAGGTACTCCAACTGCATTTTTTCTAAGGATTCTGCGTAAGCAGCAAGTGTTTCTTCATATGATCCATGTGCATTCCAGACTTTTGATGTCACGAATAGTTCTTCGCGTGTTACGAGTCCTTCTTCGATAGCTTTCGCAATGCCTCTGCCGACACTTTGTTCGTTACCATAGATGGCTGCAGTATCGATACTACGATAGCCTTCGCGAATCGCAGTCACGACTGCTTGCTCGAGATCCGCGCCGTCCTCGACACGAAATACACCATATCCGACTTGGGGCATGTCCACACCATTGTTTAACCGTACTGTAGAGATTTTCATATTCATCTAGCTCCTTTATCAAAATTACAGCAAAAAAATCATGCTGTATGTGTGACATCATCATATCGGGAGCAATCAGAAATAAGAAGACGGCACTTTAAAGTTCCATAGTCACCAAAAAGTGACTTTTCCTAAATCACAGGGGCGAGGGAAGTAAAAAAAATCAAACAGCAAACAGCCCTGCATTCGAAAATGCAGGGCTGTTTAGGGAAGTACAGAAAAATTAACAGCTATTCTTCAAGTGTTCATTTTGGAGATGTTGCTCTCCCCAGTCACATAAGACATCCATGGTCGATTTTAATGATCGTCCATAGTCCGTTAACTCATATTCGACCTTAGGTGGAGCTTGGTGATAGATGACACGTCGAATGACACCGTCCTGTTCTAATTCTCTTAATTGCTGGACCAGCATTTTTTGAGAGACATTCGGCATGCGACGTTTCAACTCACTCGTCCGGTACTTATCTTTAAACAAGTGGCACAAGATGACGACTTTCCATTTCCCGCCGATTACTTTTAAAGCAGCTTCGACAGGAATACTAAATTTACTCAACACGATAACTCCTTCATCCATAAAATTAAAATACAATGACTGATTCCTTCGTTAAAAGAATTACCAAAACGAAATATAGCATAAGTTGTACTTTATTCAAAAGAAGTGAACTCTTATGACTAAATGAACTAGTATTGAGCATTACTCGTGTTGTAAAGCAGGACGTTAGCAAAATATCCGATTTAGTTTTCCTTAGGCGTAGCTTTACGTTATTTTATTTTTCTGCCTCTGCTTCATACTTCTCTAAAAATTCATCAACAGAGACCTTTTCATTTACTTCACTCGTTGATTTACTCGAGGAAATGGTGTGGGACGGTCCTTTTAAATCATCTGGACTTGATTGGATTTCGAGCACTAATGTATCACCTAAACCTGTTTCAAGCCCACTTCCGAAGCTAAAAGTTCGTGTTACATAAGCTTCAGCATAATTTCGTTGATTTTCGGAGTACACTTTTACGTTAGAAATCTTATAACTAAATGAATGTAGCTGTTGTTTATCCACTTTTGTACTAGATAGAAAAATTAATACAGCCTCGTCGCGTGAAGATAATCTCGATTGATTGGTGTGTGCCAACGGCGTATTGTTTAAAAAATCCGCTTTTTGTTGCTCCAGGACGTTCGTGAAAAAAGTGAAGGCTTGCTCCTTTGAAATCGTTCTTTCAGATTTTTCCTGTAAAATATTAGAAGTCGCTATTGCGTTACTGATCAAAAAGCCAGAAGATAGAAGTACACCTAAAGAGAGTGATAATAAAATAGTTTTCTTCAATATCAAAACCTCTTTCTGTTGTATGGATAATGTTACTATATAACAAAAAAAGCCAATAAAGGAAAGGTTGAAAAAGATGGGGAAATCGAATTCTAAGAAAAAGAACAGAAAGAAAATAGTCCTGATATGTTTCGGAACGCTAGCCATCATCGTACTACTCATGCCGATCCTATCACCGGTTCTGTTTACGGATGCTTCGCCGAGAGGTGCTCTAAGACACGAACTTTATAAAGAAGGCTATTTCTATCAAAGTTACTTTGCAATCATTACGGAACAAGATCCACAAGCGGAGCGTTACCATATGTTTTGGTACCATTGGAAAAGTGAAACAGGCGGAACTCCTTTTGTCTGTTATTCGAAGAAGGTGAGTGAAGAAAAGTATGCGGTCTCTTGTAGTACAGGTCCATGACCTGATTTTTCGGAGAAAAATCTTAAATAAGAAAAGTAGATACATCATGCGAAATAGGAGTGCAGACTGGTGCGATGGAAGCGTACGTAGTGCTGCACTCCTTTTGTAAAAAAGAAGATATAAAAGAAAAAATCATACATAGAAAATTTTTCAATGAAACTTAATAAAGGAAAATATCGTAATTATTAGTTGTATAATAACTTCATGAAATAAACATATTCAAAGAATACATATGTCGGAGGAGACGTCTATGGTAATATCGTTTCTTGGACTTGGTGTCGGGATATTCTTGTTGACGTTAGGCATTTATTTCATCCGCTCAAAGCATGCGAAAAAGACACCGTTAGAAGGACACGGGGATAGTGTCGACACGGTAGATTCATTCGTACTCAGTATCATTTTGTCAATTGGCGTCATCCTATTTTGTTCGTTGACCGTCAGACATTATGGCTACGTCTGTGTCTTAGGTGGACTGTTCATACTATACGCTGTCAGCGCAGCTTGGTGAGACTTATAGGAATTTAGAAAGTAAGATAAAGGGAGCACAAATCATGATTCAATTAGTCAAACAAATCGACGATCGTGTGCATCACATCGTCTTTCACCAAGAGGGACGTACTTTATTCTGCCGGGAAGGTGTTGCCCGAAAAGAGCAGGCAATCGATGGCGAGGATATGGTGGAAAGGAATGAAGAGTCCGCAACGAAGTGGATCGTATTCAAAAATCCGTTCCTCGCGTATCGTCAGAAAAAAACGTGGGTCCGTGAAAAGTTAGACGATGGATACATCCGGTCACCTTTTGCTCTGTCTGAAGCGATGGATTTTCGAGCCGACCGACGAATCATAAAGTTGCGTATTTTAAGCGCTCTATTGATCTTATTCAGTGGATTACTGACGCTGACAGGTAGCTTACCGATTCCAGGATATGTGACATTCGTTGTTCTGACTCTGTTCTGGCCGCGTGATCTCGAAGGAAAATCAGCACGTGCTCGCTTCTATTTTTGGTCTGGTGGACTCTTCTTATTCGCGTTAGCGGGCTCATCAAAAAACTATCTATCACCAATCAATCTCTCGATTAACGGAGCGGTCTGTCTCATCTCAGGATTCATTCTCCTGTTGTATGCGTCAGAACAATTACAGGAACTTGCGACGAAAGGAATCACATATCATGACGAATCAACAAACGAAGGTGATTGAACTCAAGCGTAATAATGGTCAAACGACCGACTACTGGGTCAGTTACCGGATGGGGCGCACGCTGTATCAGGTATCCGTGCAAGAACAAGCGGATGGTCAAACGGATGAAGGGGAGGTCATCAAAGAACAGTTCCCATTCTACTTTGGAATGAAGAAACGGATGCTCGAGTTAGCAGAAGAGAAAGAAGCACTTGGTTTTAGACTTTTGACCGAAGAGGAAAAAGCAACGCCTGTCATCGAGGAAGAAGAACCGACGCTCGATCCTGCTTTCTTTAAGCCAGCTATTCGTTATGCCTGGTGGATGCTTGGTCTCGGCATCCTTCTATTTCTCCTGCCTTCGCCGATCCTGAACGGTCTCGCGTTCGGACTTGGCTTATACGTCTGGTATGAGACGTTCGGTCAGCCGGGAATGCTGCGCAACTATCAGCGATATTTTCACGGCATGCTTGCGGGATTGACGATCTTACATGTGCTATCAGCGTTAGAGTTCGAGCGCGTCGCGCAACCGTACTATGCGACGATTTGTGTGATTTCCGCGATCGTGTTAGTGTTGCTCGTCGTTCAGCACCGCTTGAAAGAGACCGATCAAATCGGTCAGGAGGAAAGTGTTCGGGTTAGGAAAATGAAAGACATCGATCTCGATCGTTTAGATGATTGAACACGAGTAAACAGGAATCGTTGGATGAACGAAAGCAGGCAGAGCGATTCGCCTGCTTTTTTCTTTGTGTTGAAACAAGTCTATTTGTTTAGTAAAATGAGTTCACATTTTACTATTGTTCAGAGGAGTGAGGAATCATGGCAAGTATTCGAGAGGTGGCAAAATTAGCTGGTGTGTCGATTGCGACGGTTTCGCGTGTGTTGAATGCGGATGAGAAGTTATCAGTCAGTCCAGAAACCAGAGATAAGGTATTGCAAACGGCAAAACAATTGAACTATAGTCCGCGGCAAAAAAAATCGTATAACCAGCGGATTGCGACCGTCGGCTTGGTGACGACGGTCAACGAAATACAAGAAATTGATGACCCTTATTTCAGGGCAATTCGTCGCGGCATCGAAAGTGAAGCAGAACGCCAAAAAGTAAATGTTAATAAGGTCATTCGTCTATCTGAAAAAAAGGCGGATCTCGAAGGATTGAATCATCTAGGAGCGATTTTAGTGCTAGGTACCGTTGCGCCAGACATGTTAGAAGTCTTATATCAAAAAAATCCGAACATCATCGTGATTGATGACTCCCAAGCAGATGCACGGTTTGATGCCGTCTATTCTGATTTTAAAAGTGCGACGATTGCGAGTCTCGAGTACTTTTATGAGCTCGGTCATCGGCAGATCGCGTTCATCGGTGGCCATCGTGTCATCATGAATCAGAACGGTGAGTCGTTCATGAGTGAAGAAGAGGATCGCTATCAGACGTACGTCTCTTGGATGAAACAAAAAGAGTTGTCTGAGCATATACATGGGCTGCTTGGGGAATGGAAGACACTCGAAGGACTTCGTCTAGGGGAGCAGCTGGCTGAACACCAGGAGGTCACCGCGGTACTCGTCGCCAGTGATCCGATGGCAGTCGGTGTGTACCGGGCATTCCAGCGAAACGGTCATCAGATACCGGAAGACATCTCCATCTCGAGCTTTGATGATATCGAAATCGCTGAATTTTTAACACCTTCCTTAACGACGGTGAAGGTTGAAACAGAAGAATTAGGAAAGTTCGCTATCAAACTGGCTTTGGAACGAATTCGTGGCGAACGTTATCTGCCCATCCGTCTCATGATTCCCGCGCAACTGATCAAACGAGAAAGTGTATCTCCTAAAAATTGAAAATAGTGTTGACAAAGTGTTTACTAAACTTTAAGTTATAGATATGTTTAGTAAACGCTTTTTATTTTGTCTCAAAATGAAAGCGTCATCAATTGAGGGGGTTGGGTTTTGGAACTGATTCATGTTAACGAAACAGAAGGTATATTTCACTTAACAAATCGTCATTACAGCTATATCCTTCGGATCGAAGAAGGACAGGTCGTCGCCCAGGAGTATTTCGGTCAACCCATCAAAACGTATCATGGAGCACGAGAATACCCACGGATTGATCGATCGTTTTCACCTAACTTTCCGGATGCTACGGATCGATTGTTCTCGCTCGATACGCTCCTGCAAGAGTATCCCGGTTATGGGACGGGGGATTATCGTTCACCAGCGCAACAAATCAAACATGAAGATGGGTCAGATGTAACAGACTTTCGCTATCGCTCATACGAACGAATCAACGGAAAACCGAAGCTGGATGGTCTTCCCGCCACCTATGTCGAAATGGAGGAAGAGGCGGAGACGCTTGTCTTGATATTAGAAGATGCAAAGGAAGAACTCGAGTTGCGTCTAGCATATACCGTCTTTCGAGATCGACCGATCTTATCGCGATCCGTTCAGTTGCATAACGTCGGTACGAAAACACATGACATCCAAAAACTGATGAGTCTGTCACTGGATCTCCCGTCTCAACAATTGGAATGTCTGACGTTGAATGGTACGTGGGGGCGTGAGCGGATGATGGAACGAGAGACGATTACACGAGGCATCAAGGTGTTTGACAGTAAACGTGGTTCGAGTAGTCATCAAATGAATCCGTTTCTCGCGATCGTCTCACCGGAGGCGACGGAGTACAGCGGGGAAGTCGTCGGGTTCAGCTTGGTCTATAGCGGGAGTCATCAAATGACGATCGAGAAGGATCCCTATGGACAGACGCGAATTCAACTCGGGATCAATCCATTCGGTTTCCAGTGGCAACTGAATCCAGGCGAGTGTTTTCAAGCGCCCGAAGTCAACATCTCCTACAGCCAACACGGCATGATGCAAATGTCACACGCCTTTCACGCACTGTATCGCGAGCGCTTGGCGCGAGGAAACTTCCGTGACGCGGATCGTCCGGTTCTGATCAATAACTGGGAAGCGACGTACTTTGATTTTGATGAAACGAAAATCAAGCAAATCATGGAGGAGAGCGCGGCTCTTGGCATCGAATTGTTCGTGCTGGATGACGGCTGGTTCGGACGACGAGATGACGATTATTCCTCACTCGGAGATTGGTTCGAATATCAAGAAAAGATACCGAACGGGCTGAAACATCTCGCGTATCATGCCCATGCTCAAGGGATGCAATTCGGATTATGGTTCGAACCGGAAATGATTTCAAGAAACAGCCGACTTTTCAGAGATCATCCGGACTGGACGATCCATATTCCAGGTCGTGGACGATCCAAAGGACGAGATCAGTACGTCCTGGATTTCAGTCGAAAAGAGGTGCGAGACAATATCATCGAACAGATGACAGCTGTACTTGACGAAGTCGAGATTGATTACATCAAATGGGACTTCAACCGGAACGTCACGGAAGTCTTTTCGACCGCGTTACCAAGCGAGTTGCAAGGCGAACTGTTGCATCGCTATGTACTCGGACTCTATGAAGTACTGGAGTTCTTGACTGCGCGTTATCCGCATATCCTGTTCGAGAGTTGTTCCGGCGGTGGCGGTCGTTTTGATCCCGGGATGTTGTATTACATGCCGCAAACATGGACGAGTGACAACACGGACGCCGTCGCGCGTCTGAAGATCCAGCACGGAACGAGCATGGTCTATCCAATCTCGTCGATGGGCGCACACGTCTCTGCGGTCCCGAACCATCAAACGCATCGCAAGACGAGTCTTGAAATGCGAGGTCACGTTGCGATGGCGGGTGTATTCGGATATGAACTTGATGCGACACGGTTATCGGAACAGGAGAAGGCGATCGTCAAACAGCAAATCGCGTTTTACAAAACGCATCGGCGTACGCTTCAATACGGAACGTTTTATCGGTTGGAGAGTGCGTTCACAAGCAATCATCCAGCTTGGATGTTCATCTCACAGGAGCAAGATGAGATCATCGTCTGTGATGTCACCGTCTTGAGTGAAGCTGCGGCACCGATTCGGACACTGAAATTGAGTGGTCTCGATCCTCAAGCGATCTACGAACTAGAAGGAGCTCGTTACGGCGGAGATGAGCTCATGTACGTCGGATTATATGTGCCGCCAACCGTCAACGGAGATTTTGACAGCCGGTTATATGTCTTGAAAAAAATATAAGAGCATTCAGGAGGCAATCATGATGAATAAGTCGATGAAATTAGGAATGGCAGGCATTCTCTCGTCTTCGTTATTGTTTGGAGCAGGCTGTACGATGGGAGCGAATTCGGATCAGACCGAGATTGAGTTCTTTTCACAAAAAGTCGAGATGAAAGCAACGTTAGATCAAATCATTAAGGATTTCGAGAAGAAGAATCCCGACATCGATGTGAAGCTGACGAGCGTCAGCAATGCCGGTACCGTTTTAAAAACGCGGATTGCTGGTGGTGATGTCCCGGACATCGTCCATACCTATCCACAAAACGCGGATTTCAAAGGGTGGGCAGCAGACGGGAAGTTCGTTGATTTATCGAAAGAGTCGTTTTTAGGAAATCTCAAGGACGGTGCTGCCGAGTCGTATGCTGTTGATGGGAAAGTCTACTCGTTACCGCTGAACTCGAATGCCTGGGGCTTCTTCTATAATAAGACGAAATTCGATGAGCTCGGTCTACAGCCACCTAAAACGTGGGATGAGATGAAGGAAGTCGTCGCAAAAATCAAAGACGCGGGCGAGACACCATTTGCGAGCGCATTGACGACAGAGGACTCGTGGACAGTGAACGGATATCATCAACTTGCCTGGGCGACGGTCACAGGTGGATTCGAACAAACACAGGATGCACTCAAGAACAGCCCGAAAAATGGCATCAAAGTCGGAGATCCGAACTTTGAAGCGGTCGCGGACGAACTGAGTCTCGTCAGCGGAAATACGCAAAAGAATGCGAACGGTGCTTCGTATAGCGATGCGGTCGCTGTGTTTGCGAATCAAGACGCGTTGATCTTCCCGAACGGCATCTGGGCACTTCCAGTCATCCGGGACCAACAGCCTGATTTCGAAGTCAGTATGTTCGCATACCCGGGAAAACAAGCGGGAGAAGAGATGACGGTCGGAGCAGCCGACTTGGCGTTATCCGTCTCAGCGTCAGGATCGAAAAAAGAGCAGGCAGCTTCGAAGAAGTTCTTGTCGTACTTAACGGAAGGGGACGTCATGCAGAAATACTATGATAAGGATGGCTCACCAACGTCCGTCAAAGCTGTAAAAGCAGACGGATCCTTCAAAGAAACAAAAGCCGTCTCGGATCTCGTCTTCTCGGATAAACAAATCATCTGGTTGCATTCCGAGTGGCCATCGGAAGAAGAGTTTTGGCATTTGACTGTGGATTATATGAACAAAGGGGATAAGAAGAAGCTTTCGAATGATCTCAACACGTTCTTCAATGAAATGAAATAATCGAAAGGGAGTTGCCTCATGAAAGAAAAAGGATTCGTCAACCGCTACTGGCCCTATCTCTTCATCATCGTGCCACTCTTACTTCAAATCATTTTCTTCTTCATTCCCTTGGTTCAAGGTGTCATCTTCAGCTTCACCGACTGGACAGGGCTGACTAGCTCCTATCACTTCATAGGGATTGATAATTATATCTCGATTTTATCAGACACTCGTTTCCGGGATAGCATCGGCTTTACATTACTCTTTACGATTGGTCTCGTCGCTGGTCAAATCGTACTCGGCATCGCGATTGCTAAATTATTGAACCGTAAGATCAAAGGAGTCGGGCTGTTTCGAACAGCCTACTTCTTTCCTGCGGTCATTAGCACCGTCACACTCGGCTTGATTTTTAAGCAGTTCTTCAACTACGGTCTCGTACCGCTCGGTGAATACTTACAGATTGAATGGCTGTCGCAAAGCTTGATCGCAAACGAAGGAACTGCCTTCTGGGGTCTACTCTTCGTTGCGCTTTGGCAAGGGGTCGCGATTCCTGTCGTCATCTTCTTAGCGAATCTTCAAAGCATTCCGAACGAGATTCGTGAAGCGGCGTCCATTGACGGAGCGAATGCATGGCAGACGTTTAAAAAAATCGAACTACCTTTTCTATCACCAGCGATCAGCATCGTCTTGATTCTTGCCATGAAGGCGGGTTTGACTGCGTTTGATTTAATCTACGCGTTAACGGGTGGAGGACCAAGTGGCTCGACGACATCCCTTGGACTACTTGTCTACAACTATGCGTTCAAAAATAACCAGTTCGGTTATGCCAGTGCGATTGCGATCGTACTGTTCATCATCATCGCGATCGTTTCGGTCATTCAAATCAATTCGTCCAAACGGTTCGAAGTTTAAGGAGGGCATCATGAAAAAAGATCGCATTCATATTCCGACCTATCTATTTTTGTCCATCGGACTCGTATTGATTGCTCTACCGATGTATCTGACGATTTTAAATTCCTTCAAAGAAACGCGTCAAATCACCGGCGGTTTCTTTGAGTGGCCAGATCCATTCACGGTTAATAACTTCCAGCGTTTATGGGAGGATGGTGTCGTCCAGTACTTCGCGAACTCGATGCTCATCACGACTTCGGCGATTGCGTTGATCATCCTGATTGTACCGATGGCTGCTTATTCGTTAGCACGTACGATGGATCGAAGCCGTGTGTTTCAAGGCATCTACATTTTTTTAATCATCGGGATTTTCGTTCCGTTTCAAGTCATCATGATTCCGATCACTTCGATGATGTCAGGACTCGGATTATCCAGTAAATTCGGCTTGATCCTGTTGTATTTGACGTACGCGGTACCACAATCGCTGTTCCTTTACGCAGGATATGTAAAAACCGTCATTCCGAAAGAACTCGATGAAGCGGCAGCGATTGACGGGAGCGGGAAGTTCAATACGTACTTCAAGATCATCTTCCCGATGATGAAACCGATGCATGCGACGGTGTTGATCTTAAATGCACTTTGGATTTGGAACGATTTCCTCTTGCCGTTGCTTCTGCTGAACCGCGATGAGTCAACTTGGACCTTACCTTTGTTTCAATTCAACTACCAAGGGCAGTATTTTAGTGATTTTGGTCCTTCGTTCGCGTCGTATGTGGTCGGTATCGTATCGATCCTCGTCGTGTATCTCTTTTTCCAGCGCCATATCATTGATGGGATGGCAAACGGATCAATTAAATAAGGAACTAGGGAAGCATGTATTTGACGCGCAAGTCGAATACATGCTTTTTGTATGAGGAAATAAAAGGAAAACAGAATTGGAATGAAGAATAGATTACCGTGTTATAGAAGCGAAACAACAAAACATTGAAAAGAGGAAAAAGAGACATGGAAGTACAGTGGAACGATAAGACTATCCTTGAACTCATACTCATCGTCTGGGTGATCGGTGCTATCATCATCATCGTGAGCCAGGCGCGGAGTAAGAAAAGCTTAAAAGCTAGTCTGATTAGTGGAACAATCATCAATCTTCTTTATACGACGGGTATTTCATTACTGTGGTTTTACACGATTGCTGTCGATGGGATCAGTCAGGTGTTAGTCGTCTTTTTCTTCGTCGGCATCTTTACGGTCCTTGAGTTTCTGTTCGTGATCGTTCTTTTGATCGTTAAACGCAAAAAATCAACCGTCTCTTGAGGAGTAAAGGAAGGTCGAGTAACACTCGTAAAAAAAGCTTTAGTTTACATAATGAAGTTGAAGGAGGCATATGTCTTTTTCTACTTTTTTTGTAATTATGCAATCGATTGCATCCGTATGCTCACTTAACATCCAGGAAAAGGAATCATATTTCTTGCAAAAAACTAGTTTTTATTTCACACGATTTATGCAAAAATAGAACACAACAAACTGCGAGAATTTTTAGAAAAGTGAATGACTAGACTATTCATCCTTTTGAGTAGAAGAGAGAAGTCATCGTTTTTCGAATTCTAAATAACTTATTTTTTGTAAGCCTGGAGGGGAACGTATGAAATTGTTGAAGATGTGGAACCAAATCAGTTTAGTGAAACAAATCGCGATTGGCTTGATCGTAGGGATTATTTTAGCCGTCACGATTCCTGAAGTAGCGAGTTCTTTGACCATCTTTGGAACATTATTTGTTTCCTCACTAAAGGCAGTCGCGCCGATTTTGGTCTTTTTCCTAGTTATGGCTTCGATTGTGCAACACAAAAAAGGTCAGCAAACGAACATGAAATCCATCGTCTTCTTATATCTGCTCGGTACATTTTTAGCGGGTGCGATTGCGGTCGTCGTTAGTTTCTTGTTCCCGGTTACGATTACACTGACAGAAGGCGCAGAGAAGTTGTCCGCTCCTGGAAACGCCATCGAAGTCCTTAAGAAACTTGTCTTGAACATGGTCGACAACCCCGTTAATGCGCTCATTCAAGCGAACTACATCGGAATTCTGACATGGGCGATCGTCTTAGGACTCGCATTAAAAAATGCTTCCGACACAACAAAAACGTTCATCTCGAATTTCTCAGATGGTATTGCTAAGATGGTCGGCTGGATCATCAAACTGGCACCCCTCGGAATCATGGGTCTCGTCATCGGTTCAGTCACAGAGAATGGACTTGGTTCTCTCGGTAAGTATGTAGGATTATTGGGCGTGTTGATTGGTACGATGCTTATCGTCGCACTCATCGTTAATCCATTGATCGTATTCATCAACGTCCGTCAAAATCCATATCCGCTCGTCTTTAAATGTCTACGTGAAAGTGGCATCACGGCATTCTTCACACGCAGTTCTGCAGCGAACATCCCAGTCAACATGGAATTGTGTAAGAAGCTCGGTCTCGATAAAGAGACATACGGCATCTCGATTCCGCTCGGTGCCACAATCAACATGGCAGGTGCGGCGATTACGATTACGGTTCTAACACTTGCTGCCGTCAATACGCTCGGGATTCAAGTCGATATTCCGACAGCCATCATCTTGAGTGTACTCGCTGCGGTCTGTGCATGTGGAGCGTCAGGTGTCGCTGGCGGATCACTTCTCTTGATTCCACTTGCATGTAGCTTATTCGGAATTCCGAACGATGTCGCGATGCAAGTCGTTGCCGTTGGTTTCATCATTGGGGTGTTGCAAGATTCATTTGAAACAGGACTCAACTCTTCGACAGATGTTTTGTTCACAGCTACAGCGGAATATCGCAAACGCTTGAAAGAAGGCGAGCGTTTCTCAATCAATCGTCAGTCGATGAATGATGAAGTAGCTGAAAAAGTCGTTAACGGCTGATCAGCTTCTCAATTATCATCATGATCTAAAAAAGAAAAGGCATCCCAGCTGAGGATGCCTTTTCTTATAGATAAATTAACCTTCTCCTAAAGCAACGTACTTTTTTAATTTCCCGTTGAAGCTGACTAGCAAAATCTCATTTCTTTCTTTAGTAGAGTATAGGACGGTACCCTTAGAGAGCTTCGTAGCAGTCCCATTATCAAAACCGTCTTTATCCGAACTTCTTCTTTTAATTTCTCCGACTTTTTCCTTCTGAGTGACTTCGGTTTTCTCTGCCCATGCTACATCTGATTGGTAGATCGTATCATTGAATTGAAAAATGTCTGCTTTAGCATCTTCGCTCAATACTTCGGATGCCGTCGGTTTTTCACTAGTACTTTGCATTATCTCTTCATTGTTACAACCAACTAATATCCATACCGTCATAATCGAGAAAGCGAATGATAAAACAACTTTTTTCATGATATAACCTCTTTCCCGTTTTGTAAGTTATTCCATACCGATACACGTTAACATCAACTGCTCTTCACGGTTACCATCCCATTTGATTCGGACATGGTACGTGTCACTCGCTTTAAAGATTTGTAAGGCGGCACTCGTCTCAAAGGTGGCGCCATCTCTTTCGGTTCCAATGAAGCTTTGGAAATGGCTAGAGCGTTTAGCATGTTGACCATCTGACAATTGACTATCGACAAACCAAGTCACAGGTTTCTGTTGTTGTTCCATTCGTTTCAGGTCCTGTCCGATATATGTTAGGGCGTAGCCCTCGCTTACCCGGTAAGATAAAGGACGCTCTTTGACTTGCCGGACATGAATCACAGCGTTCCAGGATTCACCTTTTGCCTGAAAGATGAGGTGTTCGGGTTCAGGTGTTGCTGAAGCGCGTTGAATACCATAGAACGTGAAAAGCGTGAGGAAAAGTAAGCATACAATTAATAAGGTTCGCTTGAATAAGCGCGTCGACATGAAGGTCACCTCTGAACAGCAGTTTCCTCTAGTCTAGCAAATTAGGATATCTGTTCTACTCAGGATTCTATAAGAAAAGGGAATCTGTTTTCAGGATATCCAGCGTCCGATCTGCTCACCCATCTTGACGCTACGTTCGATGCCAGGTGCGAGTTCGACGGTGTCCGGTGGCAAGACGAGGATGACGGTTGAACCGAACGAGAAGTAGCCGAACTCTGCACCACGCTCCAGCAGTCGTCCTTGATGTGTCTGAACGATCGTATTGACGTTCAGCGCACCGACCATGACGTGCTCGATCGCGCGGTGATCGACTTGCAGACGCGTGACCCGACGATAGTTGCGTGTCAGCGGACGTTTGCTGAATCGTAGCCCCATGTCATTGACGGGTGCCGATTCTCGCCCCAGTGTATAACTCGTCGTGATTTCGCCCGTGACTGGCGAGTGGACACGGTGGTAGTCGGTCGGACTCAAATAGAAAATTAAGGCGACACCGTTCGCGTAATCCTGGGCGCGTTCGCTTGAGCCAATCAGCTCAGCAACGGTATAGTCCTGTCCTTTGATCGTAAACCGACTATCTTGCGTTAACGCCGGGACGATGGAGAGGACGGCGTCACTCGGACTGACGAAGGCATCCGGCGCGGTTGCGATGGGTCGCATACCGGGACGTAACTCGCGTACGAAACAATCGTGCAGCGAGGTAAACGAATCAACGGACTTCAGCGCTTGATCCGTCTGAATGTGATAGGTGCGAATGAAAGGTCGGATGAGTGGTTTACTAAAGCGACTCATTGCAAATCGTTTTAGTGTGTTCGCAACAACCGGTCGAGCATTCAAGTGGACGATCGTATCAAAGATGGCTTTCTTCATGAGGTAAAAACTCCTTTAAGTTGTAATCTACCTCTTAGGATACGGTCGAATTCTGTTGATAGACGGAGTCGTTTTCTTAAGTTTGTCTTAAGAAAAACACGTACCGAAGATGCGGCACGTGTCAGAACGTCATGATTTTCGAGTCAACAAATAGAGTAGAGGTCCGAACGCACCAATTGCGAGGGTGATGATTGCCCAAAGTGGAAAGCTTCGTCCCGTACGACGTGTATCATGGCGGAGCCAAACGATGATGAAGAGGGCGCAAAGAATCAGGTCGACGAAAATCTGGAGCATCGCCGTATTTTGTGTCGCTTCCGCAAAGATGCCAAGTACACCAAAGTCAATGATCGAAAACGCAGTTAAAACAGCGAATGCGATCGTAATGATGAGCAATAAAGGTTTCGGGATGGTGTCTACAAATGAAGCTTGAGATTCTTTCATGAAGGATCCTCCTTATAAGTGTAGTGTTCACTACAAATAAATGTAGCATGTACTACAATCGAACGTCAATCGAGGATACGCAGAAGGAAAGTTATTACCCTGTTCCGTCAAATAACGAAATGTGATGCTGTTAAATTTGGTATAATACGGAAAAAGGAACGTAGGATGACGAGAAGGGACGGAGCGAACATATGAAGGTAAAGCGATTGCGAACAATCTTCGCCTGTAGTGCGGCTGTAGTCGTATTGATGAGTGGAGCGAGTATCGGAAGTGGAAGCAGTCTTGTCGAAGCAAAAGTGATCCAGACGAAAAAAGCGTTTGATTACAAAAAATACCGTGCCGATCAATTGAAGGTCATCACGAAGTACGGCAACATCTTATCGGATCTTAGCTCCAAATCCCCAATCAAAATTCCTTCTTATTATCAAAATGAAGCATATCGGACTGCGGTCGAGCAGTATAATCCGAAAGTAGAAAAATACGATTCAGATAACGTGAAGGAGTCAAGAAAAATCAGAGCGATGCGAGTCGATCTAAAAGCAGTCGATACCTCGTCAGAGAAAAAAGCGTTCGATAAACGAATGTCCGCAATGAAAAAAGAAGTCAAACGACTCGTCAAGGTCGAGCAGGCATTAGCGAAGGAAAGCAAACCACTGTATCAAGAAGTCATGGATTACGAGCGACATCAAATGGAAGCATTCGTCGCCCAATATGGACCGATTGATCCGACTTTGACGTTGATTAAATTACTTCCATACGTACAGGAACTCGAACGAAAACTGATCAAGAAAAAAATCAGTAAGCAAGACCGGATAGAGCGCGTAGATCGCGCAGCTGAAGCGATGGGACGAGAACGTGAGACGTCGAGTGGACGCGTCGGACCGGAACGTGGGAAAATGACGATCTTGATTTACGAGAATAAATTCGAGGAAGCAGCAGTTGTCTTTGAAGAGGCGAAACAGCTGACGAAAGATGAGAACGTCCGACTCGATCTTGCTTTTAAGAAGATCATCAATCGCTTTTTAAAATGAAGCATCCTTCGTGGATGCTTTTTTGCGTAGTGTCCGTTTCCTAAAATCGAGTATGATGGAAAGGGAAGGAGTCGATCGGATATGGATAAATTTGAACAGAAGCGACAGGACTATACGCATCACATCGCACAAGCGACGTTAGCATCAAGCATCAAGGAGATGAGTCTCAAGAAGATGGCGACCGCTGCCGGGACGAGTGACCGGATGCTGATGCATTATTTCAAGGATAAACAAGATATCGAGACCGCCGTGTTGACTGCGATCAGTCAGGAATTGATTGACTTGCTGCAACAACCGGATCTAAAACTCGAGTTCACGGCATTCGTCCGTTTTCTGCGACAAGCAATCGATGAGCCACGAATCAAGCCGTACTTAAATCTTTGGTTCGAGATCACCCATCTTGCGACGAGTCAGGGGGAACCGTATACGTCGATCACGCGGACGATTGGGGAGTCATTCGACAACTGGATTAAACAGATTTATGTGCCGGCAGAAGGAGAAGATGTCGAACAGCAGACTGCGTTGCTCTTTGTCTTTACTGAGGGGCTCGTCGTCTTGAATAAAATCGGCTTACAAGAGCGGATGGACGCTGCGGTTGAGGCGATGATTGATCTATACGAAAGAGCATGAATTTCATAAATCATCTTCGATTTCAATCCATACTTGATAGAATACCTCTGTATCGAGTGGGAAAATCGCGGTATGAACTCGAAATTCAGAGACTTGTGCTAAATAAAAGGCAAGAATCGCAGCAACCTTAAAGTCTGGCGTACCATAACCAGTAATCGACCGACCGTGGATCTCATTTGCAATCGAGTCTGCCCAAACTTCGGCTTCACGAAATGTCTTGAACTGAATCATCTCTTCCTTCCAACGAATCGACATTTTCATGTCCTCCTCTACTGTAGTTAATGTTAGTATATGGAAGAAATAGTGTGTTACTCAAGGGGGAACGTCAGACATGAGTCGTTTTGGAATGCATCGGGAAGAAATCAATCCGCCGCTCGGTGCCGCCTTCATCGGTTATCACCGAGAAGTCGGTATTGCAAGCATACACGATCCGCTATATGTCACAGCGAGTATCTTTGAAAGCGAGCAGACGACATCGGTCTTCGTCAGCATCGATAACATCGGCATGCTCGTCGCCGATACGGATGTCATCCGTGAAGGAATCGCGGGTCAGCTAGACGTGTCGAAGGAACAGATCACAGTCGTTTACACGCATACGCATTCGGGACCAGCGACAGCAGGAAACGAACCGTTGACCGTCGCCTATAAAACGATTTTGACGCAACAAGCGATCGTATCTGCCGTCAAAGCAAGCGAAGTGATGCAGTTGGTCGAGATTGGTTGGGGTGTGACGACCGGAAAACTCGGCGTCAACCGACGGGAGAAAATAAATGGACAAGCGGTGATGGGAACAGATCCGTCTGGGGTGGCGGATGACCGAATTGGAACATTGTTAATTCGTCGGACCGGTGATGCGAGTCTCGTCGGAGCGTTTGTCTTTTGTACGGCGCATCCGAACGTCTTGAAATCAGACAGTGTCGTCTTATCCGGTGATTATCCGGGCGTCGCTCGAACGATCCTCGAACAGGCACTCGGCTGCCCGGTCGTGATTGTTCAAGGCGCGACGGAGAACATCAATGCGAAATATCGTGGTGACATAGAGAGTCTTCAAAAAATGGCGTTTACTTTAAGTGGTCATGTCTTGACGACGATTCCAGCTGTGTCGTTTCAACCGTTAACGCACCACCGGATTCAGTCTGTGATTTATCCGATGCGCTTAACCGAAGTACCGGTTGCGGACGTATTGCAAGACATGGCAACTTACGCTGAACAGACATGGGGCGTCAGTGCAGCACGCTGGTTGGCATACGTTCAGGAACGATCGGGAGCAACACTCACCATCCCGCTCGAAGTTCAATTGTTTGAACTAAACGAAGGGTCGTTCTCAGGCATTCCGATGGAGCCGTTCTGTGAGACAGCGCTACAGATAAAGCATATCCGTCAAACGGAACTCGCTTTTTTCGGGGGCTATACGAACGGTTACATCGGTTATTTGCCAACTGTGGAAGAACATCCGTATGGGGGTTATGAAGTGGCAATCAATCCCGTCGTCTACGGTCCAGTGACAGGGCTTTGGATGCCACCTGTACCGGGAACGGCGAACGATATCGTGCATCGTATCCAACAACTCTATGAAACGAACAACAACCCGGCTTTTCTCCTTTGAGAGGCCGGGTTGTTGTGATTACGACTTGATTTTTTTGATGATCCAGAATAAAGCGAAAACAAATCCGCATGTTAGGAAGATAAATAAAAAGAGCAGAATGAGTAAGTTAGACATTTGTAGCATCGGAGACCTCCATGAATAGGTACAGCTGGATTTTCGAACTTTTCGAATAGTAATAGAGTAACATAGGAATTAACAAAATATAGGTAAATAGGTTGTTGTTTTAGATATTTCTTAATTTATTTTCTTATTATATAAAAATAAGTTATTTTATTACATTTAGAAAAAGAGGGAATAACATGATCATCAAAAGATTTATTCTTAGTTTTGTCATCACTTATTTATTCCTCAGTTTGCTTTTATCCTTTAGCATCGGATATACGATCGATTGGATTCCCGAAGCAACTTTGACTCAAAAGATAAAAGGGTACGTCATTGAAGGGTTCACTCGTTTTAAAATTATAAAGCTTTTGATTGCTACAGGTGGAGGTACTGGGTACAGCCTACTCTACTTAAAACAAAGGGCATCGAGTTTATCAAAGCGTTGATTTCCTTTATTTTGAAACTTTTCTTTGCTTGATTCGTTTATTAGGATGAGAACGAGTCAACGTATTGGGGGAAATAAAAATGAAAAAGACTGTTGGTGCAATCATTTTAGCGAGCGGCATGTTGATACTCAGTGGTTGCGGAACAGCAGCAACACAAACCGATTTATTTGAACAACAAGGTACATATCTAGGAGATAATAGTAGCGTACGAGACATCGTCCAACAGCTACCACACGGTAATCAGTTGAAGAAGATGGAACTTGAGACAAAGGACAAGCCATATCAACTGACATTGCGTTACGGTGGGTATACAGAAGGACAGGTCGAACAAAAAAGTACTCGTACAGCAATCTATAATGCGACGGCACTGTTCACGCTGATTCCGAATGTCGACCAAGTCAACATGACGATCGAAGATGCTTCGTATCACTTCACGAAACAAGAGCTACGCGATTGGTATGGAAAGGACTTTACAACTTACAATAATGAAAAAGCCTTAAAGGCATTCACGAAGCCTTTTATTGAGGATGAACGGAAAGTAAAAGAAATATTAAATTGAAACGAAAAGTGGAAGTAGATGAATTGTTCATCCCTTCCACTTTTTTGATATTGATTATTTTCCCGGCTTCGTCTTATAGAAGCTGTAGAAGACACTGATTAGGATGACGAGGACTATCGTACCGAGCGACATCCAGATTGGCATTTTGTAGACGTCACTGAAAATCATCTTCGCTCCGATGAAGACGAGCATGAAGCTTAAACCGTGTTTCAAGTAGTAGAAACGATCAATCAAGTTCGCGAGGACGAAGTAGAGACTACGAAGTCCAAGGATTGCCATGATGTTCGCATAGAAGATGATGAACGGATCACGCGAGTACGCGAAGCTTGCAGCGACTGAGTCGACGGCGAAGACGATATCCGAGATCTCGATGAAGATGAGCGCGATCAAAAGTGGCGTGAAGAACAGTTTCCCATCAATTCGTTTTGCGAACTTACCAGACGAGATGTCTTGTGTAATTGGTAAACGTTTCTCTAACCAACGAATCGTTTTGTTGTCTTCGAGCGACGTCTCTTGACCGATGTTCTTATACATCATCCAACCCGTGTAGACGAGGAACGCTCCGAAGATGTAGTACACCCAAGCGAAGTTCTCAAGCAACGAAACACCAGCGACGATGAAGATGACGCGGAAGAAGATTGCACCAAGAATACCCCAGAACAAGACTTTGTGCTGGTACTTCAATGGAATCGCGAAGTACGCAAAGACAAGTGAGAAGACGAAAACGTTATCGATCGCGAGAGCCTTCTCGATGAAATAAACGCTCGTATATTCGACAGCAGCGGCGCTACCTTGGTCGAAGTAGAGCCAGCCTCCGAAGGCGACGGCAATTGCGATCCAGACGAACGTCCACGTCCAGGCCTCCCGAAGCGAAACTTCATGTGCCTTACGATGGAAGACTCCAAGGTCAAGGGCGAGCATGATGAAAACGATGGCTAGAAAAGCAATGAGTAGTGTCAACAGCGCTTCCTCCTTTAAGGTAATTAGTTATCTTGAATTAATTATAAGTTCATAAGAACTCGAAAGTAAAGGGGTAAATGTGCTCTTTTTTGAAATTGTGAACAAAATCCGCCAAAGGCACTGTTCATGCGAACAGTGCCTTTGGCGGATTACGTGAGTGGTAGAGAATGCGGTACGATGAAATAGCGAGCGTATCGATGATTGTAGCCGAGCTCATCGTACACTCATGCGATCGTTAAGCATAAAAATCTTCTTTTACTGCCGTTCGAGACGACGTGAGACACCAGTCAAGATGACGGCAAGAATGACCATGATACCGCCGACCCATGGCGTGTGGACGAGTCCGATCGTATCGGTGACAAGACCACCGATCGTTGCGCCAAGTGCGATGCCGATATTGAAAGCTGCAATATTTAAGGCAGAGGCGACATCGACTGCTGCTGGGACGTATTTTTCAGCCAATTGGACGATATAGAGCTGGAGTCCGGGGACGTTCATGAAGGCAAGAAGCCCCATTAAGATAATACCGATGATGCCAGCGACCTTGAACGGAATCATGAACGAGAGCGCAATCATGACAATGGCGTGGATGATGAACATATAAAACAATGCTTTAATCGGGTTACCGTTTGCAAGTTTTCCGCCGACCGTGTTCCCGATCGCAACCGCAATCCCGTAGACGAGCAGAATGATACTGAGTAAGCTTGGACTAATTTTCGTGACGTCCTGCATGATCGGCGTTAAATACGTAAAGGCAACGAACGTCCCACCGTAACCAAGAGCAGTGATTAAGAAGCCGAGCATCAAGCGTCCGTTCGTTAACAGTTTGAACATGTCGGAGAACTTCGCAGGTGGTGATTGTTTCAAGTCTTTTGGAATCAAGAAGAAGCTTGCGATGATTGCAATGATTCCGAGTGCAGCAACCGCGAAGAACGTCGCGCGCCAGCCGAACGATTGACCAATGAATGTACCAAGCGGGACACCCGTGACGGTCGCGACCGTCAGACCGGTAAACATCAAGGCGATGGCACTTGCTTTTTTATGCTCCGGTACGAGCTGGACAGCAATCGTCGCACCGATCGAGAAGAAGACACCGTGCGAAAAGGCAGTGATGAAACGGGCGACGATCAACAATTCAAACGTCGGTGAGATCGCGGAAATCAGGTTACCGGCGATGAAGACGACCATCAATGCCATCAGTAACGTTTTCCGGTTCATCCGGTTCGTTAGTGCTGTCAAGATCGGAGCACCGACGGCGACACCGATCGCGTAACCAGAGATGATGAGACCAGCGAGTGTGATACCGATATTCAAGTCACCAGCGATCGCTGCGAGCAGTCCGACGGGAACGAATTCAGTCGTACCGATCCCAAAGGCGCTGATTGCTAGAGCGAGCAGGGCAAGTCCGCCGTTTCTTGGAGCCTGTTCCTCCTGTACCCGTTGATTTAATTGATTCATGGGGATTCCTCCTAAAATGATTTCAGTAGGGATCGTATTCAGTGGGCCCGACCGAACATGATCCGATTGACATGACCCCAGCATAACGGGGGTTGTTCCTTTCGGGAAGTACGTACTTTAAAGTGCGATAGGCACTAAAAAGTACCCTACTCGTTCTTTTGGATGCAAGGTCTAAAAGGAGATTGTACTTTCCATTGACAATTGCTATCATATAGCCAGTAAATCCGCTTGGGAAGTACGCACTTTCAAGTACGGTAGGCACTAAAAAGTGCCTATGCCCTCAACGGAATCACGAAAGGATGGAACGAACATGCCATACAATATCCCAGTCGAAGCAACACTTGAAGTCATCGGTGGCAAGTGGAAGGTCGTCATCATGTGTCATTTGATCAAAGGCGAGCGCCGAACGAGTGAGCTTCGTAAGCTGATGCCGACGATTACACAAAAGATGCTAACGCAACAATTGCGCGAGTTAGAAGAAGACGGCGTCATCATCCGGACGGTCTTTGAACAAGTCCCACCGAAAGTCGTCTACTCGTTATCCGAGTACGGCTGGTCGCTGAAGCCGATTCTTGACGCGATGTGTGCATGGGGAGAAGGGCATATTGATTTGACGGGTGGAGAAGTCGTCTCGTCATGACGAACAAAAGTGAGTCTCACTCGAGGCTCACTTTTTTGAATACATATACAAGGTGGGGGAAAAATGGAGCAATCAATCGTTCAGTTCGATTCGATTACCATTAGTTTTGAGGATAAAGCAGGTAGACGGAAGTCAATCGATGAGTTTGCACAAGGATTCGAGCATGGCATCTTATTTTTCGGTCATCCACCGGAAACCAACGACATCAAAGTCGTCTTGGAGCTGAAGACGAACTTTGGTGAACGGACGTTTCGTTTTAACTTTTGCCGGATGGACCGGGCAATCGGTCATTATCTAATTGATGGGTTGGTTTGGAAATGGGTCATCTTGTGGGAATGGTATTACCAGGAGGATTATCATACGGGTGAGTCGTTCCATGTCAATCGTCCAAAGAAAGAACTTCGTGATTTTTATCGACAAATCGATGTACAAAATGAGATCTGTTCGAATGATTATTTAGAGTCAGGCATTCACGAGGAGGACGTATCGTGTACGGATAGTTATACAAATTTTGAAAACCTAGATTGGGTCACCGAAGGAGATCCGATTAATACATTAGAGCGGATGCGGAACCAAGGTGTCTTTTTCGAGTATTACTTTAAGGTGTGGATCGATTTAGAACTTTCATTACCCGCGATTCGACGCGTCATGGATGAATTGTATGCACATACACCTGAATAATGCTTAATCAAATGAGCACCGCTCCCTCTGTCATTGACAGAAGGAGCGGTGTTTTGGTTAAAACGCTTTACGTTGACCTTTTAGAATCGTCTGTTGCAGAGGACCAAAGTCCCCCGGAACCGTCCGTTCCATGAACAGGTACGGTTTTCCATCGACGATGAATTTGCGATCGCCAAGATACTCGAAGTGGCGACCGTCATCCTTTAATCTTCGCTTAACAGCTTGAATATGGTCTTCATGATGGATAAACCGCTCGTTAAACGTCATGACGATGTTTCCTTTTTTGAATCCGAGTAAGAAGACGTAGTAGAACCAATATCCAACGAGACAAATACCAACGGCCAATAACAAATCATACATGTGTGTCGAGCTCCTTTCGCTTATACAGATTTTTACGAATATTTATGTAAAAAGATTCAATCAATTTCAATTAAAAGTAAAAAAGTATTCATCCGAAGATGAATACTCGTTATTTATTTTTGAGCAATATATCTCTTTTGATCGAAATCATATTTAAATTCAACGATCATCCAATCATCACCCGTAGGATTTCGATACGAGTAAAAGAGTGATGTCTGTTTTTCTGGATATTCGACTGTACTGTCATTATAGGCTTTTCCGATCTTAGAGTAATCTTCTGTGCGGTGAGCCGTCATGACACCTAGCCCCTTACCAGAAAGAATACGATCGAATTCAGCTATCGTCATGCCTGGTTTAAATTTCTTTCCAGGTAAGAGTCGCTTTTTCGAAGACGTTTTAGGGGTGTATTCCTTTTGCGCAAGATATAACGTGTGACCTTCTTGTTTCGTTTTGAAGATCAGATGCATGCGCTGTAAAGACCAATGATCGTTTTTTTCATCGTACGGATAAAATGAGAAAGCGTATAAAGCATAGTCGTCTTTGATTTCACTCAATACTACATCATGATTGAGTGTCGTGACGCCATGTTCTTTCTGTATGTATTTCTTATATGATTTTCCGTAGAGCGATTTTGCGACGTCTGTCGCGGTCATACCGAGTTTTAGTTTTTTGTACGACGTATATTCCTTAGTCGCCGCGTCGACAGAATGAGGTGCGAAAACAGCACCAATCATCGAAAGCGTGAACAGAAGCGCGAAGAGTACTTTCAACTGAATAAGGTGTAATTTTTTCGTACGTGCCATCATGATTGTGTCTCCTTTGACAAACTTATTAAAAACCGTGCGTTTCTTTTCGTTTAAGATACAAGAGTAGTCCGAGGGTAACGAAAAACCCAATCGCACCTATGATTCCGATGAACAGGAAACCAATGAGATCATTACCGATATTCTTTTGAAAAAAATAGGATGAACCAAAAATCGCAGTGGTAATCATGAAAATGTTGCGTAGGTGGCGAAGTACTTGGACTATCATGGAGAACCCCTCTTTCTTAGTCTTTCGTTCGACGGATTTCAGTTGCAACAATCGAGTCTTCTTCAAACGTCACTTGAATCGTGTCCCCCGTCTGAATGGCAGCCGTGTAATTCGTTTTGCCATATACGATCGTATCCGTTGTCAGGCGTATTTTTGTCAATGCATACTGTTCGTCCGGTTTTTGTTCGCTCGGAGCAACGAATAACGTATCCCCTGTAATTTTCTCGACGATACGTGCATCGTTCTCGTGTGTACAGCCACCAAGCGGAAGACAAAGGAGTAGAATAAAAGCGAAAAGCCAATGACGCATCGGCATGAACTAGGCACCTGCTTTCGTCAGTTAATAGCGTGAAATAAAATTGTATTATTACATAAAATTTACCATTTTCAAAACCGATTGATGTAAAATAAAAAAACTTTCTTGTTCTTGAATAACAGGAATTCAGAACGAAGTCGGCGTATGATTAAGGTACTACCATCATCTCGATCAGAGGAGGAAATACGATGAAGGCAGCGATCTGTACCCGCTACGGACCACCAGACGTCTTGCACATAACAGAGGTACCTCGTCCGGTTCCGAAATCGTCCGATTTGCTCATCAAAGTGTATGCATCTGCCGTCCATTCCGGAGATCGGCGTATGCGTTCGCTCGATGTTCCACTGTTAGGAAAACTTCCGATGCGTCTGGCTGTCGGTTTCAAGCGACCGCGACAACTGATTCTCGGCGTCGTCCTTGCCGGGGAAGTCGTCGGAGTCGGTAAGGACGTCAAACAGTTCCGAATCGGTGACCGTATCCATGCTTTGACCGGTTTTGGCTTCGGTGGATACGCGGAATATGCGTGTGTGTCGGAGAAGCGTTGCTTGTCTAAAATCTCGCAGCACGCATCGTACACGGAAGCGGTCTGTCTCCCGTTCGGTGGTACGACGTCGCTCCATTTCTTTCGAAAACTCCAAATTGACCAGATGAAGACAATCTTGATTTACGGTGCGTCAGGTGCTGTCGGAACGGCTGCCGTTCAAATCGCCAAAGCAAAAGGGCTGCAGGTAACGGCAGTCTGTAGTGGCCGAAACGCGAAGCGGGTCAAAGCGCTCGGTGCTGATCACGTCATCGATTATACGAAGGACGGTTATGACGGCTTGTTACTAAAGTATGATGCCGTCTTCGATGCGTCCGGAAAGATCAATAAGACGCAAGCGAAAAGACACGTCAAACAAAACGGTGCCTTTGCATCTGTTGCGGGGCAAGGTGTCGCTAAAGAACGGAAAGAAGATCTACACTATTTAAATGAACTGCTTGAAGCGGGACGATTCAAAGCCGTCATCGACCATATCTATCCGCTCGATGAAATCGTCGAAGCCCATCGCTACGTTGACTCCGGACAAAAGTTCGGAAACGTCGTCGTGTTAATAGCAACCGAATAATTCATCGAACCACCTGAGGCAGGTGGTTTTTTTGCGTTTATCCAATATATGTTAAAATGAAATAGGCTATTTTAGGAGGGAGGATCTAGCGATAATGAAACAGATTCATGCATTTGAAACCAAAACGGACTATGCCAAATATGAAGCGGTCACGGATCACTTTCGTACACGATTGGACGAGTATCAAACCGTCTTACGCAAGAAGTATCAACTGATCGACGTGCCGAAAGGAATCGTCTGGACGTCAGCTGAACTCGCAACGACCGTCTTCTCGGACATTCCGATTCCAGCATTTACGAACAAGGACTTGATCTACATATCACCAGACGTCGTAGAATGGAGGACGTTGTTTTTGTCGCAACTCGATGGGAAGGACGTACCGCACATCCGAGCGTTCTATGAGACGCTCGCCGAAGACCACGTCTTGACGATTGCAGGTCATGAACTGACCCATCACATAGACTTGTTCGTTGATGAGTTTGACGATGAGAGAGAAGACGGAATCTGGTTCGAAGAGGGAATGTGTGAGTATCTGCCAAGGAAGCATTTGTTGTCGGACGAAGCATTCAAGCAGATCACGGCAATCGAGACGGAACTCGTTGAGCTTTTTCAAGAAGAGTACGGAAATCGGTCGATTGATCAATTTGGCAGTGCATCATATGCCGGTAGTCTGTCGAGTATCATGTTTGATTATTGGCGGAGCTTTCTCGCAATCCACTATCTCATCGAAGAGAGGTATGACGGGGACGTCTTACGTGTTTTTGAAGCATATCGGAACTGGCATGAACAGGGGCGGATTGTGCCGCTATCGGAATACTTTGATCTTCAAACGGTAAGTCGCTAAGCTGTGTTTGTAGTGGAGGAGGACGTATGAGTCGTTACAGTATGCTTTCGTTATTTGCATTCTTCTGTTTTTGTTCCTTATTTTTCGTGATGAAGAGCGGCGTCAGTCTGAAAGGGTTTGGAACTGTCTATATCCTGCTTCTGTTTATCATTCCGTTAGTCGGTGTATACACAGGGTACAAAACAAAGCACCGAATACTCAAGTGGGAATTCGTCTGCATCCATCTCATTACGTTGTGTATGATGTCCTATTTGCTGTTACTGGCTTACGGTATTTCGGAGCCGTAAAAATGGATGAAATGAAAAGGTCAGCTGATTCTGTGGAACAAAGGAATCAACTGACCTTTTATGTTATGTAGCGCAAAACAAGTTATCACCGCGAAAGCTAGCTTCGCTTCGGCAAACTAGTCGTCGTGCCCATCTCAATGAAACAAGAAAAGCTGTTACGGATGATCGGAAGACGATCCATCATAACAGCGCTTGAATCATCCAATTAAAAATCAACACCGACTAATTTTAAAATGCCATACATGATCAGCATGGCGAGAACTGTCGAACCACCAAAAGCAAATTGATATTTCAATGATTTGTTCATAATAAGTCCTCTCTTTCTATGACAATTGAAGGA
Organism: Exiguobacterium sp. TDN 0502; assembly: GCF_050846835.1. Classification (NCBI taxonomy): domain Bacteria; kingdom Bacillati; phylum Bacillota; class Bacilli; order Caryophanales; genus Exiguobacterium; species Exiguobacterium sp. TDN 0502. Next base: position 35,975 of record NZ_JBOZGJ010000014.1, on the reverse strand, counting down.
ATGACTTTAGATGTTGACTCCGACTAATTTGAGAATGACGATGATGGTGATAGCCGAGAGTGCAAAAGAACCGGCAAAAGCAAGTTGTTTTTTCAAAGGGATTTCCTCCTCATGAAAGTGTTACCATTAGTATGTCATTAAACGAGATATATGTAAAAATAATTCCAAATAATTACGCGGTTTCTTAGCACGAGGTTTCATGAAGGAAATGACAACATCCCTACTCTTCTTTTCGTCAAGAGAGTAGGGATGTTGTTTGATGACTTAGAAATAGTGATAGCTAGTTTTGAAATCAAATATTGATTGATATGAAGGATCGAAAAAAATATATACGAACCGTCTACAAACGTCACATGTGTTGATTTTAAAGTACATTATATCAAGCTAAATAAAAGTTGAGGCTGTTGGGAGAGTAAGTGATCGTCTTCGACATAACTATGATAGGACAATGACGAATCGTTCATATGGAAGAGCGTCAGCTGTCGACTTTCGAAGTCCACTTCTTCTATGTAGACGAGTTCTTTGCTACTCCCAGAATCACTGGTTTGACGCATGGATAAGGGAGTTCGTTCCCGTAAAGCAATGAATAACATGACTTCCATTTTGTAAGTCAAAGGAACGGAAGACCCATTATGAAGAGAGATGGATGAATCGATGGAAAGGCAAATCGGTGGGTTCATCGTGTGTAATGACGCAGGATGAGTCATTTCTTTTTGAAGGTGCTGCATGGTGGACCTCCTTATAATAAGAACGTATGTTCATATTATGCGGTGTGAATCCATTTTTTGCAATCTCAATTCAGGTGAATCGTATAAATTTTTACTTCTATACCGGTTTTAAAACGACCTTATATGTCTTGTGATAACCGAATCATATCGGTACACCGTATCCCATTTTCGATGATGTTTTCTTCATCGTGTCTCAAGAAAAAGTTCCTGTCGACTCCGACAATCCGGAATCCATATTTTTGATAAAGTGCCAACTGACCGATGCTTGAATTGCCTGTCCCGATGTCGAGAGTTCTATATCTGAGTGTTTGCGCTACACTACCTGCATGTTGCAACAGCTTCCTTCCGATTTCTTTTCCTCGATATAACTCGTCAACCGCGAGATTTACGATTTCAATCGTTTGCGGTCGAGTCGGAAGAAGGACATACACACCGATTCCTTGATTCTTCATTTCAGCTACATAACCATAACCTCTTTTTAAATACTCTTCGACGATTTGACGAGAGGGATCCGCAGTCAGCAAAAGCTCCATTGGGGGATTTTCTAGGACGGACAGCTGACGGATGTTGATTTCCATACATCGACACTTCCTTTCTAGGATTCCTTTTTACCCTTGAATCGTTACAATCATTTTATAGGATCGAGTAGCAGGAAATCTTTGATTTGAAAGATGAACTTTTTGTACATCATTCATGACAGGATTACAATGAAATCAATCTTACAATCAAACTACATTATTTTTTCACAAGTTGACGGTAAAATTAAGAAGAATCTAGGCGAATTCAGAAGGTCTACCATGCAGGCTGCACGCGAGGGAATAAGTCAGTAACAATGGAAAGGATTAGTATGAGCAAACTAACATTAAAGATCACACTCTTTTACTTTTTAGGCATTTTAGCCATTTTTGCATTGTCTTCTGCTGTCGTTTATAACATGTTAGAACATCAACAAGTGGGAAGTGAGTTAAATCGGCTACAGGACCGAGGGGACAGTCACCGGAATGTGCTGTCGACGAATGCTGACCGGCAAACGATCCAACACGTGATCATGATGGAGGAAAAAGCGATGACGGACGTCATCATCGTGGGAAAGAACAACCAACTCATCGGATCTTCCAACGAAGCAGGACGTTTTTTCCAACAAGACTGGATTCAAAAAAAAGATGGGATCGTAGCAGGCGACTGGCGTGCAGGACGATTTTTAGTGACGATCAGTCATGCAGACAACGGGATTAAGGTTGTCATGCTGGAGCCGACGAGTTACATTCAACACCTGATGCGCGAACTGAAACAACAGGTCGCCTTTTCACTCTTTCTTTTGATGCTCTTTTTATTAGGGAGTGTTTACTTTTTGAGCTATATGGTCATTCAACCCTTACTCTCGATGAAGGAGGCGACTATTAAATTAACGAAAGGCGATACATTGAAGATTAAGGAAGCGGACCGGAAAGATGAGGTAGGTGATTTGGCGCGAGCGATCACGAAGTTGTCCATTGACCTCCAGCATATTCAAAATACGCGTAAGCAGTTTTTGACTTCGATCACGCATGAACTGCGTACCCCGATTACATATATCAAAGGGTACGCAGGATTGTTACAGAAAGACGAAACGCGCTTCGGAGATATCATCTATGAAGAATCCGAGCGGCTTCAAATGTTGATCGACGATTTGTTCGAACTGGCCCGCATGGAAGAACCGCACTTTCAGATTGAGCCTGAACCGACGGAAATGAACGGGTTCCTACAACAGATTAGTGAGCGGGTGCAGTTGAAATTTGAAGAAAAACAAGTGAGGTTAGTTCTGAATACAAGTAAAAAAAATCTCATCAAACATATAGACCACGCCCGGTTCAACCAGGTGTTGCTGAACTTACTAGACAACGCACTGAAATATACGCCGGCTCATAAATCCGTCTTTTTGAAGCTGAGCGATCAGCAAATCGAAGTCAGCGATGAGGGCGGAGGCGTACGAGAAGAAGCGCTCCCGTACCTGTTCGACCGCTTTTACCGAGCGGATTCATCACGAAATCGTGATACGGGTGGAACGGGTCTCGGGCTGGCGATCACAAAGGAAATCGTAGAGGCGCACAACGGAAGCCTCACAGCTACGAATGCGGGGAACGGATTAAAAGTAGTCATCGACTTGAGGGGGATTTCGGGATGAGGACGATTGCATTAGTGGATGATGAAGACCGGATGCTCGAATTACTGGAGTTGTACCTTGAAGCCGATTACCGGTGCAGGAAGGTAAAAAGCGGACAGGGTGTACTGGACCTCCTTGAAGTTGAGGCGCCGGATTTAATCATTTTAGACGTCATGATGCCTAAGATGGATGGTTTTGAGACGTGTGAACGTATCCGGCGGATGTCGAACGTACCGATCATTCTTTTGACTGCGTTAGATGGAAAAGAGGAAGTCGTCAAAGGGCTGCACTTGGGGGCGGATGACTATATCGTAAAACCGTTTGACGGAGAAGAGTTGAAGGCACGGATTCAAGCAGTGTTCAGGCGTTCAAGGGTCTCGTCAGGCACAGAAATCGAATCAGCTGGATTAGTATTGAAAGAGGAGTCGCATGAATTGTATTATCACAATCAACGAGTGAAAATGACACCGAAAGAGTTTTATTTGCTGGCGAAACTCATTAAAAATCCAGAGCGTGTCTATTCGCGCGACGAATTGCTGAATAGTCTTTGGTCCACGAATGACTGGACGGATGAACGGACTGTCGATTCCCACGTCAGAAACTTAAGGGATAAGTTGAGACGGTTTGAGTTTCCGGTGGAAGACCATCTTCGAACAGTTTGGGGCGTCGGCTATAAATGGATACGTTAATAAAAGACGCGGCAGTGACCGCGTCTTTTTGGGCTAAATCTTATTCGGCAGCTAACTCATCTTCAGTGACCCATTTATGGTTCGTGACTTTTTCACCAGTCGTTGATTCGAAATCAATCATGTAAACAGTCGTCTGCTCTGCAGAATCAATGGTTGCAGTAGCACCCTTCATCCCTTCCATGTGATCGGCAGTGACTTTTACGTCATCACCAATGCTGTACGGTGCAGATGTGGCGTCTGCGATTTCTTCTTGAATGATCCATTTGTGATCGGTGACGCGTTTTCCGCCATCAGTCGGATCATAGGAGATGCTGTAGGCTGTCGTATCATAAGCGCCGACGATTTTTGCTTCAGCGTCCTTCATGCCTTCCATATGCGCCTCTTTAATCATGGCCATATCGCCGACCTTGAATTTAGGATCTTTTGCTTCTTTTAACCCTTTCGGAACTTCCTTAGAGCCGGACATGTCCATCGTCGAATGATCCATGCCCTCCATGTTTTTTTCGGACTGTGACTCATCGCTACTTTCCCCACATGCTGCAAGGGCAAGGGCTAACGATGCTGCCATCGTCGTCATCAACATCTTTTTCTGTAATTTCATTCGAATGACCTCCTTAAGACTATTCCTGCATTTATAGACTGTAGCATAGAAATATGCAGAAACTTTGCAGAAAGCGGGTGAATGGCACATTGCAGTCTTCTTAGGGCGTCCGGTGCTCGATGTTCAGATCAGCAACGAGGGAACCGATTTTTAACGATTAGGCAGGATAAACGATAAATAAATGAAAAAATGGATACATTTCATCATTTTTTCACAATTGGGGGAAAACCTTTTAAGTGTCACTTCACATCATTTTAAGAAAGGGGAGTCAAGTCATGAAGGCAGAACAAAATGAATTAATCGATGCCTTACAAAATTGTATCGTTACATGTAATACCTGTTTCGATGCATGCCTATCGGAGGAACATGTCTCAGCCATGACTGATTGTATCCGACTCGATCGTGATTGTGCGGATATTTGCAGTTTGTTGGTTCAAGCTGTTGTTCGAAATAGCAGTCAGGTCACTACACTTGCAGCAGCTTGTATCGAGATATGCGAGAATTGTGCCCGTGAATGCGCAAAACACGATCATGAACATTGTCAGAATTGTGCAGAGGCATGCCTTGCCTGTGCGAAACACTGTCAACAACTCGTCTGAACCGTCTGCCGAAAATCATAAGGAAACAAACATCTACTCTGACCTAAAGACCATGGCATCATTTAGAAGGGTAGATGTTTGCTGTTCTTATCCATTATTATAGATGAATGAAAAGTGGAACTTTAGACAGAGGTGGCGGGGACAATGGAAAAAATTTTGATTGTTGATGATGAGGTGCGGATGCGGCAGTTACTAAAGCTTTATCTTGAGCCGGTCGGATATGCCTGCAGCATGGCAAGTGACGGTGAAGAGGCGCTCGACAAAGTGAAGAAAGAGACGTTCGACTTAATTCTGCTAGATGTGATGATGCCACTCTTTGACGGATTCGAAGTCTGTAAAAAGATTGCGGATACTTATCCGGATCTTCCGATTATCATGATTACAGCGCTTGATGATGCTGAATCCATTGTTAAAGGACTCGATGCAGGGGCAGCGGATTATGTCACGAAACCATTCAACGGAGACGTACTGCTGGCGAGGGTCCGGTCCGTACTGCGAAGAAAGCCGAAACAAGCCATTCTCTACGAGGGACTCGTTTTCGATGAGGCGAATGAATTGATTTTACTCAATGGGAAAGCAGTTGATTTCACACCAAAGGCGCATGCTTTGATGCGTTTATTTTTGCAGCATCCCGGCCGCCTGTTCAATCGGTTGGAATTGTATGAATTTGTTTGGTCCTATACATCGGAATCGGATCCGCGAACGGTCGATTCCCATATCAAGATGATCCGAGAAAAATTAAGAGCACTTGATTATCCGATCGATCAGCATTTGAAGACGTTTTGGGGGCGGGGGTACCGCTGGAATGAGACGGATGAGGACGCGAACGTATAAAAGATAGCAAGAGACTCTTCTTGACTCAAAATGGCTTCATACATACCGCAAGCAGGTATAGAGCATGGAAGGGGTTGTTTATATGGCACATCATCATGGTAGTCATTCACACAAGCATCAGACCGAGCAGATGCAGCACAATCATGCAGGACACGACCATATGATTGAAGACTTTAAGAAGCGATTTTTCATCTCGTTGATTTTGACCATTCCGATTGTATTGCTTTCAGGGATGATTCAGGAGTGGACTGGACTACGCATTCATTTTCCGTACGACGATTTCGTCCTACTTCTTTTATCTTCCTGCATTTATTTCTATGGAGGGTGGCCCTTCTTGAAAGGAAGCATCGATGAATGGCGCCAGAAAAATCCGGGAATGATGATGTTGATCGGATTAGCAATTAGTGTTGCTTATTTTTATAGTGTCGCTGTCATTTTGGGTTATGGACAAGGACATGATTTCTTTTGGGAATTGGCGACGTTGATCGACATCATGTTACTCGGACACTGGATTGAAATGAAGTCCGTCATGGGTGCCTCCAATGCGCTACAAGAACTCGTTAAGTTGTTGCCGAGTGTCGCGCATCGGATAAAAGACGATGAGACGGAAGATGTGCCGGTCTCCGAATTACAGGCGGGTGATCGGATTCGGATCAAGCCGGGGGAACAGGTACCGGTCGACGGAAAAATCGTGGAAGGAACGACGACGGTCGATGAATCGATGTTAACGGGGGAATCGCTTCCAGTGGATAAACAAGATGGGGATACAGTCATCGCCGGATCCATCAACCAAGAGGGCGGTCTGACGGTCGAAACGACAGGTACAGGAGAAGGGACTTATCTCTCAAAGGTAATCAGTCTGGTCAGCGAAGCCCAGTCTACTAAATCACGTACGCAGAATTTGGCCGACCGGGCTGCGAAAATGCTGTTTTATGTCGCCGCGGGATCCGGGATAGTGACGTTCTTAATTTGGATGGCGCTCGGTTATTCTGTCAGTACGGCAATCGAACGGATGGTGACGGTCATGGTCATTGCATGTCCGCACGCACTTGGTCTAGCGGCTCCCCTCGTAGTAGCCGTCTCGACTGCACTATCTGCTAAAAATGGTCTACTGATACGAAACCGGACACAATTTGAAGAAGCACGAAACCTAAACGCCATCATCTTCGATAAAACGGGAACATTGACTCAAGGTCGTTTTGGGGTGACGAACGTCATCACTTACGAAGGTGTGGGTGAAGAAGAGGTCTTACGCCTCGCTGGAGCAGTCGAACAATCGTCCCAACACCCGCTAGCAAGGGGTGTCCTGACTGAGATGGAAACCCGTAATCTTTCTTTACCGTCCGTTGACGGCTTTCGTTCGATGACAGGGGTCGGGCTCGAAGGATATGTGGACGGTGTCCATGTTCAGGTCGTCAGCCCGCGATATGTACGGGAAAAGCAATTCGATTTTGATACGTCAACATTTGAAAGCTTGTCTGAAGAGGGAAAAACAGTCGTCTTCGTCTTGAAGGAAAAGCAGTTAATCGGCATGATGGCTCTCGCGGATCTGGTTCGGGAAGAAGCGAAAGAAACCATCCAGGCATTAAAGGAAAAAGGCATCCAGTCCATCATGTTGACCGGTGATAACCAAAAAGTGGCGTCATGGGTCGCTGCGCAACTCGATATGGATCAGGTCTATGCAGAAGTGTTACCGGATGATAAATCACAACAGGTAAAACACGTCCAGACCGAAAGAAAAAAAGTAGGGATGGTAGGAGACGGAATCAATGATGCGCCTGCTCTCGCGCAGGCGGATGTCGGCATAGCAATCGGAAGTGGGACAGATGTGGCTGTCGAAACGGCGGATATCGTGCTGGTGAAAAGTAACCCGAAGGATGTTCTTACGATTATCGAATTGTCACAAAAAACGTACAATAAGATGATCCAAAATCTGTGGTGGGCTGCCGGGTATAACATCATTGCGATTCCATTGGCTGCGGGGATCCTTGCGCCAATCGGGATTATACTGTCTCCGGCGATTGGAGCGGTGCTGATGAGTCTTAGTACCGTCATCGTCGCAGTCAATGCAAAAACGTTACGGATTTGATGTAGAGATGAGATCGATTGACTGCATAGCTCTTGTGCGTGAGTACGAACGGATGAAATCGAAAAAGAGATAAAAACACCTGTTCGTGAGAAATTACCGCTCACGGACAGGTGTTTTCGATTTCAGCTATAAAAATGAAAGGCATTTGAAGTAATTTGTTGTTAAAATGAGTTTGTATCTGCTCGGGTATGAACAAATCCCCTTCACTGTCCTCAAAAGTGATGGGGATTTGAACTATCAACATGATCATAATCCAAAAGTGCTGTTTTTTTGACCGAATTAAAGGATCTGGGACAGGATATAGACTGCCATGAACCAAATGATTAATGCTGACGCTTGATTGATACGTTTAAAAACCAATCCGTTGTGATCGATGTCTCCGACTCTTTTTCCGACAATCGCTAATGCCAGGAACCACATCCATGAGACCGCTATAGCGCCCGCTGCAAACAGCCATTTCTCGCCCCCACTGTATAACAGTGAGTTCGTGCCAATGACGCCGACTGTATCTAAAATCGCATGCGGATTTAATAAGGAAACGGAAGCAGCAAAGGCAACTTGCCGGCTATAACTGAGAGGGCTACGCTGTTGATCCGAACGATCATTCGGAACGGTGCGCCACATCACCCACCCCATATAACATAAAAACAAAAAGCCAACCAAAAACAGTCCACTTTTTAACCATGCCAACTGAAAGAACATGACAGAGACACCAGTAATCGCTCCGCTAATCAGCAGTGTGTCACACAAAGCAGCAGTAAGGACAGCAGGGAGAGCATCACCGAGATGACGCTGGTTTGCCCCCTGATTGAAGATGAAGATGTTTTGGACACCTAGTGGTAAGATGAGACCAAAGCCTAACAAAATTCCATGAATGACTGAATACATATTTCTCCTCCTAACGTGTATTTCTGTATGATAGTGGAGGACAATCAAGATGTCTCCAACCAATTGGATAGTCGGGACCCCAACCAGTTTAGGAACGAACTAGATCAAAGGAAGTGACAAAGTGACAATACAAGTTTGGAGACCGAAGAAGGAATCATCTGTTCCATTACATCATCAGATTCAAGAACACATTCGACGAAAAATCAGTACTGGAGAATGGCCGACCGGATTCAATCTGCCGTCGCAACGAAAGTTAGCGAGTCAATTTGAAGTCAATCGTAGTACCGTCATCACGGCACTAGAAGAGTTGAAGGCGGACGGTTTGCTGGAGACGAAAGCTGGAAGCAAAACAGTGGTTGGGAACAATACCTGGAATATTCTTGCCTCCGGAACACCGGATTGGGAAGGGTACGTAAAGTCCGGTCTACATTCACCGAATCTGCATATGATACAGGAAATCAACCGGGCAGAGGCGGATCCTGGAATCATCCGACTTGGCACTGGTGAACTTTCACCAGACTTGTTGCCTGAACAGGAAATGCAGTCGATGATGCAAGAAAAAAGAGTGCTTGAACTCGGGTATCTTGAACCAAAAGGTAGTTACGGTTTACGCGAGGCAATCAGCGGCTATTTAAAAGAGAGGCAGGTCGACGTATCGCCCGAATCCATCCTGATTGTGTCAGGAGCCATTCAGGCATTGCAGTTGATAGCTGTTGGATTACTTCGTAAAGGGTCGACGATTCTTCACGAGACACCATCCTACCTGAATTCAATTCATGTCTTTCAATCGGCAGGGATGCAGCTACATGGTATTCCTCTCGACGGGAACGGCATGCAGGTCGAGTCGATCGACCGGTTGAAACGGCGATATGATGCATCGTTGTTATATACGATTCCTTCTTTTCACAATCCAACAGGAACGGTGATGTCAAAACAGAGACGAAACGATTTGTTGAAAGTGAGCCATGAGGCTATGCTGCCAATCATTGAAGATGATGTGTATGCAGAGTTATGGTTTGATGAAGAACCGCCACTGCCGTTAAAGGCAAACGATGCTAACGGGAATGTAATTTATCTCGGAAGTGTCTCGAAGTGTTTAAGCCCGGGCTTACGGATTGGTTGGGTCGTCGGACCGGAACCGGTCATCAACCGACTGGCTGACATCAAGATGCAGACGGATTATGGTTCCAGTTCAATCTCACAGCATTTAGTTGAAACATGGATCAGGAGCGGTACGTATCGGGCACATTTCGAGCAAGTTCGCATGCAGTTAAAAGAACGACGGGATGAGGCGCTCGCTGTGCTCGAGCGGTACTTCAAATCACTGGCCACTTGGCATGTCCCAAGAGGAGGATTTTACATCTGGCTGAAATTCAATGAAGTCATTTCAATCAAAAAACTGTTCGATTTAGCATTAAAAGAGGGGATTTTACTAAATCCCGGAATCATTTATGACAAAACGGATCACCGGCATCTTCGAATTTTCTATTCCTATGCTTCCAAAGAGAAGCTCGAAACAGGATTACGCCGCGTCTCCGAATTGGTTGAGCAATGTAGAAACGCATGAAGCAGGTGAATGTAACGATTCACGCTTCATGCGTTTTTTTGTCCTGCTTTTCGTGTAAAAAAAGTCTATTCAATCGAAGTTCCGGTCCAGTAAGATCCCCGTCTGTTTTGCCATCAGCCGGGCGGATACCGGCATATCATGCTTGAACCACCACTCGACTGCGCCAACGGTGGCTGAAGCAAAAAATTGAAGAAACAACTCTTCCTCGAGTCCATTGTTTTTCCCCTGCACCGTATCCACTTCCATCCGAAATTCCTCTACGACGAGTGCAATAAATTGTTTTCTGAAATGAGGAGCACCTTTGCTGTTCAACATCGTTGAAAAGAATCGCTGGTGCTGTTCGAAGTAGTCATACCAGACATAGTTCCCCTCCTCGAACGAAACATCGGCCGCCCCTTGACATAAGACGCGCAATTCATCGATATGCTCTTCAATCATGCTATTCAACAAATCATATTTATCCGTGTAATGCAGATAGATCGTTCCCCGATTCAAGTCCGCTTCATCGGCAATATCCTGAATCGTGATGCTATCAAAATCTTTTTCGGCCATGAGAGTGGTGACGGCACTTTTGATTGCTGCCTGGCTTTTAGCAATCCGTCGATCCATTTTAGGCATAATTCTTCCTCCTATCCCTGTGTTAATCAACACGATGCGTGGTTCTGTTGAGTAATCAACGAAACGCATGATTTTAACCATTGTATTCAAAGTGAGGCTATTTATAATTATAGACACATGTTGATTAATCAATCCACATCGTTTTTTGAGTAAGTCCGTTTCAAAAGGTGTAACCTCTTCAAACAAGGAAAGAGGTAAACAAAGGAGTGAATGATATGTTGAAAGAAACGTATGCATTAGCAAATGGGATCAACATCCCGAAATTAGGTCTTGGCACATGGATGCTCGATGATGGACAAACCGCACAAGCCGTGCGGGATGCACTGGGTACCGGCTACCGGCATATCGATACAGCACAAGCCTATATGAATGAAGCAGGTGTCGGCGAAGGAATCCGTACAAGTGGTGTAGCGCGCGAAGAGGTATTCATCACGACGAAAGTGGCAGCTGAGGCAAAAAGCGTTGAGGCAGTCGAAGCGTCCATTGAGGAGTCACTTCAGAAGTTAGGCACGGATTATATTGATCTATTAATCATTCATAGTCCACAACCATGGGAGACGTTTCGGGGAGAAGCACGTTACTTCGAGGAAAACAAACAGGTCTGGAAAGCGATGGAAGATGCGTATGCAGCGGGTAAAGTCAAAGCAATTGGTCTCTCGAATTTCCTCCAGGATGATATCGAAAATATTCTTGAATCGTGTGAGATTAAACCGATGGTGAATCAAATTTTAGCCCATGTCAGCCATACACCGATGGAACTGATTGCCTATTGCCAAGAGCACGGGATTCTTGTCGAGGCGTACTCGCCGATTGCACATGGTGCTGTCCTTGAACATGCAGAAATTCAATCCATTGCAAAACGGTATGATGTGTCAGTTGCTCAACTGTGTCTGCGATACGACATCCAATTGGGACTCGTCGTCATTCCGAAAACAGCCAATCCCGACCATATGAAAATCAATGGAGAGATCGATTTCGTCATTCGTGAGGAAGATATGGAAATCCTGAAACAGATGGCACCAATCGAAGACTACGGTGAACATGGCTTTTTCCCGGTATTCCGTCAGAAGTAAGTCAAACGCGTCAAAATAAAGGAGGAACATTAACATGAAACACGAAGAAGTGAAAACGAATAGCACGTTTCCGGTAGGAGAACCAAACGAAGCATTTGCTAAATTTTTTGTCGGTCAAAGTTATCTGGCATCACTTGCAGCAGATCCTGCACTCGATGTGATGATTGGCAATGTCACGTTTGAGCCGGGTTGCCGGAACAACTGGCATATCCATCGGGGCGGCTATCAAGTCCTGCTCGTCACGGGCGGAGAAGGATGGTATCAGGAAGAAGGAGAGGACGCACGATTCCTCACAGCAGGTGATGTCGTCATAACGCATGATGGCGTGAAACATTGGCACGGTGCGTCAGCGGATAGTTGGTTCCAGCACATTGCAATCACAGCTGGTACACCGGAATGGCTGGAAGCTGTCTCGGAACATCAATATCAACAAGTACATGCATGATGCATCACAAACCCTCATTTCGTTTTTGAAATGAGGGTTTGTCTATAATTTGAACACTTCGTGTAGGAAATGCTAGATTTTTTATGAAGAAATCTTAAACATTTCATCGGTTTCCGTCGTAAAATAATGCCGTTTCGTTCGGTCTTGCACGATGAAAACGATCAACCCACCGATCAGTAGGAAGCCAACTGAAGCGACGGTATACGTCAGCCGTATTGATGTCTCGGCATAAAAACCAATCAAGGCAGTCAGTAGAATGACGCCAATCGACTGCATGACGTGGATGCTACTAAGGAATCGTCCCATCAATTCGACGGGGATGTGTGTTTGAGCAAACGTCATGAATCCTGTGTTCGCGAACGCTAAGGCGAAGGTTAGCAAGAAAAAACCGATGGCTGCAATCAGGAACGACGTCGCCGAGGCAAAGATCAAGTAACCAACCGGCGTCATCAATGCTCCGAACTGAATTAAGAAGCGGATCGTCAATCGACGCGTAAAAATCGCATTGACGGCAGAGCCACAGATGATACCAACTCCGGCAATACTCACAAGAAAACCGTAGGTGCTCTCGTCCATCTGAAGGACGATCGTCGCAAACGAAGCTTCGAGTGAATCGAGTCCGCTCATCAGGACGATCGTCAGCGCATAGAAAGCGTAGACGACAGCAATGTAACGCCGCGTCCGTGCAAAGACAAGCGTCTCCTTCCAGTCTGAGAGAATCAGTCGGAGTGAGAAAGTTGTCTTCTCCCTCGAATGAAGGTGTACGTTAGGTAAGCAGGACAAGAGGATAGCAGAAAATAATAGCGCTCCCGCGTTTAGGACGATCGCCGTTTCCGGGGAACCGATTAAAAATAAGAAGCCGGCAATCGACGGTCCGAGAATGAAACCGGCCGATTGAATGAAGTTCTTCAGGGCATTGAACCGTTGGCAGTTGTTCTCCGGGACGAGCTTCGTCATGTAAATCAAGGACGATGTCTCAAAGAGCGTGTTGCCGATGTTCAAAATGAAGACGAGTGCGTAGAGGACAAACAAGGAATCAATCAGTGTCAGCGAAAAGACGAGAGCGGCTCGCGAGACGTCGAGCAACACGAGCAAACGACGCTGATTGATGCGATCAATGACACTGCCGGACCAAAGACTCGTCAACAACGCGGAGATTGGCAATAGAATATAGAGAATGGAAACAGCGAACGCCGATCCCGTTCGTTCGAGGACAATCAAATTCAAGGCGATGAAGTAGACCCAAGCCCCGATGTTCGAGACACCGACACCAAGTAACAGCAACCCAGGGTATTTCCAATTCGACATATGACACACTCCTTTTTATTGTGATTCAGCCAATAAAAAAATCCCACCTCCAAGACGTTGGTCTTGGGGACGAGACTGTGCGTGTCGTGGTGCCACCCCTGTTCGCGAGACCGTCACCGGTATCGCCTTCATCGGTACGACCGTTTTCAAACGGCAAATACCTGAGCTCGATAACGGGAGCACCCGTCACGATATCCCCGATTCGGTTCCACCGTGCTGCTCAGAGGCTTGGTTCGGTCAATGGCTGATGCTCCTTCCCACCAATTGGAGCTCTCTAGAAAAAGCCTAGATGACGTACTGTTCTCTTCAATGCGTTTATTTCATGTAATTTGTCTTATCCTAGCATATGCAGAATGAAACCGTAAAGGAGTTTTGTCGCTTTTTTACAATTGTTGAAATTATTTAATTTTTTTACAAATATCAGATTGAATTAATGATCAATCTGATTAAACTACAACTCCCTTAACACATCGACGACAGAGCGTTCATTGTTCTTACTCGACCTTCAGCGCAAAACCAAACTGACCGTCTCCCTTTTTCCAGCACGAGTTCAATTCATAGGCATAGATACCTGGTTTTGTTGGAGCTTTGAATCGGTCATCTTTTAGAGTTACGATGGACTCCTTTTTTTGATTGTCCGATTGAATTAGCTTCACTTGTTTTGGATTGCCAAATAGTTCGACACTGACAGACTTACCGGCAGCAATGACGACCGGTTTTTGTCCTTTAATCAGATCAAGCCCGTCCCGATAGGTTTTATCAACACATTGACTACGGAGTAAACTGTCCCAGCAATATGAGCCTTGAACGGTCGGGACATCCTTTCCTTGTGCCTTGACTTCTGGATTTGGCGGTGCGCCACGGAATGGTTCGAAGACGATGATGCACACGACGAGGATAAGTAGAACGGCTAATGCTAAGCCACGTTTCATGATGCACCTCCTAAGGATTTTCTTTATTTTACCAAAATAAAGAAAGCTAAGAGGAGTCGTCTTTCGAAAGAAAGGATATTCATTTCTTAAATTTCGAGATTTCGCTCGTTATCATTTTTCGGAAAACCGCTGTAATCGTTCATTCAACAATTCCGCGACATAGATCGTTCCATCCGCACTGACCGCGATATCGTGTGCGATCCGGAGTTGTCCTTCTTCCTTCCCCCACGCACCGAATCGTTTTTCGATGTTTCCTTGTTTGTCCAAGATGACAATTTGGCTTTGCGGATTCTTCTTTTGTCCGTTTAAATAGTTTCCGCCATCAGCGACGTAGACTTTTCCGTTCGGACCGACTTCGATGCCATACGGGCGACCAAGTTCCTTAGATGACCATGTATCGATATGTTTGCCAGTCCGGTCAAAGACTTGGACTCGCGCATTATCGCGGTCCGCAACGTAGAGATTCATCTCATCGTCACTACTAATCCCGTGTGGCAGATTGAACTGTCCGTCTTGTTTGCCGAGTTCATTGACTTCCCATTTGACTGCTCCTTTTGGATCGAACATGACGATGCGACTATTCCGGTAGCCGTCAGATACAGCGAACGAGCCATCCTTGAAAACGGTGACGTCTGTCGGACGGGCGAACGTCTTTTCATCCAGCTGTAGCGGGATGCTTGGCAAGACGTTTCGGATGCGCAGACCGACTTCCGTGAACGGACCATATGTGTTCCCGAACGTTTGCAAGACTTTACCGGACGGGTCGAGTTTGAAGACTTGGTTCAGGCTGATGTCGGTAATCCAGATATTGTTTTGGTCATCGACTTCAAGACCGTGCGGTGACTTGAATAGACCGGCGCCTAACCGCTTCTTCACGTGCATCGTCTTTCCGTCGAGCACGATCAATGTCGGTTCTTTGATGTAGGTGTCATCGCCGTATGAATTACTACCCCGGTGTAAATAGTAGACGTCACCGTTCGGAGCAACAGCGACGCCGCTTGCTTCACCGGCAATCGAACGATCGCGCGTTTCAAGTGGCCAAGCGACCTGTCCGCGATACGTCGTATCTTTTGGGATGGGTGAATAGTTGTCTTTCATGACGGGATCTGCGCCGCCTCTCGACCAGGTAATCCCTAGTACCGTGATAGTTGCTAAAGTTCCTATAAAGATCAATCGTTTTTTCATGAAGCGTTCCTCCAGATGTAATGTTGTAACTGTATTATATCTAGATAGCAAATGAAGCGTATCCGACTAGAGCAGGAGTCAAGAGGTAACGGAAGCAGGATATTAAAATAAGGATGATGGGGTAAAGAAGAGAGACATCATATATTTATTAAGAAAAGAAAGTGGGGCAAAAACATGAAAGTAGTCACGGTCACAGGGCATGGTGGGCTCGAGAAGCTCGCCTATATCGATCAGGAAACACCACAACCAAAACAAGGTGAAGTCTTGATTGAAATCAAAGCATGTGCCTTAAACAATACAGAAATCTGGATGCGCGAAGGGGCATATGGTGCCGAGAACGAGTCGGGCTGGAAAGCAGAAGGAGTACAATTTCCGCGGATTCCTGGTTCAGACATTAGCGGTCGAATCATTGCGGTCGGAGAAGGTGTCGCAGAATCAGAAATCGGGCGCGACGTCGTCTTGTTCCCATTCACGGCAAGCGGAGAAATCAAAGACGAACAGAGTGCCGAAGACTTGTCGTTCATCGGTTCCGAGTATGACGGTGGATATGCGGAATACGTCTGTTGGCCGCTTGAACTTTGTTACGACATGCCGCTTGAATCCTATACGGACAGTGCCGTCTTCTCGGTTAGCGGTCTGACGGCGTGGCATATGGTCGAGCAACTCGACTTACAAAAAGGACAAATCGTTCTTGTAACAGGAGTGAGTGGGGGTGTCGGATCACTCAACGTTCAGATTGCAGCTCGCGTCTTCGGTGCTCGAGTCGTTGCGCTCGTCGGTGATCTTAAGCTGAAGGAGCAACTGCAAGCACTCGGAGCAGAAGTGGTCGTCTCCTACCGTGATCCGAACTGGGATCAGCAAGTGATGGAAGCAATCGGTCCAGTTGATGCGATTCTCGATGTCGTCGGGGATGCCGTCTTCAAACAAGGTCTTGATCTGTTGAAACGCGGCGGAACATATTGCATCTCCGGTTCATCCGGTGGTCAAGTGACGTCGCTTGATTTCCGGACGCTCTATCTAAAGCATATCCGTCTGCAAGGATCCGTTCTCGGTAATCGTTATGATTACGAGAAGTTACTTGACGCGGTTCGAACGAAAACGATTCAGCCGATCATCGACCGGACGTTCCCGCTCGCTGAAGCACGTGACGCGCAAGCGTACTTCAAACAAGCCGGTAAGTTCGGAAAAGTCGTCTTGCTACCATAAAGAAAAGATAAACGAGCTATCCGATTCCTTTTGAGAAACGGATAGCTCGTTTTATTCATTAAAGGTTAGGCAAGATGTAAAAAAACGTGACGGTCGAGCTGACAGGTTCCTCTTCCGAATAGTCAACAAGCTCCTCCTGTGATTCATGAATCGTATAACGAGTGCTCGGAAAAAGCTCCGTTACCCAGGTCGGAATGTATGAAGGAAGTGGGAACGACCGAATCCGCTCGAATGGGAAAGGTGTCTCGTACGGATTCGGCGTGTGGACATGTAGTGCGTCTTGTGAAGCATCTTCGAGAGCAATCGTCATGTAAATCTGATGCTCGATCTGGTTTTCCAGTAATTTTTGCCGCATGTCGTGTAGGGCACGAAGCGCAATCCGAAGATGAGCTTTCCGAATGCGAAGGCTCGTGTTGCCGTGACCATAAAAGTCAGGGTGCATATGCCAGTCATTGAACCAATCATCTGAATCAACATAGGAGGGAGAAGAAAAGCTTTTGAATTCGAGTTCGAGATTTTTAAAATAACGGCGCTTCCCGCGAAATTTTTGCATAATAGTGGTCCTTTCGTTCCAAAAGATTATTTCATTGTATCATCGGCAGATAAGTCAAACATACTAAAAAATGGGTAAAAAGAAATGAAAGATCTTTAACGAATTGACTTACAAATGATGATGGAAAGGTGGAACCATGATGGAGGCATCGGTCTATGATTTGCAGGAGACGAGAACAAAAATTGATCAGGAACTGACGATTCGCTCAAGTAACGCTGTCATCCTCATGTGTGCGATTTTCATTGCTTCCATCGGATTGAATCTGAATTCGATTCCAGTCATCATCGGTGCGATGCTGATTTCCCCACTCATGAATCCGATTCTCGGACTCGGGATGGCACTTGGTCTATCAGATATTCCTTTGTTTAAGAAAGCACTACGCCTCTTAATCGTTCAACTGACGATCAGCATCGTGACATCGACGATCTATTTCTCATTTTCTCCGCTGACGGCAGCAAGTGACGAACTGATGGCGCGTACGTTCCCGACGATATGGGATGTCTTGATCGCCTTCGCTGGAGGGATTGCCGGCTGGATTGGTCTACGAAAAAAAGGGGCGAACAATATCGTTCCAGGTGTTGCGATTGCGACTGCCCTGATGCCTCCTGTCTGCACGATCGGGTATGCAATTGCGAATCAGAATCTAGTTTACGTGCTCGGGGCAAGCTATTTATTCCTGATTAACTGCAGCTTTATTTTGATTGCGACCTTTTTGGGCGTCAAATGGCTCCTGCGTTCAGACAATAGTCTACGAATTCAGTCATCCCGCAGGATCAATTGTTCGTTGATTGCTTTAGCCTGTCTAATCAGTATCCCGAGTCTCTATACAGCCTACGTCTTAAGTCAGGATAGCCTGTTTGAGACGAATCTCGACCGGTATGTTGAAGAAGAATTTCAGGACACGTTCGTCGTCGAACAACGATATGATGAAGAGCAGAGACGGTTGACGGTCACGACTTTAGGAACGCGATACGATGCGAATGAACGGAAACAACTCAGCAATTCGCTAGATGATTATGGTCTGTCAAATGTCGAGTTGACGGTCATTCAGATTCCGGATTTCAATAAACTGGATCGAAAGCAATTGGAGAAGCTGTTTACCGATCAAACCCAACGATGGCGGTAAAAGGGGGGGACACAATGCTCGCATTTTTTATCCTGATCCGTAATTTTTTTCATGTCCTGCGTATTCTGTTCAAGCAGGAAGAACAAAAGGCATTGATGATCATGGTTGGTGCGCTTTTCTTAATAGGAACGGTCTTTTACCATAATGTCGAAAAATTCAGTATACTGGATGCATTCTATTTTTCCGTCATGACGCTTGCGACGGTCGGGTATGGTGATCTTGTTCCACAGACGGCGTTCGGGAAATTATTTTCAATCGTTTACGTCATGCTGGGTGTCGGTGTCCTCAGTGCGGTCATCGTCAACTTCAACATGGCGTTAAAACAATACCACCGGGATAAAAAGAACAAGGAGGAGCGGAAATGAAATCCCACCTGACACATCTCATCCATTGTCTGCTCCTTGGAGCAATCGTCGGCACATCAGCGGCACTTTTCTTAAGTGGCATCAACGGATCGATTCATGTCGTCTGGCACGTGATCCCTGATGTGATTGATATGCCTTATCACGGCATGTGGATTGGATTACTCGGGGGTCTTGGGATTGGTCTGGTCCAAAAACATATCGGCGATTATCCGAAGACGATGCACGAGACAGTGGCAGCATTTAAAAACGAGGGACGTGTCCCGTACAGAGGCGCATTGTGGAAAAATGCAGGTGCGGCGTGGATCGTGCTGACCTGTGGGGCAAGTCTCGGACCGGAAGCGGCATTGATCAGTATCCTCGGTGGAATGGTGACCTGGATTGGTGACCGCTTGCGTATGACGGAGCCGCAACGGCAAACGTTTTTGCAGACAGGGTATGCCGCGATGCTATCGACGATTTTTCATGCACCGTTCGTCAGTGTGTCGGAAGCAATTGAAGAGGAGCCGAGTCAGGAGACACTTTCCAAGTGGGATACATTCCAAAAAATCGTCTACTATGGCATCTGTACGCTGATTGCCCTATTGTGCTTTCGCAGCATCATGCATCTGTTTCCGCATACACCGGTGTTTTCAATTAAAATCCCGCCGATTGCCTGGAACGTGGGCGTCATTTGGTACATAGTGCCTGCGGTAGTGGTAGGAGTCATCTTTGGACTCTTATTTCTATTAATGGAACACTGGACGGATAAGGTCGCTTATATTGTAAAGCATCCTGTCAGATTAGCGTTAATGGCAGGTCTTGCCATTGGTCTCGCTTCGCTGATATCGCCGTATCTGTTATTTTCAGGTGAACATGAGATTTTAGAGTTTTCAAAAGAAGCCTCTTCCTGGTCAGTTGGGGCATTGTTCCTCCTCGCCATCGGAAAAGGCTTATTGACCCATTTATGTTTTTCCTGTGGCTGGAAAGGCGGAAAGATCTTTCCGTTGATTTTTTCGAGTACCGTCCTCGCGTTTTGTCTCAGTTCGGTCAGTCCATTCATGCCCGGTCTCATCATCACAGTCGTCGTCACTGCAAGTTGTACCGTCGTCTTGCGCCAACCGTTAGTGACGGCTACATTATTATTGTTTTTGTTTCCACTTCAGTTCTTTCCAATTATCGTCTTATTATCATTAGGTATTCATCAGTTGATGAGTCGCTACGGAAAATATCTTCCCTTTGCAGTCGTCAAATAAATATGCTTATAGCAAACTGACGAAATCATTATTTGTCTTATGTCTATCGACTTTTTATACTGAACAGGAGAGGATAATAAAGGAGAAAAGACATGATTGATTTTGAATGGTATCGGAGTTTCATCCATGTGTACCAACAACGTTCCGTCTCGGCAGCGGCAAGAATTCGTTTTTTGACGCAACCGGCGGTCAGCCAGCATATCGCGGCATTAGAAGCAGAACTTGAGACGTCCTTGTTCATCCGTGCGCCACGGCAAATGATTCCGACGGACGCGGGAACAGCCCTCTATACACAAGTCGTCGGATTGATCGACCGGCTCGAGGAGTTATCGCTTGAGATGAAATACGAAGCAGGGGAACACATCCGTCCCGTCCTGAAGTTCGGTGGACCGACGGAATTCGTCACGCATGGGATCGTACCAAAGCTACCGCTCGACGTTGCACAGTTCACGGCAGTCTTTGATTTAACAGTTCCCCTGTTACAACGCCTGCTCGCGAACGAGCTCGACTTCATCATCGCGACGAAACGAATCGACGAACCGGGTGTCCAGTATGTACCGATCGCCGACGAACGGTTTCACTTAATCGCTCCGATTGGCTACGCCATTCCGGAAACGGATCTGAAGGAATGGATGGACCGTCAGCGTTGGATCAGTTATGGACTCGAGCTGCCGATCATTCGTCGGTACTATCAGACGCAGTTCGGAGAACGGCCTGGGATCCGTCCGGAAATGATCTTACCGAACGTTGATGCGATACTAAAAGCCATCGAAGCAGGACACGGGATTAGCGTTTTGCCCGATTATCTCGTCGAGGTAGCGGTCGGCGCTGGACGGGTACAGCGGATTGCACCAGAACGATTCGCGACGAATCAGTTATATGTCGCCTATCGAACGGACTCGCGCCACGATCCAGTTTTGCAACAGGTGATTGAGGCATTAAGTTGAATTAAGTTAAAAAAGTCCAATCCCCAAGCAAATGCTGAGAGGATTGGACTTTTTCGTATGAAATAGACATTACTTCGATACGTCATGTAAGAACGTCAAGTTTCGATCAACGACAAGACTGGCACTGTCTGCTCGATAGGCTTGATAGTGCGGTGAGGCGACATGCTGATCGAATGCGTTCTGATCTGGCCATTGTTCGTAAAAGTAGAAGACATTCGGATCGTCGACGGCACGGTGTGCCTGATAGGTCAGGCAGCCAGCCTCGGCACGCGAAGGAGCGATCACACCTTCGATGATCGTAGCGAGCTGTTCGCCTTTATTCGGATGTGCTTCGATTCGGGCAATCAATTGAATCACCGGTAAAACCTCCTATGAAAAGAGACCCTGCGAAAAAGGGTCTCTTGTTTTGATTAGTTGAGTGTCGTAATGACGGCTTTCGCAACCGCGATCGTGGATTGTGGATTTTGTCCTGTGACGAGGTTTCCGTCGACTTGGACGTTTTCCGTGAAGTTGTCAGCCGTGATGATGTTTGCACCAAGTTCGCGAAGGCGTGTCTCGAGCAAGAATGGCATATAGACATCAAGTCCTGTCGCACGTTCTTCTTCGTCCGTGAACGTTGCGATCGTTTTTCCAGCGACGAGCGGCGTACCGTCTGAAAGTGTCGCACTGACGAGTCCAGCTGGTCCGTGGCAGACGGCAGCGACCGTTTTGTTCGCTTCAAACAATGTCCGAAGTGCGTTGTTCAAGGCATCGCTTTGTGGCAAGTCGAACATCGTTCCGTGTCCGCCTGGCATGAAGATCGCATCAAAGGTCGAGAAGTCCTCGATGGATTTCAAATCGAGTGTCTCTTTCAAGAGTGGAGCTGTTGCTTGGATCTCCGCTGGCACTTCGTCCTCAAGGCTCCGTGCGTCGATTGGTGATTCGCCACCGTTCGGGCTTGCGACCGTTACCGTATATCCTGCGTTCTTGAATTCAATGTACGCTTCTGCGAACTCCGATAACCAAAGCCCTGTCGCGTGACCTTCCTTCATTTCTTTTGCGTTCGTGACGACCATTAAGATGTGTTTACTCATGATATGTTCCTCCTTTTTCGTTTGCCGATTGGCTACGTGATTAGAATACGCCCAACGCTAACGAAAAACAAATTAATAAAAATGAGTATATCGATAAATAAATTTATACATAAAAACAACCAGATGATAAGCATCATCTGGTTGATCATATTTCAGACGACGGACGTAAATGTGTCGTCCAGTAATACATCCCTTGCAACAGGATGAGAAGTAAGGAGAGGAGCATCATGAGAAGCAATACGATAGGAGTGAAGAGGAAAAAACTGCCGATGAGCAAGAGTGTCAGTAGGAGACGGAGTTGCAGGAAACGTCTCGTCATTCGAAGCGATACGGTATCCTTTTGCCCCGTCAAACCGATACCGCCAGTCGTCCAGATGAACAGCAGGGTCGCACTGAAAAAGAGCAGGATGGCTTCAGGATCGTCTGAAGCATAACCAGCGAACGCACTACGGACGAGTAGTAAAGACGATACGATACCGAGATTCCACATCCCCCACCAATAGACATGCCAGGCTGTCGGATGATAGAGACGGTAGATGACTTGATCGTAGTAGATCCAAAAACAGCAGACGAGATAAAGGAACAATAAAAAGGGGAGCAGTAGTCCATCACCCGTTGCCAGCAGGTCGATGACGCCAAGGACACCTTCGCCGAGGATGAGCATCGTAAAGAGTCCGAACCGTTCAGGTAAGTGGTTGCGCGTCAATTCGGGAAGCTGTTCATGCGCACGTAGCGTCCAGAGCGTCTGAAACAATTCGATGACTAATGCAAGCAGGACGAGCGGTAAAAATGTAAACCAATAGCTTAAGCTGACGAGTAGTATCGCCGTACCATGTCCAATTAATAAAATACGGAAGGTTCTTTTTTGTGCCTCTTCCGTCATCCTGACACTTCCCCACATGAACAATAGCCAAAGTCGGGACAAGAGGAAGCTCAAGACAAACCAACCGACATGTCCTTCGACGACATGATGCACGGAGTACGCGAACAAACCAATCGGTATCATCAAGACGATCAAGAGCAGGCGATGGCGACTCGTATTCTCTTCGTACCGATCGGAATAAAACGTCGTGCTCCGCCAGACGATCCAAGGGGCGATGAAGAATACCAAGAAAAACAGAAGCGTCGACATGATGCCCTCAGACAGATGCGTCTCGACGAAATGAATCGTTTCGACGAGGGAAGCGATGAAGACGAGATCAAAGAACAGTTCAATCCACGATGCTTGACGGTGCCCGGTCGTCGTGTGAATCGTCGGTCGTGACCATTCGCGCATGTTCAGACCTCCTTACGGTTCAAGCAGTTCGATGAGACGAGTCGCGACCTCATGTCCTGATTCCTGTTGTTGTCCGGTGATAAGGTGTCCGTCAACGACGGCGAACGGTGTCCAAGGGGAGGCGGAGACGAACGCTGCACCGAGGCGTGACGCCTCTTCCTCGATGCGAAACGGCATGACACGCATGCCTGCTGCCTGATCGGCTAACTCTTCTTCCGCATTCGTAAAGCCGGTCATGCGTTTACCTTCGACGAATGGTCGGTCCCCGTCTTTTAGATAAAGCAATAAACTCGTACCGTGGCAGAGTGCTGCTGATGGTTTTCCTGCAGCATAAAACGCAAGAAAGGCTTCATGGAGCGAAGTGGCTTGTTCAAACGTAAACATGGGGGCTTGACCACCAGCGACGAGAATGGCATCAAATCCTGAGAGGTCCAGGTCATCAATGCGTGGTGTCGCTTCTAATCGTGCTAAAAAGTCAGGATTGTCCCGATACGACAGCGAAAGTTGGTCATGAGCCGAGTAACCGCTTGGATCAGTAGGATCACTGAGTGCGTCCCAGTCGACCTTTCCACCATCCGGACTGGCAATCGTCACGTGATACCCTTGTTTTTGGAACGTATCAAGCGGATGGGTCAACTCCGATAACCAAAAACCGACCGGCCATTGTGTTGTCGTTGAGACGGTTGGGTTCGAGACGACGAGTAAGATCGTTTTCATGAAAAATCCTCCTGTTCGTAGTGTGATGGATGACTTAGTGTCATCGTATCAAACCCGTTCAGAAGGACAAGTACGCACATTAAGGTGAGTGGGGCGTTTTATACTGCATCCCCCATTGTTGCAGCGCACGCAAAATCGGCTCGAGGTCACGTCCCTGATCCGTCAGACCGTATTCGACATGCGGAGGATTCTCCTGATAGTCATGGCGGAAGATGAATCGTTCTTCTTCTAGCACCTTTAACGTATCGGATAAGACTTTATGACTGATGCCGGGGACAAGTCGTTTTAATTCGCCATACCGACGATTTTTTAGGAACAGTTGCCACAAGACTAGCACTTTCCACTTGCCCATTAAGACATTCATACTGAGCTGGACCGGACAGTCAAATTCACGTGTCTGATAGAGAAAACGTGCCATAAGAGACCTCACTTTCGTGTCGGGACGAGAAGTGTCTGTTCGATGAGTGATGATGTTGCCTGTACGAGTGCTTCATCGGATAAGGTGCGGACGCCGGACAGAATGTATGGCGGTAGGAAGGTCATGCCCGTCAAGTTCGCCATCGCTTGAAACGGCGTCGTCAATTGATCAAACTTGAACTGATTGACTCCGGTCGGTTGATAAGCGGCAGACGGTCCTCCCGTCGAAAAAGCGAGCATTAATTCTTTGCCGTGTAATCGTGTACCGGATTGACCATATGCCCAGCCGTAAGTGAGCACCTCGTCTTGCCAGAGCTTGAGTAAAGCAGGACTGCTATACCAATAAAACGGAAACTGGAGCACGATCCGGTCGTGTGCCATCAATAATTCTTGTTCCCGTTTTACATCAATCTTAAAATCAGGATAGGTTGCGTACAGGTCATGGACGGTCACGTGTTCTTGCTGTTGAAATGCGTTCATCCATGTCCGGTTGATTCGGGAGTTTGTTAGATCAGGATGGGCGACGATGACGAGTGTTTTCATTGTTGTTCCTCCTTGTATATGCGTTCGATCGCTCGCTCTTGGTGAAGTGCGTGTAAAGCTTGCGCGATATGCTGCGGCGCAAAGAAGGTTCCTTCTTCGACGAAACCGACGATCGTCAACGTTCCGACATGGATTGATCGGTCTTTCAACTCGTCGTGCAAGCTATACGCGAGATTTCGTAGTGCCGCCTTACCGAGCGATAAGGAAGCGACGTCAGCGACAGGCGAGAGCGCAAGTCCACCACCCGTCAGCAGGATCGATGCGTCGGGTGATAAGTACGGGAGTGCTGCATTGACGCTGTTGAGTGCACCGATGACGTTAATGTCGAAGTCAGCACGGAGATCTTCTGCGCGTAACGTTGTCGGACGACCTGGTGTGTTAGCGAGTGCGTTATAAAGCAGGACATCGATTGAACCATGGATCCGGTGAATGCTCTCGAACTGCGAGGCAAGTGCGGTAGAATTTCGTACATCCGCGACATGAGCAGTCGCTTCGTATCCTTGATCGGTCAGTTGATCGACAAGTGATTGCAGACGCTGTTCGTTCCGCGCCATCAACGCGACATGATAGCCATTCTGTGCGAAACGAAGTGCCGTATGATACCCGATTCCGGGACCGGCGCCAATGATCACTATGGTCTGTTGTGTAGTCATGAAAACACTCCTTAATAGTTGTATATACAAACGTTAGGGTAAAAAAACTCAAGCACGCTCAAGTTTTTCATTTGCTTCGCGAAGCGATTTACTCAATTGTTTACTCTCGTCCTTACCAAGAATCGCGGCATAATCAGCGAACAGTTGTTTCAACGATTGGCGGAACGTATCGTATACTTCTTCTCCCGCTGTCGTCAAACGGACGTGGGATTGTTTGCCGCGTGACTCACGATGAATCCAGCCGAGTGCTTCGAGTTTATCCAAAAACCGTGTGCTCGTTGAGGGTGCGAGAGATAAGCGCTGGCTCAATTCCTTTTGTGTGATGTCCGGATGAAAATGGACGACGAGCATCATGTAGTAATAGGAGGGCGCGAGCTCACCGTCGATAGCTTGATCAGCCAATTTGGCGATATTACGGGCAAAGCGGCTCGACGTGAAATAGAGACAATACGTCAATAAATCCTCCTCTTCCTGAATCGATGGCATGAAGTATGCTCCTTCCTTAACGTTTGTATATACAACTTAAAACGATAAAAGCAGGATGTCAAGAGAGACATCCTGCTCAACTGGTCGATTCACTTTAAGACAGGTTGGAAGGTCGTACTCCGCGTAGCGACAATGACACTCGCAAGACTTGCGACCGTCCCGAGGATAGCGACGATGATCGTCGAAGAACCGTTCGGGATCAAGAAGCCGACCGGAATCAGACTGACAAAGCTAAAGACGATCAGGGATTGGTAGACGACATTGACAATCTTCAGTACAGGTTGTTCGAAAAAAGATAGGATGAATGGTGGTAGGAATAAGACGACAATTAGTCCAATCGCAATGTAGACCGAGAACGGCTCCTCAAACGAGATGGTATTGCCTGATGAATGGCGTGCGGCGACAAGGACGGCGACGATCGCGACGCATAAGGTCACACAAACGAACGTTAATCGTTTTAGCATAAGGATTCCTCCTCTTTTCGTTAATTCCATAATAAACCAATTTTTGAATGTAAGACAATCTTTTTCCAGCCGTCCAATGATAACGAATCACCTCGATGATGACGTCGGGACGATCCCAGTGCAGTAGATGCCCGGTTTCCGAAACGAGATGGATTGTCGCATTCGTCAACTCGTGTAACGGATGTGTCGCTTGCTGACGGATTGATGTTTGATCCGTCGATAACGTTGCGACGTACAACTGAATGTCTGCTGGTGGAACGTCTGAGAGAAAATCAAGGACATCCTCGTGGTGCAGCGCACGTACGATCGCAGCAGCCGTCTCTCCTCGCGCATGCCAGTGATAACGTCCGTTTTCTAGACGAAGCAAGTCGATACCCGCCTTGTTAAGCGCAAGGGAGCGACGCGCATCCGGAGCATTAACGGCAACGTCTAAAAATTCGTCCCATGTCGAAACGGAATCCTCGAAATCGCGTTCGTAAAAAGCGACTTCCTCTTCGACTGACATCGCGTAGAGCCGTTTACTATGATAGCTGCCGTCGATCAAAATCGTACCGAGTACTCGATTAGCATGTTCAATCAAATAATAGAGTGAGAGGACACTTCCCCATGAGTGTGACAAAGCATAGAACTGACGAATATTGAGCATATGTAGGACCTTATCGATCCAGTCCGTGAGCGGTTTCATGCGATAGTGTAGAGGATCTGTAAAAGCTGCTGTTTTTCCGTGACCGGGTAAGTCGAGCGCGATGATGCGAAATTCGTTTGCGAGTGCTTCCGCGATTTCAATGAAGCTAAGACTTGTACTGCCGAGTCCATGCAGGCAAACAATCGTCGGAAGATCTTGTGTTCCCGATTCCGTGATGTGAACCACTTGGTGTTGATGGGTAATCGTTTGACAATCCCACGATTAAAACCGTGGGATTCTGAGGTGCTTATGCGAGCGCAGTCCATTTCTGTTTTGCTCAAGCCTTCAGATGAGGGTGTGCCACCACCCCTCCTGAGACAGACCGTATAGGTTCTCAGGCTGATCGACTGTTACCGTCAACCACAGGTCGTTGCAGGTGTGTCCACCTAATGTGTTAGCGTCTTTTGCGTGACGACAGGCATCGTTTTACCGATCACATGTTTTCGTGACCGAACCGTATACGATTTTCAATGTGTGATGGACACAGGCGTTTTAGAGACTTGTACTTGTCTATGCGGTAGATATACCCGAACGTCGGATATGAAAACATCCGAACTCACTTTCATCCCATGCCTAAAGGCGGGCTATGCCTGATATGGGCTTTCCCGTTCGTAAATTCTGTAATATGAATGCGATTGAAGTAAGAGGATTGAAGAAATCGTTCGGTGCAAAAGAAGTTTTACACGAGGTTAATCTGACAGTCGAGCAGGGAGAAATCTTTGGTTTTTTAGGTCGCAACGGTGCTGGGAAATCGACATTGATTCAGATTCTGACTGGGATCACGCAAGCGTCAGCTGGAACCGTCGCACTTCTCGGTGAACCCGCTGATCGACTGGATGCGATCAAACGCCGGATTGGTGTCATGCCGGATACATCAAATCTCTATCACGACATGACAGCGCGCGCGTTCCTCGAATATATGGCAGGATTATCCGGAGTCCGCGTCAGCAAAAACGAGATCCTTGATTTACTCGGTCGGGTCGGATTGAGCTGAACGGAGCGTCAGAAGATTGGGAGCTTCTCGTTTGGGATGAAGAAGAAGATCAGTATCGCACAAGCACTCGTTGGAATTCCGGAATTGCTTTTTTTAGACGAATCGACGTCTGGTCTTGATCCAGAGTCTGCAATCGATATCCAGCGACTGTTGTTCGCATTAAAAGCTGACAGAAAGACAATCTTTTTGACCTCGCATAACTTAAATGAGATTGAAAAGATTTGTGATCGTGTCGCGATCTTGGCAGAGGGGCGAATCGTTCGCTGCGGAACCATTGCGTCGATGCAAGAGGCGATAGGGCAGGAAGTTCAGATCCGCATTCGGACCGTTCCACAGCTAGAGCTATCACATCTTCCGAATGACGTTCATGAGTTGTCGCAAACGGATGAATATACACGGCTCAATCTGCCGACCGAAGAGGATATTCCGGAGTTACTCGTCATGCTTGCGAAACAAGACGTCAAAGTCTACGAGGTGCAGATTGAACGCCAATCGTTAGAAGAGATTTTTTTAGCGGTCTGACCGATCAGCTTCTGATTCCGTCTCCGGAACATCTTCGAGTAAAAGACGACCCCCGTCATTCCACTGACCGTACATCTGATTCCGTTTCGTTTTTTCAATCAACGTCTGCAGACGTTTTTCATAGAGAACGGGATCCTTGCGTACACTTTGAATCGTATCGATCCGGATGCGTCGATAGAGCTCCGGGAAGTCATTAAACTGTTCATAGACGATCGGGTCTTCTTGTAGGCGCGCTTGGATCGTGTCATCAATGACGAACGCATCAGCACGCATGTCTGGTAGAACCTGTCGTCCGGACGGTTGCATCAAGCCGAGGCGCTCTAAGCGACGGACCCGTTCCTTGTTCAGTTCGGTCCAGTTACTGTTTTTTCGACGCGGGGTGAACCGTTGCGCCAGTTCACCGTCTTCAGTCTTCTTTGCAATTCCATCAATCCAGCCGAAGCAAAGTGCCTCTTCGACGGCATCGAGATAAAGTAGACCATCTCCGGCTTGTTTTCGACTGAGAATCACCCAACAAAAGGCCGCGTGATCTGCGTGGTTCGTCAACCACTGTCGAAAGCCATCGCGATCGGTAAAGCGTAAGACATTCGTGATTTCCACGTTCGTTCCTCCATTTCAGATAGCAGTGCCCCCTCATCGTCACGCGAGGGGGCACTTTTTTAACGCAACGGGTCATGATGAAAGACACAATTTCGACCGCTCTTTTTCGCTTGATAAAGAGCAGCATCTGCTTGCTGGATCGTTTGCAGAAAATTATGCGTCTCTGACGGTTGGTTGGTTTGTCGAGACACACCAATTGATAACGTCACTTGAAGTGGTTCCGTCGCGGATAACTCGTACGTTCGTTTGGCGCTGGCTTCACAGATTTGTTCCGCGAGTCGACGCGTCTCAGGTAACGAATGCTCCGGTAACAGCATCATGAACTCCTCGCCACCGAATCGTCCGAGCACACAAGAAGGGGGACAATAGGACGTAAGCAAGGCACTGATTTGACGTAAAATATGATCGCCCTGGTCATGACCGTATGTATCATTGACCTGTTTGAAATGATCGACGTCGATGATCATGATCGAAAAATTCATCTGTTGTGATTTATAACGCTGGACGGTTTCTTCCAAACGGCGCCTATTATCAAGACCTGTCAGCGTATCCGTCAAAGCGAGACGACGATGCATCCGGACTTGATTGAAGTGCCACCGGACTTGATGCAGAATGCTGTGCAACAGAAGACCAGCACAGCCATTGCCGATGAGAAAGACCGTCATCGCCGTCACGTCATTCGGACGGACGTGATGGACGTATGGTAAACAGAGGATGAGTGCGATACCAAAAATGATTGGAAACGAGATGAATCGGTCAGGTGCTTCGTTTTGTAAATAGAGCACGATGATGCTGACGATCAGGTACGTCAAAACGAGCCAAATTATGTCAGTTGACGGAAAAACGAATAGTTGGAGGGCAGCGAAGACGAGTGTCGTAATGAAGCCGCTACTGATGCCGCCATAGATGAAGGCGATGACGATCAATGTGATTGATAAATCAAATCGAAATCCCTGATAGGTGATGGCATTGAGGATGACCCAGTAGCCGGCACCTGTTGCAAGAAGCAGTACTAATAGATTTTTCTTCAGCCAACTGTCGAGCGTGTTATGAAATCGGAATCGTTTAAAGAAAAACAACGAAATCAACACGAAAAAGAAGAGCAAGGAAATGTTAAGGATGAGATGATTTAGTGTATGCCACATGTTCGTGTTCCTCTCCGTGAGTGTCGAAAAATAACTACAAAAAATTAATTCAATTGATGAAAATTTATTTATCTAAACTAGTGTTACCCAAAAGTAGACTGAATGTATCAAAATTGCCCTATCTTTCAAAAGTATCCAAAAGAATACATGTTTGAAATTAATAATATTCTGACACCTGTTCCCGTGACGATTCCGTTAAAAAATCAAGTGAGACGAAATTGCGAATGTATGCGTAGGCACCGATTTCCCCGAGCGGCAAGCCTAATCGTTCAGCCTGTTGGCTGCGTGTATCTTCTTCCGGTTGGAGAATGTTGAATCCAGCAGCTTGCATCCGCTCTCCATCGAATTCAAGCGTCACGACGTCACCGTCCGCCCAGTCTGTTTTCAATTGGTGGAAATGAGTGCGATAGGCATCGTTAGATGGATTGACTTCAAACGCAATCGAGCCTTCTGGTGCGTCGACTTGGAATGCTGGCGACAATCCGCCGCGTGTCACGATCGATTTCATGTGATGGCGATGTGTCATATGACGTAAGATCATGGTCTGACCACTCCTTTTTTTATCTATTATTACGCGACTTCGTCAGAATATCGAGAAAAATTTTCAAAAGAGTTGGAAAGTGACTGGTTTTTTCTGGTATAATTCGTTTTCGGAAAGCGTTTGCACAAAAAGGGGGAAATCAGATGCAACGATATGCCATTGAGGCAACAGGACTGACGAAACACTATCAAATCCTCCAACGGGAACCGGGACTACGCGGAGCAATCAAGGCGCTGTTTTACAGGACGTACCGGACGAAAGAGGCAGTCAAAGCGATTGATTTGACGATTGAAGCAGGAGAGCGCGTCGGCTATATCGGTTTCAATGGTGCCGGAAAATCAACGACGATCAAGATGCTTGCCGGTGTCTTACGTCCGGACGCGGGGAACGTTCGGGTATTCGGACTCGATCCACATGCCGACCGGGTCAAGAACGCATCGCAAATCGGTGCCGTCTTCGGTCAGCGGACACAACTGTTCTGGGACATTCCGGTCCAAGAATCGTTTGAGCTACTGAAGGAAATCTATCAGGTGCCAAAGTCGGAATTCGATGACACACTCACATGGTTCCGGGAAAAATTAGAGCTTGCACCACTTCTAGACGTGCCGGTCCGGCAACTGTCGCTCGGTCAAAAGATGCGTTGTGAGCTGGCGGCAGCCTTCCTGCATCGTCCAAAAGTCGTCTATCTTGATGAACCGACGATCGGACTTGATATCGAGATCAAGGAGACGATCCGTCACTTCATCCGGGAGATGAGTGATCGCTTTGGAACGACCGTCATCTTGACGACGCACGATATGCAGGACATCGAAGAAGTCTGTGACCGGGTGATCGTCCTCGACGACGGGAGCATCATCTATGACGATACGATCGATCAACTGAAGGAGTCGTTCAGCCACGAGCGGACGCTCCGGATTACACTTGAAGAACCGGTGCCGTTCGTTTTACCGACGGCGTTGATACATCGTGTGACGTTATTTACGACGGATGAACTGACGTATGAGCTGGCGTTTGACGACCGGGAATTGTCGAGTGGACAAGTCATCAAGGAAATCGTCTCGCTGTACACGGTCCGGGACGTCTCCGTGTCCGTCCCGAAGATGGAGACGTTAATCCGCAAGCTCTACCAAGCGGGGATTAGCGCATGAGAATCCGTAAATATACCGCGTTGATGCGGTCCCAAATCAAGGTTGATCTCGCCTACACGACCTGGTACTGGGCAAGCATGTTCAGTGTGACGATGCGCTTGTTCATTCTCTATTTCTTCTGGCAAGCCGTGTATGCCAATAAGACCGATGTCTCCGGTATCTCACTGTCGACGATGCTGACGTATGCGGTGCTTGCGACGATGATTGATCAGTTCCGCGGGGGTGCCGGACGCGATCTCGCCCGGATGATCAAACAAGGAGCCATCGCGATCGAGTTACTCCGTCCGTATCACTTGCTCGATAAATTACTCGCTCAGGATATCGGCTCAAAAGTCTCGGTCTTGTTCCGCTCGATCCTACCACTCGTCCTCGTCTCGATCTTGTTCATCGGCGTGGATCGACCACAGTCGTGGTTGGCAGGCATCGCCTTCGTTGGTAGTGTCCTTTGTGCCGTGTTGCTCGCGACATTGATTGATCTGCTCGTCGGCATCTTTGCGTTCTATACCGTCAACATTTGGGGACTATCCGTCCTACAGGACGCCGTCATCACGATCATGTCCGGTGCGATCGTCCCGTTGACGCTGTTCCCGGACTGGTTTCAGACGATCAGTCTGTACTTACCGTTCGCTTCACTCGTCTACGTCCCGGTTGCGATCTATACGGGAGAGATTGGCGCAAGTGGCATCCTGCAAGCGTTACTGATTCAAATCGGATGGTTGATCGGATTCTTCGTCATCTTGCGAATCACGTTCGCGCTCGCGATCCGGAAAGTGACGGTGTTCGGCGGATGAAACGATACATAAAACTCTACTGGCTATATGCCAAAAGTCATTTTAAGGTCATGATGGAATACCGAATTGATTTCCTGATCGGTGTCTTGTCGGTCTTTGGTCAACAGTTCGCCTCACTCTTTTTCCTGTCGGTCGTCTTTCAGCATATCGAGACGCTAAACGGCTGGGACTTTTACGAGATTCTATTCATTTACGGGATCGCTTTTTTGGGACGAGCCTTACATCATATCTTCTTTGATAACCTTTGGACGATCGGCTGGCAGTACATCCGGACCGGGAATCTGGATCGGTTGTTGATGCGCCCCGTCAATCCGTTGTTTCAAATCATCGCTGAGCGCGTCCAACAAGACGGGTTCGGCCAACTGTTGATTGGTGGTGGGGTGCTCTATGTTGCTTCCGATCACCTCGACATGATCTGGAGCTTTGGTGATGTCTTGATGCTGATCGTACTTGTTTTTTCGAGCGGATTGCTCTATATCGCGATCAACCTGTTTTTTGCGACGTTCTCATTTTGGATGGTCGACAGTCTGCCGGTCGTCTCTGCGGTCTTCAGTCTGAGTGACTTCGCCCGATATCCGATGACGATCTACTCGAAGGTCTTGATGTTCGTCTTGACCTACATCATTCCGTTTGGCTTCACTGCCTTTTATCCGGCGATGTATTTCTTTGACGGAAGAGGATATGGGTTGATGGCAGTCGCGACACCACTCGTCGCCATCATCGCCTGTTTGATTGCGTACCGGTTCTGGTTGTTCGGACTGAAGGCATTTGCAAGTACGGGGTCATGAAAGAAGGAGAACCTTGAAGTGTTGCGACGCTTCAAGGTTCTTTTTATTTATAGTCAATCTGGAGGTGGACTATTTATCTAAAATATGAAACTTTTGTTATTAAATGACAGTATAAAATATTGAGACATAAATCTGAGGGAGGGATTACATTGAAAAAGGGATGGCTCGTATTACTCTGTTTGATGTTGGTTACCTTATCGGGGTGTACCGTTTGGGAAAGGACAGAAAACTTCTTTTCACCGAACGACGAAACGATTAAAAACAAGACGATCAAGATTGGTCAAGAGGATCAGGTCAAGATCGTTCCGCTCTATACGCAATACAATCAGTACTTAGAAGAGGCAATGAAGACAGGTAGCGCGGATGATGGCACGAAGAGCTATCTGAAACATGTCTTAGGTTATATGGATGAAATAGGTGAGCAACAAGATCTTGATCTAACATATATGAAGAGTTACTTTATGCTACAGGCAACGGGGTATGAAGAACAGTTAATGAGTCGGACGAAAGAGTTAATGAAAGAAGATACAGAGATCAAAAAAATCATTGAAAAAAGTTATACCGCTTCACATCGGGCATTACCGAAACAAATGAATACGATTTTCATCGTGCCGATCAATTCGGAATTCATGGAGCGTACGAGTATCATGGGAGGGGTCGCGGGGTTAGCAACAAGAGATTGCTTCATTCTATTCCTTAGTGCTGACTATGATAAGAAAATGTTGGCGTATGCAGTAGCCCATGAATATCATCATACTGCTTTGTACGACCGAATGAAGCTAGATTCTTCTTTGGGAGATGAAGCCAGCCCACTGATCCATTCACTTCTCCTGGAAGGGAAGGCGGATCAGTTCGCGAAACGCGTCGTCAAAGGTGTGACACCAGCTTGGGTCGAGCCATTAGAAGAAGAGACGAAACAGCATGTTTTACGCTTAATGAAAAATGGTGAATTGACGAAAGAGGATATCATGGATGGAAATCAGGAGAAGGATATACCTATATGGAGTATGTACCGGTTAGGAAAAGACATTATGGATGCGTATCTCGCACGACATCCTTCAGAAACGGTAGCAGATTGGACGACTAGGGACGCAGCTACGATTCTACAGGACTATAAATATAAACATGACATTCAATGAAGTCAGCAGAACCAAGTAAAATTCAAAGCCATCTGAAAAATAATCGAAACCGGGTATCGCATTACCTTGATTCCTGAAAAAGGAAATGTTGAACGTCTCCCTCTTGTATATTGAGTGTAGTCATATGAATCACAAACACTTTTTTTAAAGAGGGGACGATTGGATGAGAATCGTGAAGGTAGATCGATTAGTAGTCGCTTTAAGCATCTTTAGTGGACTTCTCATATCCTTGGGTCGCGCGACGCAAGTATATCCACAACAAATCAGCGGCAATGGAAATCTAGGGTTTCTTCCTCTCATGCTACTCCTGTTCATGTTCCCATTTGGCATCGTTCTTGTGGTGCAATGGATAAGGCAGACACCGTTACAGAATTTACGAGCGAGAAAGCCCACTCCTTTAGGGGTGGGATGATAGCGAGTTCGGGGACGGGGTGTCTTCAGACACCTCATGTCCCCGACTGTTCTTCCTGATGAAATGCATTTATAGTAAACCTATAATGGAGTTAATTATTATGATGAAGGAGGTGTCAAAGATGAGTCAAGTCGTCACGGTAGAGGTTCGAGTCTATGCCACTCGTCGTCAGGATGCCATCCTAAAAAGGATGGGCAAGACCTATATTCATACCGCCAACCGAGTCGTGGCGAACATGGTCGCCTCCGAGGACGGGAAGAGGTGGTCTAGTAAGGACATCGATGCCCCCCTTCCGAGCGCCGTGAAGAACCAACTCGCAGGAGATGCCGTCGGCATCTACAAGAAAGCGAGAAAAGAAGCATTCAAACGCATCCCAGTCCTCAAAAAGCCGGTCTGCGTCTGGAACAATCAGAACTATTCCTTCGACTTCGAGAGCATCTCCTTCCCCGTTTG
>NZ_JBOZGJ010000013.1:0-83096 GCF_050846835.1 Exiguobacterium sp. TDN 0502 | reverse complement strand
CTTTTTTACGAGATAAGGGTGGCAGATCATCATTCTGCCACCCTTATCTTTGTAGAAACTGACTTTTGAGTCAGCCCGTTGTATGTAATGGTGACATGTTCTGAACGATGTTGATCTCTTCCCCATCATAGGAAATCCTCCTTCTTCTTCGTTTTGTATCCGGAAGAAAGAGCAGAGTAGCGTTTTGTTCACTCGAAATCGCTTCCTAGGGAAAAACAAGCAGGAGCACCCCTGCAACGAAGTGAAGCATCGCGATGCTTGTTCCAGGAAAACGATTCGAGAGGGATAAAATACGCAACTTTTCTCGTTAAGAGAAAAACTGCACTTTGTCTTCAGTCTGAAAGGACTCGTTTCGAGTCCTTTTTTATACCTGATAAAAAATTGTGAAAGGGTCTAATTGTCTCAAATGGTATTATTTGTTATTATAGTTCCAATACAGAGAGAGAGGACCTTTCATGAATTCGTTAACTATTTTTGAACAGGCGATCCGTGACCTCCCCGACGATCGTACCTTGCGGCGGGACGAATTATGGACACCTGACTTTTTATTACAACAAGAAAAACAATTAGCCATTTATTATTCTCCGATTGGCGAGTATGTAAACACAGAAGCAAAGGTCGTCATCATCGGGATCACACCCGGCTTTGATCAGATGCGGATTGCGTTCGAGGAAGCGACTGATGCACTTCATCATGGCGCTTCTGTGGAGGAAACGGCACGGCTCGTCAAGTATACGGCAAGTTTTGCCGGAACGATGCGCCGTAATCTCGTCCAAATGCTTGATGCACTCGGTCTTGCACCTTTACTTGAAATCGATACAAGCGCTAGCTTGTTCCACGAACATCAAGATTTATTACATCCAACCTCACTATTGAAGCACCCTGTCTTTTATCGCGAAAAAAATTATTCCGGTCATCAACCAAAAATCGGTCGCAGTCCTTTGTTAAAACATTATGCCGAGGAACATTTTGTGGCAGAAATCAATCAGTTGCATCATCCTGTATTACTTATTCCACTCGGGCGTGTCGTCGAAGCACAGGTACGGAGTTTGATCCATGACGGAAGAATCGAGCCACACCATCAGCTGCTTTCCGGTTTTCCGCATCCATCCGGGGCAAACGGTCATCGCAAAAAACAGTTCGAAGAAAATCAAGCGTATCTGACAAAACAGCTGATTCAATATTTCGCTCAATAGAAGCATTTTCCGTTAAGTTTTCAGAAAATATGGTTGAACCCATTCCGACAGACATGATAAAGTGGGCATAAGAACAGAATATGACTATTCTATCGATGAGGTAGAGGCGCGATTTCAATCAGTACTTGGTCCGAGGATGACAACGAAGACGACTACAGGAAAGGTGACATCGCCGAAATGACAGTATGTGTCGAGCATGCCGTTGTTGGTCGATTCGGGAAACACCCGATCGATTGCCATACATATTTCTTGTATGGAGCGCTCCAATTCGGCTAAGAAAGACGCATCCAGCGAGGGTGTCGGCTTTGTTGCCGGTGCCCTTGCTTTTTTGTATGCCGCGGGGTCTCATCTTTAAGTTATCTATTTTAAAGAGGAGGATATTTTTCATGGTTAACTATTCAGATTCCATCATTGCTCTCGTCCCTGCCTTATTGGCTATCGTACTGGCCATCTTTACGCGAAAGGTCGTTCTTTCGTTAGGTGTCGGCATTCTCGTCGGCGCTCTGCTACTCCATCGTTTTAATCCGATCGATACGGTGACGTATCTCGGTAAGAACATCTTCAGTCTGTTTTGGGCGGATGGCGCCTTGAACGAGTGGAACGTCCTGTTACTCGTATTCTTACTCTTGCTTGGTATCTTGTCTACGCTGATTCAAACATCAGGTGGTGCCCGTGCCTTCGGTGAATGGGCTGCTACACACGTCAAGACAGCACGCGGTGCACGATTAGTTGCCTTTGGTCTTGGTATCTTGATTTTCATTGATGACTATTTCAACAGTCTGGCTGTCGGGAATGTCAGTCGTCCATTAACGGATCGTCGTGGCGTATCGCGTGCGAAACTAGCCTACCTGATTGATTCGACCGCTGCGCCGGTCTGTGTCATTAGTCCGCTCTCCAGTTGGGGAGCATTCATCATCTCCATCATCGCTGGTATCCTAACGACACATTCGATTACGGATTACTCTGCCTTCAGCGCTTTCATGATGATCGTACCGTTAAACTTCTATGCCATCTTCGCTCTTCTGTTAACACTTTACATCGCTTATTCCGGTATCTCTGTCGGACCGATGAGACAACATGAACTGCGTGCCGCTAAAGGCGAACTCTTCGATGCTTCGAAAGGAACACCGATGGGGATGGCAAAAGAGGTGACTGAACATACGAACGGAAAAGTCCGTGATCTTGTCGTTCCGATCATCGTCCTCGTCATCGCTACGATTAGTGCGTTACTCGGCACCGGTGCCCAAGCCCTTGCTGCCGACAACCGCCCGTTTACTTTGATCGGTGCCTTTGAAGCGACGGACGTCACCCGTTCCCTCGTCGCTGGTGTCGTCATTAGTTTGATCGTTGCCTTCCTGATGCTGATCGGTCGTAAGATTCCAGGACGTGATTACCGCGCAAGTATCGTTGCGGGTCTTCGTTCGATGTGGCCGGCTGTCGTGATTCTTTTGTTCGCATGGACGATCATCGCTGTCATCGGTGACATGAAAACCGGCGACTACCTAGCGAGCTTCGTCAGCAACTCAATCTCTGCTTCCTACTTGCCGTTCTTGCTGTTCTTGATTGCCGGTGTGATGGCATTTTCGACAGGAACAAGTTGGGGTACATTCGGCATCATGTTGCCGATCGGTGCAGATCTCGTCATGGCCGTTGATGCGTCACTATTGCTTCCGACACTTGCTGCTGTTCTTGCCGGCTCCGTCTTCGGTGACCACTGTTCACCAATCTCGGATACAACGATTTTAAGTTCAACAGGAGCTGGGTCCCATCATATCGATCATGTTACGACACAACTTCCGTATGCGCTGGTCGGTGCCGTCACGGCTGCTGTCGGCTATTTAGTCGTCGGCGTAACGGAATCATCGCTCTTCGGATTCATCGGTGCCCTCGTGACATTCATCTTGTTCGTCGTCGTCTTGAACGTCCTCTCGAAAAAAGGTGAGACGGCTTCTGATTTACAAACGGATTAATGTAAAATGGTACGAGAAAAAGCATTGGATGCGCGCATCCAATGCTTTTTTTGATCCTACTCGTTTTCACACCATCAATAGACACACATCATTTGCGAATGCTACCGGGTCCTCAAGCGGGAGTCCTTCAACAAGCAAGGCTTGCTGATACATCAACTTTGTATAGCGTTCGAATTTCGAACGATCGTTTTGATACGCTGCTTCAAGAGACTCAAATACGCTGTGCGACGGGTTCAACTCGAGAATCTTGACCGCTTCTACCCCTTCGTTGTTCGGCATCGCCTTTAAGATTTTCTCCATCTCGATCGAAACGGCGCCGTCCGTCGCAAAGCAGACCGGATGGGATTTCAGTCGTGTCGATGCTTTGACTTCCTTGACCTGTCCACTTAACACTTCCTGCATCGCTTGGAACATCTCAGCTTGCGCATCCGTCGTCTCTGCTGCTTCTGCTTCGATTCCTAAATCACTGCTCGTCACCGACTTGAACGTCTTCTCGCCATACGTCACGAGCATCTGAATCGCGAACTCGTCAATCTCTTCCGTGAAGTACAAGATGTCGTATCCTTTATCACGAACGAGTTCGGATTGCGGTAATTTATCCAAACGATTCGTACTCTCACCAGCAGCATAGTAGATATGCGCCTGATCTTCCGGCATCGCTGCGACGTATTCCGAAAGTGTGATCAACTTCTTCTCCTTCGCTGAGTAGAAGAGGATCAGGTCCTGTACCTGTTCTTTATGCATGCCGTAATCATTGTACATACCGAACTTCAGCTGACGTCCGAACGCTTGATAGAACGTTTCGTACTTCGCGCGATCTTCGCGTAGGAGTGCTTCAAGTTGTGTCTTAATCTTACTTTGAATGTTTTTTGCGA
The DNA here is from genome assembly GCF_050846835.1 of Exiguobacterium sp. TDN 0502. Taxonomy (NCBI): domain Bacteria; kingdom Bacillati; phylum Bacillota; class Bacilli; order Caryophanales; genus Exiguobacterium; species Exiguobacterium sp. TDN 0502. Next base: position 79,055 of record NZ_JBOZGJ010000013.1, on the reverse strand, counting down.
TCAGCTTCAGTTGACGATCGTGCTGCAGTAACTCACGCGAGATGTTGAGCGATAAGTCTTCCGAGTCAACCATGCCTTTGACGAAACTGAAGTGATCCGGCAACAAGTCGCTGCATTTTTCCATGATCAGGACACCGTTGGCATAAAGCTCGAGTCCTTTTTCAAATTCCTTCGAATAATAATCGTACGGTGCCTGCTCCGGAATGAATAGAATCGATTGATAACGAACCGCGCCGTCGACACTGATATGAATGTGTTTCGCCGGTGTGTCGAAACCATATCGCTTCTCTTGATAGAAGTTCGTATAATCCTCGTCCGTCAATTCCCGTTTGTTCTTCCGCCAGATCGGCACCATGCTGTTGATCGTCTTGACGACCTCGACCTCTTTCGTCTCGTCACTACCTTCGACCGGTTGGCGTTCGATTTCCTTCATCTCGATCGGATAACGGATGAAATCGGAGTATTTCTTGATGATGCTACGCAAGCGGTACGTCTCAAGGTACTCGTCATACGATTCTTCGTCCTCGTTCGCTTTGATGTGGAGGGTGATCTCTGTTCCGACCGTTTCTTTGTCGACTTCCTCGATCGTATAGCCTTCGACACCACGTGACTCCCATTTATAGGCGACCTTACTACCAAAAGGTTTCGTGACGACAGTGACGACGTCAGCAACCATGAACGCGGAATAGAATCCGACACCGAACTGACCGATGATATCATGACCGTCTTGCGCTTCATTCTCAGCCTTGAAGGCAAGCGAGCCACTCTTTGCAATCGTTCCTAGATTTTCTTCGAGCTCTTCCTTCGTCATTCCGATTCCCGTATCACGAATGACGAGCTGGCGTGCTTCTGTATTCGGTTCAATCGTAATTTTGTAGTGTTCCTTCTCGAACGAAATCGTCTCGTCCGTCAACGCTTTATAATACATCTTATCCATGGCGTCACTGGCATTCGAGATCAATTCGCGTAGAAAAATCTCCTTATGCGTATAGATGGAATGAATCATCATCTCAAGCAACCGTTTTGATTCCGCCTTAAATTGTTTCGTTTCCATGCTACTTCAGCCTCCCTTTTTTAGCACTCAATCATATAGAGTGCTAATTCATCTCCTATTATTAGGGAGTTCGAAATATCTGTCAATCTCCTTTTTGGGCGTACCTTATGACTTCTTCACGGACGATCGCTCCGATTCGGTATAGATGCTCTGCTGCCCCATATGTGCCATGACTGACGCCATTTTCATCCTTTCGATTACCAAGACCGATGAACTGCTCACTTGGTTTGAAGTGGAGTCCGACGACGGGAAGCTGAAACTGTGATGAAAAGCCGATTTGAAAACTTGCGTCCGGATAATCCGGCGCTTGATAAGTCGTCCAGTCAATGTCTGGTTCAAGCTTCGCAAATCGTTCCGTATGTTCCTTGCCGAGCAGGATGATTCCCTTTAACGAAAACAGCTCGAGAAGACGCAATAAAAACGTTTGTCCAAACGAACTGTCTTCTAACACTCCCCGTTCTTTAATCGCTCCCATATAGTGCTGCGTCGGAAACGGGAAAAAATCCAGATGAATGACCGGATCAGACGTGTCCTCGTAAAGCGACGCACCAAATCCGTTCAAAAACCCTTCGAGTTTACCTCCCCCCGGTCGACCGAACCAGGTCCGGTACACATTCGGTTGTTTGAAGTAGTGATTGAAGCGCCGGATGGAATCCGTCAATATCTCTTCCTGTAGGTAATCATCCCATGTCATGGACTGCGGACGTATGAAAAGCGGGCCGTGTTCGTCAAACCGTAACGCGCCCGTCCGGTCCAAAAACTGAGATCGGGATGGATTCGTCGCGACTGTCACCCAGCTACTACGTGTCGCGTCACCAAACCAAAGAACCGGTGTCGTTCGGTCAATCAGTTGATCAGCAAACGCTCCTTTTTCAAGCATCATTTGATACTGGGCGGCTTCTCGTAATAATTTTTTTGCAAGTTGCCATTGGTCGGATGTCAGCGTTCTCATCTCCTTCTGTACAGCGGTTATGCTGTTGTAGATGTACCCCCTCTTCTCGATCACTAGACGCATCGATGGGTTTAAGCACGATTTCTCAGGGAATGTTTCATAAGGTGAACGATAACTTTGGGAGGGATTCAGCAATGGGTAGACTTGATCAAAAAGTAGCTGTCATTACCGGTTCAGCAACAGGGATCGGACAAGCGACCGCACTTGTATTCGCAGAACAGGGAGCAACGGTCGTCTGTGCCGATGTCTCACTTGAAAAAGCACAACAAACGGTGGAACAGATTACACAACACGGTGGAAAAGCGGAAGCCGTCCATGTCGATGTCTCAGACGTCGAGAGTGTTGAACAACTCGCGAAGCACATCCAAGAGACATACGGTACGGTAGACGTCCTCTTCAATAATGCCGGAATCGATGAACAAGGCGGAAAAGTCCATGAATACCCAATTGACCTCTTCGATCGAATCATCGCTGTCGATTTGCGTGGTACGTTCCTCGTCAGTAAATTCTTGATTCCACTCATGCTCGATCATGGCGGTTCAATCATCAACACGTCATCGATGTCAGGGCGAGCAGCTGACTTGAACCGGTCTGGTTATAACGCGGCGAAGGGCGGGATCGCGAACTTCACACGTGCAATGGCAATCGATTATGCGCGTCATGGCATTCGTGTCAATTCGTTATCACCGGGAACGATCGAGACACCACTCATCGATACACTCGTCGGTGAAAAGGAAAAAGAGCAGGGCAAACAGTTCCGCGATGCGAACGCTTGGATCACCCCACTCGGTCGACTCGGCAAACCACGCGAGATGGCAACGGTCGCCCTCTTCCTCGCGTCTGATGACAGCTCGTATGTCACAGGTGAGGACATCACGGCAGACGGTGGCATCATGGCGTACACATGGCCGGGCGAAATGCTGATCGACTCGAAATGGAAAGATGAAGCAGAAAAAACCGAATGAGCAACGCAGGACTGACTCAAAAGTCAGTTTCTACACAGATAAGGGTGGCAGAATGATGATCTGCCACCCTTATCTCGTAAAAAAGAATGACTCATTACGCGCCACTCCTACAGGAAAAAGCGCATTTTTGCGCTGTCAGAGACAAACAAGACCCGCTTTCCTGCTTGAACGAAGCAGGAAAACTGGCTTGTGTCTCGTCTGAGGAAAGGGCGTGAAAAGACGCGTCATTCTTTTTTGAGTCAACCCCTTTTCTTTCATCTCAAGACGTTCAGTAGCGTGAATTATTTTCGGAATTCGTTTACCTCCCTGAAGTATTTTTTACAGGGTACAGGATAGGTAAAGGGGGAAAAATTCATGCAAACAGCCATTACTTACTTACAACGATGTCTTCAAATTCCAAGCGTTAATCCGACGGACGGCGAAGAGGCCGTCGCACGTTATGTGTACGATGTCCTGATCGACCATCAGATTTCAACAGAATGGATCGAAGTCTCACCGAAACGGATTTGCCTCGTTGCAACCGTTCCTGCAAGCGAGGAGGTTTCACGTCCTGCCGTACTCGGATTATCCGGGCATCTCGATACGGTTCCGGTTCAAGGAGATGGCTGGACGAAAGATCCGTACGGTGGTGAAATCGAAGACGGACGCATCTATGGTCGCGGGGCTTCCGATATGAAATCAGGTGTCATGGCGATGGTGCAAGCGCTCATTCAATACAAGGAACGTCAGGACCGTCCGAACACCATCAAACTTTTGATTACGTCGGACGAGGAAAACGGGATGACGGGAGCGCGTCATTTGACGGAACAAGGGCATGCGGATGATTTAGATGCTCTACTGATTACAGAACCGACGAGCGGGATGATCGGTTACGCACAGAAAGGAGTCGTCGGGATTGAAGTGACGTGTCGCGGGAAAAGTGCGCACAGTTCTGCCCCGCAACTCGGACGGAATGCGATTGATGACGTCTATCGTGTCATCCAGGAAGTGAAGTCGGAGCGCTTTTCGATCACGTTGAATCATCACCCGGCACTTGGTCCGGTCGTGGCGTCAATCACCTCGATTTCAGGAGGGGAAGGACCGAACGTCGTTCCGAGTCAGGCTTCGTTTTATATGGACATCCGGACGATTCCTGGCTTCGGCCGGGAAGATGTGCTTGCTGCCTTTACAGCTATCGAACGTCGTCTTGTAGCAGAAGATCCTGATTTCGCAATGAATGTGACCGTCATCAAGGATATTCCGTCATGTGAAACGGACGAACAGGCGCCTTTCTTACAACAGGTCGCAGATACGATGGAACAGATCAGCGGCGTAACACCGCGAAAAATCGCGATTCCAGGTGGAACGGATGGTGCGATGTTCAGTCAAGCGAAAAAAGCATTTCCAATTGCGATCGCTTCTTTTCATGATTTCCGTCTTGCCCATCAAGTCGATGAATCGATTCCGTTATCGGAATATGAACAAACGATTGCGTTTTGCTTCAACTTGATCAAAACACCATTACATCAATCACTTCCATCGCTTTAAACAAAAAAGGGACGACATTCGGGTGTAATACCTGAAAGTCGTCCCTTCATTTTGCTGTCTTTCATCGGCTGATTCAGTATACGCCAAGTTGTGCCAGCGCCTCACTTAAATAACTTTGATCACTGCGGAACGCTTGACTCGTTATTCCGTCAGACCAACTGATGAAGACACGACCGAGTCGATCATAACGTAAATGGAGACGCATCGCGCCTTGCTCAAAGACGACTTCTCCCTGAAGCGACTCATGAACACGGGCAAACTGACGGATGAACGCATCATACATGTCAAATGGAACTGACAAGCGCTGTTCACTGTTTTCTCCTGTCATCTGAATCGTCAGCTCCTGTTGCTTTGAATGAACATGCAGAATGTTCCACGATACCCTGCCTTCTTCTCCTTTAAAAACGATCTGATGAATCATCCGAGTTCCTTTCTTGATTACAAAAATACTCTCATTCTCTTGAAAATAACCGATTTCGATTGAACATGAAAGAGGACGGCTCTCTAAAAGTAAAATCACTATGCAAAACAGCCGAGGTACATGACCTCGACTGTCAGATGAATCAATTAATGTCCGCCTTCCGTCCGATCGATATGGCGAATGTGTTTGAGATTGACCCCGATGATGATGACGGATAAGAGGACAAAGCCGCTTCCGACATAAAACGGTAGATTTGCGTTGAAGATTTCAGCCAGTTTACCGGCCATGAACGGCGCGATGGCTGCCCCGAGAAAACGTAGGAAACTGTATGCCGCAGATGCTGTCGAACGTTCGACAGGTGCCGCGTCCATGACGGCTGTCGTGATAAGCGTGTTATTGTTCCCAAGCACAGCACCCGCCAAGATGACACAGACGATGACGACGGCTGGCGTTTCCGTGAAGATCCCCATCAACAGAAGCAAGATTGCGAATGTGATCAGCATCAAGACCATCGCTTTAATCGTTCCGAACCATTGTTTCAGTTTCGGAGCCGTTAGGACCGAAGTGATGGCAAGTAACATCCCCCAACCGAGGAAGACGAATCCAAGTCCTTTAGCCGGCAGTTTCATGACGAATGGCGCATAGGCCATGATCGTAAAGAAACCAACGTTGTAAAGTGCCGCAACGATCCCGAGCGTCAAGAGCGAACGATGTTTCATCGCTTGAAAAGGTGCTTTTAATGATAACTTCTGTTTCGGTGCAGCAGATGCTGCTGGTTTTGGCATTAAGAACAACAAGACGAGAAATGCGATGACCATGACCGTCGCAACACCCATGAATGGGGCACGCCATGTGATCGAACCGAGTGTCCCGCCTAACAGCGGTCCAATCGAAATCCCAAGACCAACGGCCGCTTCATATAAAATGATCGCTTTTGCGGTTCCGCCAGATGACAGCGAAACGATCGCAGCAAGCGCTGTTGCGACGAACAAGGCGTTCCCAAGTCCCCAACCACCGCGTAACGCGACAAGTGTCCAGATGCTGTCTGCTTGCGAAGCAAAACCAGCAACGGTTGCGATGACGGCGATCCCGAGCATCAATGTTCCTTTTTGACCAATCCGTGATGAAATCGCGCCTGTAATTAACATCGCGAATGCCATGACGGCGTTATAACTTGTAAATAAGAGCGTAACTTCACTTTTTGACGCTTCTAAATTCTCGGCAATCGTCGGCAAGACCGGATTGACGAGCCCCATTCCCATGAATGCTGTGATGCTGGCGAAAAAGACTGCCCAGACAGCAACCGGCTGGTGGAATAATCCGTGCTTGCTTTCTGCTAATACCGTTTCCGGCTCAAGCGTCGTTGTTTTTTCAGCAAGTGCCATAGTGTCCCTTCTTTCTATCGAATGTGTTACATGAACTGTTTAAACGAATGGCGGATGACGTCGCCGCGACTGATGATGCCAACAAGACGTCCTGCCTTGAGGATTGGAAGCTTTTTAATCCGTTTTGCGCCAAGTGTCGCCGCAATCTCTTCCATTTCTGTGTCAACGTCAGCTGTCACGACTTTTCGGCGTGCCAGTTCCATGACTGGCCGATTCAAGATATGACGAATCCGGTCTTCATACCCTTCTTCGTCTCCTTTGATGACATCTACGTATAAGAATGTATCGACGATGATATCTTTGTGTTTCCCGATCGCGCGCATGATATCTCCGTCACTGATATACCCGACGACTTCCTGCTCGGCATTGATGACAGGTACGCCGCTAATACCAGACTGAATGAATCGTTCGATGACTGTCCGAATCAAGTCTGTATCGTTTACCGTGATGACCTCTTGTTTCATCGACTCATAAGCTTTCATCTGAATTCTCCTTTGTCGTTCGTTTCTCATCTGCAAAAGTTGTATGATACAATTAAAAGAACAAAAATGATTGTATAATACAACTACAACTCTGTCAAGCCTCCTGCTTTTCACATTGACAGCTTATCTACATTGGGTAATCATGAGGGACAGAGAGACTTTTTTGAAAGGGGAGAGACCCGATGTCTCAACCAGCACTCGAAACCATTGAACTGGAGTTAGCGATCCTGATCCGACGATTAACGACGGCGACGGCGGACAACCGTAATTTGGATCGTGCTTCCTACCTCTTGCTGCGACAATTGGCGGAATCCGGCAACGTTGGTGTCAAAACACTTGCCCGTGAACTTCAACTCGATGTCTCGACCGTCAGCCGCCAAGCAGCGGCACTCGATCAGAAGCAACTCGTGGAGAAAGTAAAAGATCCGACAGATGGACGTGCTTTCTTCTATCACATCACGGATAAAGGTCAAGAAGAACTCACGATTTACCGGACAGCACGTCTCGCAAGCATTGAACGCCTTCTGACGGACTGGCCGTCGGATGATACGGAGGATTTCGGACGTCTACTGCAACAATTCAATCGTGCCTTACGCGAACGGTAATTGAATCATGCCCTATTTAAAGAACGGACAAAAATCGATCGATTTCTGTCCGTTCTTTTGTTTTCTTCCACTCCTCATGCTTGGGAAGCGCAGCAGACCGAACGAATTTGCGCGATATGTTCCGGTGACGTCCGGCAACACCCACCAATCAATCGAGCCCCTGCCTCATACCACGTCTTTGCGACGGTTTGGAACGACGTACACTGATTCGTACCCGACCATGTTTTTGCGACCGGATCATAGACTTCACCAGAGTTCGGATAGACGATGATTGGCACGTCCGTCAACGCCTTAACGTGACGGATAAAGTCGGTCGCGTAAGATGCCGGAAAACAATTTGCACCGATCGCTGCGAGCTGTGGATGTTGTCCAATTGTCTCGATGCACGTCGCATGTGCCGTTCCTTCACTAATGTGCGTCGCATCTTGAAGCGAGAACGTCAGCCAAGCAGACACTTCTGGGTACGCTTCAAGAATCCGGAACAACACGACAGCTTCCTCGAGCGACGGAATCGTCTCGAATGCCAGCAGATCAGCTCCTGCTTCAATCAATGCCTCAATCCGTGGTCGATGAAACGCTTCTAGCACGTCCTGTGTCACACCGTAATGACCGCGATACTCAGAACCATCTGCTAAGTAGGCACCATAAGGACCCACTGATCCCGCGATCAATGCGTCACTCTTCCCACTACGCGTTCGTGCGTTTTGCGCCAAGGTGACTGTTTGTCGAATCAGCGCCTGTGCTTCCTCTGTCGTGATATGACGTTGCTTGAATCCTTCGATACTTGCTTGATAGCTTGAGGTGATCGCGACATCGGCACCTACTTCAAAGTAATCGTGATGGACGTGTTCGATCTGTTCCGGTGCTTCGATCAAGAGACGTGCGGACCAAAGCGGATCGTTCAGGTCAAATCCCTTCTGTTCAAGTTCGGTCGCAAGGGCACCATCTAAAATCAGGAAGGGCACTTCCTGTAATCGTTGCTCAACTGGATTTTTGATTCGGGACATCTTCAACACTCCGTTTCGTAGAGGAATTCGTGAACGCATGGATGACATAACAGATCACGATGAATGGAATACCACAGTACAAGGCGATTCGTTGGGTTGGATCAAATCCGATACCAACGAGGGAAATCAAACAGACAACAAAAGCGGCAATCGGCACGAATGGAAACAGTGGTGTACGATAGACCAGTTCGTCGACCGTATGCCCTTCGCGCAGGAATTGTTTCCGGAAGCGGTACTGGGCAACGCTGATGCTCATCCAGACGACGACGACAGCAAGACCGGAAATCGAGACGAGCGCGATATAGACACTTCCTGCCGCATAGATGCTCGACAGCAGGGCCAGTCCTCCGCCAATCATGCTGAACAATACAGCTCGGAGTGGTACGCCAGCTGGTGTCACCTGTGCGAAGAAACGTGGAATCATCCGTTCGTTCGCAAGCGACCAAAGCATCCGCGAGGCGGCGTAAAGCCCGGAGTTCGCTGCCGACAGGATAGCGGTCAGGATGACGAAGTTCATCACATCTGCTGCGTAAGGAATCCCAATCCGATCAAATACGGCGACGAACGGACTTTCGAGCACGCCCTTTCCTTCCGTTGGCAATAAAACGGCTAATACGATGATCGTACCGACGAAAAAGAGGACAAGCCGCAAAATCGTCGTCCGGATCGCAAGCGGAATCGTCCGCTTCGGATCAACGGCTTCACCCGCTGCGACGCCGATCAATTCCGTTCCCGAGTAGGCAAAGTTCACGGCAAGCATCGTCATGAAAATCGCAAAGGCACCGTTCGGGAACAATCCGCCTTCCATTAACGAAGAAAAGAATGGTGCCGCACTCCCATCCTTTAGTGGAATGAAGCCGACGATGGCGCCTGCCCCCAACAAGATGAAGGCAACGATCGTCACGACCTTGATGGCGGAGAACCAAAACTCGACTTCCGCAAACACGCGAACCTTCAAGACGTTGATCCCAAGAATCATCGCAGCGAATAAGGCACTGAACACCCAGACCGGAACGGACGGGAACCAGCGCTGCATCAACATGCCCGCTGCCGTGAATTCCGAACCGAGAGCAACCGTCCATGTCAGCCAGTAGAGCCAGGCTACCGTATACCCTGTACCCGGTCCGATGTATTTTGTCGCGTAGCGATGAAAGGAACCGGTTTCCGGCATATGTACAGCCAGTTCACCGAGACTCAACATGACCAGATAGACGACAACCGCCCCGATCAAATAAGACAAAATCGTTCCGATGCGTCCTGCTTGTTCCAATGTATAACCTGTACTTAAAAACAATCCTGTACCAATGACACCGCCTAACGACAACATGATCAGATGACGTGATTCCATCTTCCGCCGAAAGGACCCGCTCGTTTTCATGACATTTTCCTCCTCGTTTCACCTATTTCAAACAAAAAAACGCACCCTTACGGATGCGTCGGTCGACAATTCGGAAACCTTATCGATCGGGTGCAGCACCCGCAGGAATTAGCACAGTATCTTACGACCTGTTGCTGAGGTTTCACAGGGCCAGTCCCTCCACCTCTCTGGATAAGTATGTAATTGTTCCTAACCCTATCAACTCTTTTCCGAATTGTCAACACAATTCAGAATACTGCTATCAAAAAGACATTCCGGATCGCGATGATCCGGAATGTCGGGAAATGCTTATTTTTTGGCGAATAAATCCGCTGTTTTCAATGCTGCACGAACCGCTTTACGATTCAATGTTCCTTGCTGATGTTTCATCGTTTTCGTTTGGGCAGCTAATTGCGCTTTGAGTGCCGCAATCTCTTGATCTTTTTGAGCCATCCCTGTCTGTTTCTGTAACGCTTTGATCTTCTTATCTTTTTCAGCTAACTGCGCTTTTGTCTGCTTTTGTGCTTCCGCGATTTTCTTTTCTTGTTCCGGGAAGAACTGTTCGAAACGGGCGACTGCTTCTTCGAGGCTGACTCCTGAAATCGGTTGAACTGCCGGCAACAATTCCGTTTGCGCCATTTGGCGGTCAAACGGTACGTTTTCCGGGTAGTTCGTTTCCTGATAGATATGCTCGAGTTCATTAACGTTCAAGAAATCAACGAAGTTATCGAAGTTACGTGCCTGAACACGTGTCGGGCTTTGGAAGTCGGCATTCGCTACGACGTCGGATAAGCGTGTATCCGATGTGATGTCATTTGCCCAGATGTGTGTCAGTTGGTGATAATCCGTCAATTCGCGCATCCGTGCATCTTTTGGAATAAGGATACTTGGTGTACCGGCAAGTGTCGCCGTGATGTTCCCGTGTAAACGTGCTCCGAAACTGAGATCGGCTTGACCGATGAAATCGAACCATGTCTGCGCATTCAAGAAGAAACGGACACGATCGTTCATGTAAGCCGGATCCGACATTTTCACCGGATAGTTCGTCACGGACAGATCAGCGATCGGATGTGTACCCGTATACGTCAATTTCAATTCCTTCATCCATTGTGGAATGAAGTAATGGTTCGGGTACTCTTCCATCCCGCGCGTAATGAAATCGAGAACATTTTGCGGTGCTAAACGTGACGAGTTGACCGTGATCATCGACTCAGACGTAATGTTCGTTTCGCGGATGTTCAGGTCACGACCGAAAGCATACATCGAAGGACATCCGATGACACGGTGGTCGATGCCTTCGCGGAAACCGAGGCGTGTCAGGTATTGCGACGTGATTTCCCCACGAAGTCCAAGCATGCTTGAGCGCTCAAGTACTGCACTGACGAATGCTTTGACATCTTCGTCGAACGGGAATCCACCGTCTAAATCCGGTTCAAACGGTGCACGTAAGCCGACACCGATGACGACGACCGGGATTTTCAGTTTTTTGATGAGTCGTGTATATTTGCGAAGTGTCGGCATGAACTCTTTCCGGAACGCATCTGCGAGTGGAATGACATATAGATCAAAGTTAGCATTGATCTCATCTGCCCGTTCTTCGTCATAGTAGTAATAGTCAGGTGTGATTGTCGTTCCTTCCGTCATCAATGTCCGGAAGATACTGTATTGATAAATAAGATTCCCGACATTTCCGCCAATGGAATTATGTTTCATCAAATAAGGAGCATCAAATTGTTCGAATGGGGTCATACCTGCACGAATAATAATACGTTTCATAATGGATAAACTTCCTCTCTCATTTGCTTCGTTAGTCCTTTATTGCAAGAAAAAAATACGGAAAATTATATTATCACTTTTTTTCAATCTCATTAAGAATAGATGAAGTATATTTCGGAAGTCAACGCTTCCAACGAAGATCTTCTGTTTCGTCATGAAAACGAAATATTAACACTCCTCCAAAATTTTTCTGATATAGAAAAATTACCTAGCAATTGATTGTTCATACATCCGTAAGTTCGCTTCAACGAGCCGGAGAGCAACGCCCGGTTCCCTATCGGAGCCTTTCCACAAGCTCGTGAAAAATTGTTCCACTTCTACGGATTGCCCCTTTTCCATATCACGCAACATTGATGATTTCATCGTATCTTCCATGGCATTCATCTGCTTTGTCAGTCCTGCTTCCACATCATCATTAAATACGGCTCCCTGTCCTTCCATTGCCTGTTTTGCTTCCTTCATGATGTCTGTGATCATCTGACGACCGACAGATTCTTGCCGAATCGGACCGATCGCAGCGCGGAATAATGTCGTCACGCCCGCAAACGTCGAAATGAACAGATATTTTTGCCACATCTCATCCATGATCCGCGAAGAATACATCATCGGCGCCTTTGCCTGTGCAAAACAGGCTGTGATCGCTTCGAGACGCGCTGTTGGTCTACCGGTTCGTGAACCAAACAACAGTCGATGCGATGGACTCGTCTGCAGAATGCGTCCTTCCGAGTCGAGCGTCGACTCAATGAAGCAGAGACCTCCAAGTACTCGTTCTTCTCCAAAAACGTCTGTGAGCCGTCCTATATGCTTCATACCGTTTAATAACGGCAGGATATATGTATGTTCAGAAACGAATGGTCCGAGATCTTCCACCACTTGATCCAAGTGATAAGCTTTCGTCGAAAGTAAGATGACATCAAACACATCGTTCGGTTGCATCTCCCGCGTCATGAGGCGTGGTGAGATGGTCACATCACCATGTGGACTTTTAATCTGCAGCCCTGTTTTTTGCAACTGTTCATACCGTTTCGGACGAACGAGAAATGTCACCTGTTCACCTTGTTCAGCAAGACGACCTCCGAAATATCCCCCGACTGCTCCTGCCCCTACGACTAAAATGTTCATATGGCTAATCTCCTTTCTACCCTTTTTCTACACTATTTACTCCTTCACCCTAACATAGTTGGAATCGTTTTCCTGGTTTCGACTCGGTTTTTCAAGATTTAAGTTAAGCGTTTGCATTTTAGAAAAAAACGTTTATACTAACTTGTATACAAGTATACTCACTTTAGAAATCAGGTGATTCCATGTCAGAACTGTTATACCCCTTGAAGTGGTTATCAAAAGCCTCCGCCGGAGATCGTGTCGCACACGAACTAAGGATGCGAATCATTTCAGGAAAGATTGAAAGCGGTACCATTTTATCCGAAAACAAATTAGCCTCTGATTTTTCCGTCAGTCGCTCGCCCGTCCGTGACGCGTTAAAGGTCCTTGCATCCGAACAATTGATTCGTCTCGAACGAATGGGGGCGGTCGTCGTCGGTTTATCCGAGCGCGATATCCAGGAAATCTACGATGTCCGGCTTCTTATCGAGACGTTCGTTTTTGAACGGCTCGTCAAGATTGAACGGTCGGAACTCGTCCGTGAACTAAGCAAGATTCTCGAAATGATGAAAGTCGCCATTAAATATAAGGATGCCGATGAATTCTCCTTTCAGGACGTACTGTTTCATGAAACGATCATCCGCTCGATCGATCATGGGTATGTCAGCATGATTTGGCAAAACCTCAAACCGGTCATGGAAAGTTTCATCCTCCTGTCGATGCGGGTACGATTCGAGGAAGACATCGAAGACTTCGAACGCATCCTCGCGAACCACGCCCTGTACATCGAAGCGATCGAGACAGGCGACCGGGAGCGGATGGTTGCTTCCTTGCATCAGAACTTTGATGACGTCCAGGAAGTCGAAGATCTCTGGAAAACGCAACAAATGATGTCGAAAGGAGTCGATTCACATGACTGAATACATGTTAGGCGTCGATATCGGAACGACGAGTACGAAAGCGGTCCTATTTACGACAAAGGGAGAAGTCGTCGGACAAACAAACGTCGGTTATCCGCTTCATACACCGAATCGGTCGACGGCGGAGCAGGATCCAGAAGAAATTTTTGATGCCGTACTCGAATCAATTCGCTTGATCACGAAGCGTCATCCGAGCATGCCACCGAAGTTCGTCGCATTCAGCAGTGCCATGCACAGCTTGATCGCGATGGATGCACAACACCAACCATTGACGGCCTGCATCACATGGGCGGACAGCCGGAGTGAAGCATGGTCGAACAAAATCAAGGAACAGTACGGTCTATCGATCTATCACCGTACCGGTACACCGATCCATCCGATGTCACCGCTTAGTAAAATCAGCTGGCTCGTCGAGGACCGTCCGGAACTCCATGCCTTGACGAAAAAATATATCGGGATTAAGGAATTCGTGTTCCAACGCCTGTTCGGAACCTATGTCATCGACCACTCCCTCGCTTCAGCGACCGGACTCTTTAATATTCATGAGTTGGGCTGGGATACGGGGGCGTTACATGTCGCGGGGATCGATGCGAGTTATTTATCGGAACCGGTACCGACGACGACGTCATGTACAGGACTGAATGCCGATTACGCACGACAAATGGGGATTTCGGCTGATACGCCGTTTTTAGTCGGTGCCAGTGACGGTGTTCTTTCTAACTTAGGTGTCAATGCGATTCGCAAAGGGGAAATTGCGATCACGATCGGAACAAGCGGCGCCATCCGGACGATCATTGATCGTCCGCAGACCGATGAAAAAGGACGGACGTTCTGTTACGCCCTGACCGAGGACCACTGGGTCATCGGCGGACCTGTCAATAATGGCGGAATGGTCTTGCGGTGGATCCGAGATGAACTCGCCTCAGCAGAAGTCGAGACAGCAAAACGCCTTGGCATCGATCCGTACGCCGTCCTGACGAAGATTGCCGAACGTGTCCGTCCGGGGTCCGACGGGCTGTTGTTCCATCCTTATTTGTCCGGCGAACGCGCGCCGCTGTGGAATCCGGATGTCAGCGGTTCGTTCTTCGGATTGACGCTCTCACACAAAAAAGAGCATATGATCCGGGCGGCACTGGAGGGGGTCATCTACAATCTCTATACTGTTTTCCTCGCACTCGTCGAGTGTATGGACAGTCCCGTGACCCGGATTCAGGCAACGGGTGGTTTTGCCCGGTCTGAAGTCTGGCGCCAAATGATGGCGGACATCTTTGAGTCGGAAGTCGTCATCCCGGAAAGTTTTGAAAGCTCATGTCTCGGTGCTTGTATTCTCGGACTCTACGCGACAGGGGAAATCGATTCGTTCGAAGTCGTCTCCGAGATGATTGGGGATACCCATCGCCATGTACCAAACGAAGAAGCGATGCATGAATATCGTCAGCTCTTACCGATTTTCATTAGCCTGGCGCGGACATTGTCCGAGGATCACAAACGAATCGCTACGTATCAACGGAGCTTGATTCAACAAGAAAACTAACTTAATCTTTTGGGGGAAGTCATCATGCCATTAGTCATTGTAGGAATTGGGATCGTCGCGTTGCTCGTTCTCATCATGGGGTTGAAATTAAATACGTTCGTCTCACTCATCATCGTCTCCTTTGGTGTCGCACTGTTACTCGGTATGCCGCTCGATCAGATCGTCAAGACGATCGAAGCCGGTATCGGCGGGACGCTTGGTCACCTCGCACTGATCTTCGGTCTTGGTGCGATGCTTGGGAAGCTGATCGCTGACGCCGGGGGGGCGCAGCGAATCGCGATGACGCTTGTTGCCCGATTCGGGGAAAAGAACATCCAGTGGGCTGTCGTCGTCGCTTCATTCATCATCGGGATCGCGCTCTTCTTCGAAGTCGGACTCGTCCTGTTGATTCCAATCGTCTTTGCGATTTCACGTCAGCTTCGTGTCTCGATCTTATATCTCGGGATTCCGATGGTCGCAGCCCTGTCCGTCACACACGGATTCTTACCGCCTCACCCGGGTCCGACGGTCATCGCCGGTGAGTACAATGCAAATATCGGGGAAGTCTTATTGTATGGTTTCATCGTCGCCGTTCCGACAGTCATCATTGCCGGTCCTGTCTTTACGAAAATCGCGAAACGACTCGTTCCTGAATCGTTTACACGGACAGGAAACATCGCATCACTCGGGGAACAAAAAGAATTTGATTTAGAAGAGACGCCAGGCTTCGCTATCAGTGTCTTCACTGCAATGCTACCGGTTCTTCTAATGTCCGTTGCGACAATCTTCACGCTCTTACAAGAAACACTCGGTTGGGGGGAGAATAGCGTCATCTCAGCAATCGAGTTCATCGGGAATGCTTCGACGGCGATGTTGATTTCACTACTCGTCGCGGTCTACACGATGGGAATCGCGCGTAAGATTCCGATGCAATCTGTCATGGATTCCTGTACGACGGCGATTGCCCAAATCGGGATGATGCTGTTGATCATCGGTGGTGGCGGTGCCTTCAAACAAGTCTTGATTGACGGTGGTGTCGGGAAATACGTTGCCCAATTATTCGAAGGATCCGCGTTATCGCCGATTCTCCTCGCTTGGTTGATTGCTGCGATTCTCCGGATTTCGCTCGGGTCTGCGACAGTCGCCGCCCTATCAACAGCAGGTCTCGTCATTCCGTTACTAGAGCAATCCGACGTCAACTTAGCACTCGTCGTTCTCGCGACTGGCGCGGGTAGTCTGATCGCTTCACACGTCAATGATGCTGGTTTTTGGATGTTTAAAGAGTATTTCGGATTATCATTAAAAGAAACGTTTGCGACATGGACTGTGCTTGAGACGATCATTTCCGTTTGCGGACTTGGTTTCGTTCTTCTCCTCAGCCTCGTCGTCTAAAAAAAGGAGTCGTTCTACTTATGCAACATTCTATCGGAGTCATCGGTCTTGGTGTCATGGGCCGCAACTTAGCACTCAATATGGCGAGTCATCAAGAAGAAGTCGCCATCTATAACTACACACGTGATTTAACGGATGATCTCGTCGCACATGACGAAGGGCTACCACTTCATCCGTACTATGAGATTGAAGCATTCGTTCAGTCACTTGCCCGTCCGCGTAAAATCTTCATGATGGTTACGGCGGGTAGCGCGATTGATTCCGTCATCGAATCCTTGATCCCGCACCTTGAAGCAGGCGATATCATCATGGATGGCGGGAACTCGCACTTCCTCGATACAGAGCGTCGTTTTGACGAGTTACAACGCCACGAGATTGAATACATCGGCGTCGGCGTATCGGGTGGTGAAGTCGGTGCACGGACCGGTCCTGCGATCATGCCGGGTGGATCAAAAGAAGCATACGACCATGTTGCACCGATCTTGACGAAAATCGCCGCGCACGTCGACAGCGATCCATGTTGCGTCTATATCGGTCCAAAAGGTGCCGGTCACTTCGTCAAGATGGTTCATAACGGCATTGAATACGCCGACATGCAACTGATTGCAGAAGCGTACAGTTTCCTTCGCTTCCGCCTCGGACTCGATGTCACGGAAGTCGCAGATATATTCGCTGAGTGGAACGCTGGCGAACTGAAAAGTTACCTGATCGAGATCACAGCAGATATCCTCCGGAAAACGGATGACGAGACAGGACAACCATTAATCGATGTCATTCTCGATCAAGCCGGTCAAAAAGGAACCGGAAAATGGACGAGCCTGCAAGCCATTGATAATGGGATCGCCTCTTCGATCATTACGGAAGCCTTGTTCGCGCGTTATCTCTCAGCTGTCAAAGAAGAACGCGTCGCAGCGTCTACTGTCCTGAAGGGACCAGAAGACCTTTCAACGCTCGAGCGGGACGCGTGGGTCGAACGGATTCGTCAAGCGCTTTATATGGGGAAAGTCGCCGCTTACGCGCAAGGCTTTACTCAATACCGGACATCGTCTGAACTGTACGACTGGAATCTACGCCTTGAAGAGATCGCCTTGATCTTCCGTGGCGGCTGTATCATCCGGGCCGACTTCTTGAACGTCATCAGCGACGCGTTCAAAAATGATGCGAATCTCTCGAACTTGATGCTCGCCCCGTTCTTCGCTGAGAAAGTACAGGCGTATCAAGAATCGTTACGCCATGTTGTCGCTGAGGGTGCGTTGTCTGGTTTCGCTCTACCGTGTCTATCGACGTCGTTGACGTATTATGATAGCTACCGGACAGCGAATTCGAATGCCAACATGTTGCAAGCACAACGCGATTATTTTGGTGCTCACACGTATGCCCGGACAGACCGCGAAGGGATCTTCCACACGGACTGGCAATAAGGAATACAGCTCCCGACTCCTGTTTCATTCAGGCGTCGGGATTTCTTTTTTTGTTCACACAATCTTTCCTGAAATAAGAAATTGCCGATTATACCTTGACAAAAGTGTTGGTCTATATGAAATTAGTATTAGATTAGAATTATTCTAGTGTGATAAATACAGATTGCCTGTATGCACTAGAACAGATTCTAAATATAGAACCCTTGAGGAGGATTTTTATCATGTCTTTAATCGGAAGTGAAGTAAAACCATTCAGCGCATCAGCATTCCACAACGGAGAATTCGTTGACCTAACGGATGCCAACCTTCGCGGTAAATGGAGTGTCGTATGTTTCTACCCTGCAGACTTTACATTCGTTTGCCCGACAGAACTCGAAGATCTCCAAAACCAATACGAAACACTCAAAGCGCTTGACGTTGAAGTTTACTCTGTTTCAACAGATACGCATTTCACACATAAAGCATGGCACGAAACATCAGAAACAATCGGTAAAATCGAGTACGTCATGATCGGCGACCCATCACACGTCATCTCACGTAACTTCGAAGTCTTGAACGAACAAGACGGTCTTGCTGACCGCGGTACGTTCATCATCGATCCAGACGGCGTCATCCAAACAGTTGAGATCAACGCAGGCGGCATCGGTCGTGATGCGAGCACGCTCGTCAACAAAATCAAAGCAGCACAATATGTACGTAACAACCCAGGCGAAGTGTGCCCAGCGAAATGGGAAGAAGGCTCTGCAACACTCACACCAAGCCTTGACCTCGTCGGAAAAATTTAAGGAGCGGATTCGCGATGGCTTTAGCACCAGATATTAAAGCACAACTCGCGCAATACCTCGAGCTTCTCGAAGGCGATCTCGTCCTAGCCGTTAGTGCTGGGACAGACGCCGTCTCGCTTGAGATGAGCGCACTCGTCGAAGAGATCGCAAGCATGACACCACGCATCTCCGTCGAGCAGGCAAGTCTTCCCCGGACACCAAGTTTCACAGTCAACCGTGTCGGTGAGACAAGTGGCATCACGTTTGCGGGAATTCCACTCGGTCATGAGTTCACGTCCCTCGTTCTCGCTCTGCTCCAAGTCAGCGGTCGAGCACCGAAGGTCGATGCGGACGTCATCAAGCAGATTCAAGGCATTCAAGAAACGTACCACTTCGAGTCGTATATCAGCTTGAGCTGCCACAACTGTCCGGATGTCGTACAAGCATTGAACGTCATGAGCGTCCTCAATCCGAACATCAGCCACACGATGATTGATGGGGCGGCATTTAAAGCAGAAGTCGAACAAAAAGAGATCATGGCTGTTCCGACGGTCTTCGTCAACGGCGAAGCGTTCGGTAACGGACGGATGTCACTCGAAGAAATCTTGGCGAAGCTTGGCACAGGTGCCGACGCTGCTGATTTCGCTGACAAAGATCCATACGATGTCCTCGTCGTCGGTGGTGGTCCAGCTGGATCGAGTGCTGCCATCTATGCAGCCCGTAAAGGCATCCGGACAGGAATCGTCGCAGAGCGCTTCGGTGGACAAGTCATGGATACGATGAGCATCGAAAACTTCATCAGCATGAAGTACACGGAAGGACCAAAACTCGTCGCAAGTCTTGAGGAGCACGTCAAGGAATATGGCATCGACGTCATGAACCTGCAACGGGCAACTCGCCTTGAGAAGAAGGACCTCCTCGAGCTCGAGCTTGAGAATGGTGCTGTCTTGAAGACGAAGAGTTTGATCCTTTCAACAGGTGCACGCTGGCGGAACGTCGGTGTCCCAGGCGAACTCGAATTCAAGAACAAAGGCGTCGCCTACTGCCCACACTGTGACGGTCCATTGTTCGAAGGAAAACGTGTCGCGGTCATCGGCGGCGGAAACTCAGGAATCGAAGCAGCCATCGATCTCGCGGGAATCGTCAAGCATGTCACGGTCCTTGAATTCGCACCGGAACTAAAAGCGGATGCTGTTCTTCAAGAACGCCTCGCTTCCCTTCCGAACGTCACGGTCGTCGTCAACGCACAGACGAAGGAAATCACAGGAACGGACAAAGTGAACGGTATCACTTACATCGAACGCGAAACGAACGTCGAACGTCACGTCGAGCTCGAAGGTGTCTTCGTCCAGATCGGTCTCGTACCGAACACGGACTGGCTCGGTGAAACAGTAAGCCGTAACAAGTTCGGTGAAGTCCAAGTCGATCGCCACGGCGCAACGAACGTACCAGGCGTTTTCGCAGCAGGAGACTGCACGGATAGCGCGTATAAACAGATCATCATCTCGATGGGC
Source organism: Exiguobacterium sp. TDN 0502 (assembly GCF_050846835.1). Lineage (NCBI taxonomy): Bacteria > Bacillati > Bacillota > Bacilli > Caryophanales > Exiguobacterium > Exiguobacterium sp. TDN 0502. Next base: position 58,899 of record NZ_JBOZGJ010000013.1, on the reverse strand, counting down.
TCTGGTGCAACCGCTGCCCTCGGTGCTTTCGATCACTTGATTCGGAATTAATGTTAAAGAGCTACGGACGATGTCCATAGCTCTTTTCTTATACTTTTTCGATTTAATCTGACCCCTATAAATAATTCAAAGTTGACACTTTTGACTAGTCCAGTCATCTGATAGATTGAAGATATCTTAAAATCTATCATAAAGAAGGTTAGTCACATGCAAAAAGCAGCACCGTATTCTAGCACTCGTACCCGCCAGCTCGTCATTACTGCGATGTCAATCGCACTTGTTCTCGTTTCGACATTGTTCATCAACATCAAATTGCCTATCGCTTCAAGTGGCGGTCTCGTTCATATGGGAACAGCGATGCTCTTTCTCATCGCGATTTTATTCGGTCCACGGACAGCACTGATTGCCGGAGCAATCGGCATGGGATTGTTTGATCTCATCAGTGGTTGGACACTCTGGGCTCCATTTACAATCGTCGCTCGAGGACTCCAAGGATATATTGTCGGACGTATCGCCTGGTCTTCACGATACAAAGGAGACAACCCTGGCTTAAATATTTTCGCAATGATTGTTTCTGCTCCTGTCATGCTTGCTGTTTACTATGTTTGTGAAGGTATCCTTTATAGCAATTGGGTCGCACCAGTCGCTTCAATTCCAGGAAACATCACGCAAAACGTCGTCGGAATCCTCGTTGCGATTCCAGTTGGGATTGCACTGAAGAAAACACGTTTCTTCCGTAACTTCCGCTAAATCCAAAAAACCGTCCGGCTCCTCGTAGAGTCGGACGGTTTTCGTTTAGCGAATCGGTTGAGCTTGTTCAAGCTCAAGCGTTTTTGCTGTTTCGGCATGGATCTGTTCGAACAGCTCCGGATGTTCAACGAGTGAGATCCCGTAAGACGGAATCATCTCCTTGATTTTTGCTTCCCACGCCGGTAATTCGGACGGGAAACATTTCGCGAGTACTTCGAGCATGACCGGTACCGCTGTTGAGGCACCTGGAGACGCACCGAGTAAAGCAGCAACAGATCCGTCGGCTGCGCTGACGACCTCTGTCCCGAACTGGAGTGTTCCTTTTCCTTGTGGTGTATCCTTGATGACTTGGACACGTTGACCAGCGACGACGACATCCCAGTCTTCGGTCTTCGCATTCGGAATGAACTCTCGTAATTCGTTCATCCGTTGTTCCGTCGACAAGAGGACTTGTTCGATCAGATACTTCGTCAATCCCATCTCTTTTGCTCCCGCAGCAAGCATCGTCAAGACGTTGTTCGGTTTGACAGACGCGATCAAATCAAGGTTCGATCCTGTCTTAAGGAACTTCGGTGAGAAACCAGCAAACGGTCCGAAGAGGAGCGATTTCTTGCCATCGATGTATCGTGTATCCAAGTGCGGTACTGACATCGGTGGTGCTCCGACTTTCGCTTTTCCGTAGACTTTCGCATGATGCTGTTCAATGATTTCAGGATTTTTGCAGACAAGGAACAAACCACTGACCGGGAAACCACCGATTTGCTTCGATTCCTCGATGCCTGTTTTTTGGAGCAACGGTAGACTACCGCCGCCACCTCCAATGAAGACGAACTGCGCCGTATGATGCTCGATCCGGTGATCGCGCTCATTCTTCACTTTGACTTCCCATCCCCCGTCAACACGCTTCAAATCCTCGACACCGTGCTGATAGTTGATCTCTACATCGTGTTGTGCGAGATATTCAAACAGGATTCGTGTCAACGCACCAAAGTTGACGTCCGTTCCTGAATCGATTTTTGTCGCAGCGATCGGCTCGGGTGACGTCCGACCGTTCATGATGAGTGGAATCCACTCGGCTAATTTCGCTGGATCCTCTGAATATTCCATTCCCGCAAACAACGGATTCGCTGATAGCGCTTCCAATCGTTTTTTCAGGAATTCGACGTTTTCCGTTCCTTCAACCATGCTCATATGTGGAATCGGCATGATGAATTCTTTCGGATTCGGCAAGACACCTTCCTTGACGAGATGCGACCAGAATTGACGTGACAGTTGGAACTGTTCGTTTACTTTGACTGCTTTACTGATATCGATCGAACCATCGGCGTTTTCTGTCGTATAGTTCAGTTCGCATAATGCGGCGTGACCTGTTCCGGCATTGTTCCACTCATTCGAGCTTTCTTCCCCGGCACTCGCGAGTTTCTCGAATACCTTGATGTTCATCTCAGGCGCGAGTTCTTTTAACAAGACCCCTAACGTCGCGCTCATGACTCCGGCACCAATTAAAATAACGTCTGTTTTTTTAGGCATACTGCTCATGATATCCTTCCTATCCCCGTTGATATTATGGACTACCTGTCATGAAAAACTTCCCCCTCATGACAACAACTTACCTTTCCATTATAACCCTATCATAGCTTGCACAGAAAGGAACTTCTTTTACATTCAGAAATGTGTAAAAGCGACGATTCAGGTAAGAAGATTTTCGTCAGCCGGCATACAATCAGGCATGACTTTGACGAAAAACGGTAATCATATAATGAAAGTAAAAGGAGGAACACTCATGGCGACACGCTGGATATTCGGCAATCAATTGAATCACGATCTCCCTTTATTGAAGGAAGCAAACAAACAAGACGACGTCATCCTGATGGTCGAAGCGACCTCGCGCTCCAAGTGGAAGACGTACCATAAACAAAAACTTGTCCTCGTCTTCTCAGCGATGCGACATTTTGCGGAAGAACTGCGCGAAAAAGGCTTCACCGTCGATTACCGGGAAGCTGATTCGTTCGATCAGGCGTTTAAGGCGCACCGGAAAGACCATGACCCGGATCATGTTTTCTATACGGCAATTACGGACGAGCCGATGCGCAAGGCGATGCACAAGTGGCAAGACGGCTTACCGAAGAAAATCAAGGTCGAGGTCTGTTCCGACGTGCCGTTGTTTTTACTGACACAGGAAGAAGCGGTTGAAGCCATCGGTGACAAGCCATACAAAATGGATCGGTTTTATCGCAAACTGCGCAAGGAACGAAACGTTCTCATGAACGGCTCTAAACCGATCGGTGGAAAATGGTCGTTTGACGCCGAGAACCGGAAACCGGCGAAGTCCGGGACGACGTTTAAGGATCCCATTCAGTTTCGTCCCGATCGCATCACAAAGGATGTCATCGACAAGGTCGAACGGGATTTTTCCGATCATCCGGGAGCACTTGATTCCTTCCATTGGCCAGTCACGCGCAAGGAAGCGACGCGAGCTCTCCATCGTTTCATCGAAGAACGACTCGAGACGTTCGGAACGTATCAAGACGCCATGCTGACCGGTGAAGATACGCTATCGCACTCCCTCTTATCGGCAGCAATCAATCTTGGCTTACTGACACCGGAAGAAGTCATTCGTCAAGTTGAAGCCGCCCTCGAAGATCAAGATGCTCCGCTCAATGCGGTCGAAGGTTTCATTCGCCAAATCCTTGGCTGGCGCGAGTACATGCGTGCCGTCTATCTAGCCGAGATGCCGGACTATGCTTCCGTCAATGCGCTGCGTCATGAAGCGGATCTACCTGACTTTTTCTGGACCGGGAAGACGAACATGAACTGTGTCGCTGAATCGTTACGTCCTGTCGTCGAGCATGCCCATAATCACCATATCCAGCGTTTGATGGTACTTGGGAACTTCGCTAATTTGTTTGCAATTTCGCCGCAACAGACAGCAGACTGGTTTAATGAGATGTACATTGATGCTTACGACTGGGTCGTCTTACCAAACGTCCTTGGGATGGCGCTTCATGCAGATGGGGGAACGTTATCGACCAAACCGTACATCGCTTCGGCGAACTATATTAATAAGATGAGTGATTATTGCAAGGAGTGTCCGTTCCATCAAAAGGATATGCTCGGTGAGGATGCCTGTCCGTTTAACGCCCTGTACTGGGATTTTATCGACCGGCACGAAAAGCGCTTCGCTGATAATCCACGGATGTCGATGATGTATCGGCAATGGGGGAAACGCGATGCCGACAGCAAACGTGACATTCGAAAGAAAGCGAAAGCACTTCGGAAACAACTGCAGGACGGAGCTTTCGATACACCATAAAACAAGCCGGTCGGATTAAATCCGACCGGCTTGTTTTGACTTACGCACTTTTTTGATTAGCTGTTTGTTGTTTCTTTTTCCGGAGGTGATACAAACCGAACAGTCCGAGGAACCAGACCGGTGTCAGCAACAAGGCTGGACGTGTATCGTCAGCAAACAGCATGACGACGAGAATGACTGCAAACAATCCGAGCACGAGGTAGTTGACGAGTGGTGTCAGTGGTGCTTTGAACGTCGACGCCGCATGCAATTCCGGATTTTGTTTCTTGTACCGGAGATGACAGACGAGGATGACGCCCCAGACCCAGATGAAGCAGATCGCACTGATCGTCGTGACGATACTGAACGCTTGTCCTGGTAACAGTTTACTGAGCAAAGCACCGACCGAGACAACGATCGTCGAGACGAATAAGGCATTTGCCGGAACATGGTTTTTGTTCAACTTCGAGAACTTGTTCGACGCTTGCTGTTGATTTCCCAGGTTATACAGAATCCGGCTCGTCGAGAACATTCCGCTGTTACACGCAGAAGCAGCAGACGTCAGGACGACGAAGTTGATGATTCCTGCTGCGAGTGGAATCCCGATCAAACTGAACGTCTTGACGAACGGGCTCTCTGTTGCACTTAATCCTGTCCACGGATTGATCATCAAGAGGACGAGTAAGGCACCGACATAGAAGAACAGAATCCGGAGTGGAATCTTATTGATCGCGGATGGAATGTTCTTCTTCGGATCCGCTGTCTCTGCTGCGGATACCCCAACGAGCTCAACGCCGACATAGGCGAAGACGACCATTTGGAACGATAGCAGGAAGCCTGTAATTCCGTTTGGCATCCAGCCGCCGTGTGACCAGAGGTTCGAGACGGTCACGGGACCCGCGTCCGTTTGAAAACCGATGACGAGCAAGACGATTCCGACACCAATCAAGGCAAGGATCGTCACGACCTTGATCAAGGCGAACCAAAACTCAAGTTCCCCGAACAGTTTAACCGTCAATAAGTTAAAGCCTAGTAAAATCAAGAGTGCGAGTACGGCTGGAATCCATTGCGGGATATCAAACCAATACTTGACGTACACACCGACCGCGATGACGTCCGCCATCGCCGTCATGATCCAACAGAACCAATATGTCCAACCGGTCACGAACGCGGCACGTGGTCCGAGATAATCTTCTGCGATATCTGTGAGTGAATGATAACCTGCTTTTGACAATAACAATTCCCCAAGTGCCCGCATGACGAAGAAGATCGCGATCCCGACGAGTAAGTAGGCAAAAATGATCGATGGGCCGGCGAGTTGGATCGCTTTACCTGATCCTAAAAACAACCCCGTTCCGATCGTTCCACCGATGGCAATCAACTGTACATGACGATTCGATAAATCCCGCTTTAATCCTTGCTGTTCCAAACCTGAACTCCTCCTTGTGATGGTTTCTCTACGCTTCAGACCGTTCTGTCGGTCCTGAAAAAGAAAAAAAGAGACTGGACGGATGTCCAATCTCAACAAATCAAAGGAATAACCGATGCACGCCACCACGACATTCGATGAATGCCCGTCGCTGCATCTGATTACTCTTCTGTCCGTTTGCCTGAGATTGTGAACCCTTCGGCGCCGTGTCGACACGGTCTCTCCAGAAGCTGCTCCTGCCATAGTGTGACCCATGACAATCATAGCTTTCTCTCTATTTGATTATCCGATGCGTCGCTGCATCGATGAATTGTTTCTAATTCTAGTAATCTCGTCAGCGTTTGTCAACGCCTTTTTCAAAATGATTTTTCAATTCATGAAAAGGACTTTACCATTTTTTCCAGAAATCATATAGCACGACTTGATCACGAAAGGATGGAACATTCATGTCGACGATTTACTTGATTCGTCATTGTGAAACGACCGGTCAGGCACCCGATGCCTCGTTAACACCTCGTGGAGAGGAACAGGCGCAACGACTGTGTACGCAGTTACTTGAGCTTCCGATCAATCACATCATTTCCAGTCCATATCGACGGGCAATTGACTCGATTCACCCCCTTGCGACTGCTCTGAAATTACCCATCACACACGAGGATGACCTAAAAGAGCGACGGTTAAGTGCTGTTCCACTTGACGATTGGCAACATCATCTCCGTCAAACATTCAGCGATCCAGACTATACATGTCCAGGTGGTGAATCCAGTCGGATAGCGACGGGGCGCATTACACGTGTCGTCGAAGAAGCGTTGCAGCAACAGGATGAATCAATCCTCGTGACACATGGGAATTTGTTATCTCTCTATCTGCATTCGATCGATCCAACGTTTGGATTCGAAGAAAGTTTACAGCTGAAGAATCCGGACATCTTTAAAGTGACACGTTTCCAGCAACAAACAATCATCGAGCACTTGGAATCTTTTTGAAATTCTATTCTTTTTAGGCATATGACTTAATATAATCTATTCTTTTTACTTATGAAAAGCATAAGAACTATCTATTTTACTTCCCTTCGGAACGGCTTTATATTGAATGAATTGATAATAAAGTTAAGTAGTTTTCGATTCAGGTATGAAGCGGAACTTCAGAAAAGAAGGGATTTTTATGTCTACCACAAAAAAAGGCTATTTCATGATGATCGTCCTCTGGTTCGCCTATGCGACCTTCGCCATGAACTGGGTCGCCGGTTCGTCGTTAACGCCACAAATCACGGCGCATTTCTTCGGTAATCAGACCGTTGACCCGCTCATCTCACAACTCGTCAACTATTCGATTACGACGGCGCGTGTCTTCGCCAACATTCTTGCCGCGCTCATCTTAATGAAGCTCGGTCCGAAAAAAGCACCATTGCTCGCATTGTTGTTCCTGATGATGTCAATCGTCGCCATCTATCTACCAAACTACTGGGCGTATACAGCAGCCCGAATGGTCATGGGACTCGGTGGTTCGATGGTCATCGTCTACATGAACCCCGTCGTGACACGTTACGTCCAGGATCCGGCTGAAAAATTACGAATCAACGCCTTCAATACCGTCTCCTATAACGTCGGTGCCTTCGTTGTTTCGCTCTTGTTCACCTTGTTCGCCGATCAATTCGTCAGTGACTGGAAACTGACGTTGACGATCTTCGCGAGTCTGACAGCGATTCTCTTCTTCGCGTGGTGGATCGGTAGTGAGTCGTTCGAGTTGAACGATGCGACAGACGCAGACGAAACACCTTACGGTTACGGAGATGCTATCCGCGATCCGTTCCTTTGGAAATATGCGGTTGCTTTTGGCGGTTTCCTGACGCTCTATATCTTATCGCTCGTCGGCTTGAAACCGGTCTTTGATACGTATACGCAGTTGAACGGTTCGCTCGTCAACCTTTTGGTCTCAGGTGCCGGAATCGTCGGTACGTTCGTTGGTCTACGGATCGGTAACAAGGGAACATCTCGTAAACCGATTCTGTTGATCAGCGGGACGGTCATGATTGCGAGTTTCCTCGTCACTGTCTTGTTCGGAAACATCTCGCCGCTCGTTTCCTATATCTTTGCGTTCATTTCCGGATTTGCGATGTACATCCAGTATCCGATCTTCATGAACTTGGCACACGAACGAAAAGGGATGACACCGCAAAAGATCACTGTCTTGTTCGGTCTCTTCTGGGCGATCGCTTATGCGACGCAGACGATCTTTACGATCATTTGGAGTTACGCACTCGGACATGCCGGATATACGGTCTCGATGATCGTCTTCTTCCTCTGCTGTTCCGTGTATCTGTTCTTCACGTTCTTCTTACCAGAAACGAAACCAAAGCGGACGAATGCACTTCGAAAATCCGCTTAATCAAGTAACAAGCCCTTCCGGATCACGGAAGGGCTTGTTTTTATGCTTCGTTATGCGCGCCGTAACTATGGCGAAGGGCAAACAACAGTCGAATCAACGATTCATGATAACCGATGAACCAGCCTTCCTCGATCCCGTTGACGATGGCTTCTTCTGTCATCCAAGCGACGCGCTGGACTTCTTCTGCCTGCAGCGTCAACGTCGTCAAATCCACTTCCTGCTCGACGAGATAATAATCGTCAAAACCGATTTCAAAGGGAATCGTCAGATGCGGACGGATATCCGTGAAATCAATATCGAGTCCGAGCTCCTCCGACAGTTCACGTTGCGCTGCCATCTGACTCGTATCTCCGCTGATTGCACTGCCGCCGACCGTCAGATCCCACATGTTCGGCCAACCGGATTTAAACGGTTGCCGTTGCTGGACGAGCATCTCTCCCTTGGCATTGAAGACACAGACGTGAATCGTCATGTGATAATCACCCGCTGTATGCGGTGTTCCCCGTGTCCAGAGCCGTCCTGTTTTCTTACGATCTGCTGTGTATACATCCCATTGCTCCACCTGAATCATTCCCCTTTTTAATCAATGAACGATGTCGTATTCGAACTTTCCTCCGCCTTGACGCAATCAATCGCGACGACGAGGGCAATCAATAACTCTTCCATCGACTCATCGTCGACTTCAATCATGTACTGATCAGTCCAGGAAATCCATTTTTTCTGAACACGTCCGATCCGTTGTCCTTGTTGCAAGACTTCAAAATCAACATCCCACCAGTCGCCCGTCACTTCGAACTGATCCGAGTTAATCGTATATCGATCCTTGAAGAAGGTAAGCTCTTTGATGATTTCAAATGATTGTCCTGCTGCTTCGACGTAAAAAACGGGGCGGAAACTGAACGTTTTTTTCTCGATTTCAGCGACGACTTCACCGTTTCGGTTCGTCACGGTGAAGGTCTTCGGTAATTTCATAAAACTGCCTTCGATGTGATACGCATCGTGTCCTTCTTCGTCCTGAATCGCAAATCGTCCACGTAAACTGAAAGCTTTTTGTTTCATATAGAGTGTATGCATACCGGTCTCCTCCTTTAATGTATCGTCTCATGTATACGACGTTACTATCGGAAAAGATTCAAAATCTGGAAATCGCCGATGGATACGGTTTGTAACAGAAGCTTCAGTGGTATCAACTTACATACCACGAATCTAAGGGAAAGAAGGAATTCTGATGTCCATCGATACGATCGTCCTCTTCATCCTGCTCGCCATTGCGCTGTTGATCATTTTAGTCCCACCGCTTCTTCTTTGGCATGTTTGGCGTGCCGATCGCCGGCAACAAGAACATGCTGTCCTGCGAAATTTTCCTGTTCTCGGAAAGATGCGCTACATCCTTGAAAACATGGGGCCGGAACTCCGCCAATACTTATTCCTTAACAACAATGAAGGGAAGCCTTTCTCCCGTAATGATTACAAAGCTGCCGTCCTTTCCGGTAAATACCAAAGCCGGCTGCTCGGATTCGGATCGGAACGCGATTTCCAGGAAGCCGGCTTTTATATCCAAAACGCACTCTTTCCGACGAATCGTCAGGAATTACGGATCGATCAGTCGGATCGCGTCGATACACACATCTATCAAATTGACCGGGATGAGCTGTTTACACGAAAAGAACATCTTGTCGCAAAACAGATTTCTCCTTTTCTGTTGCAAAAAGAAGATGCACCAGTCATCGGTGCAACGACATGTCGGCATCCTTATCAAACCCAAGGACTAATCGGTCAGTCAGCGATGAGCTTCGGGGCACTGGGTGACCGTGCCATCACTGCGCTATCGATCGGGCTGGGGCGTGCCAAAGGCAGCTGGATGAATACCGGAGAAGGCGGATTGTCCGACTTTCACCTCAAAGGGGACGTCGATATCATCTGCCAGATTGGTCCTGGTCTGTTCGGAGTCCGGACCGAAGATGGTGATTTTTCGTTTGATGAATTCCAGAAAAAAAGTGAAATTCCTCAAGTCAAAGCCTTCGAATTAAAACTTGCCCAAGGTGCTAAAACACGCGGGGGTCACCTGGAAGCTTCTAAAGTCACGGAAGAGATCGCCGCCGTCCGGAAGGTCAAAGCCGGTGTCGGCATTGATAGCCCGAACCGTTTCAATGAATTCGGGACGCCCGAGAAGATGCTCGACTGGGTTGAGCGTTTGCGCGAAGTCGGCGGCAAACCGGTCGGGATCAAAGTTGTCGTCGGTAATCTTGAAGACATGCGCCAATTGATTGCTTATATGAAAGAATCCGGACGTCACCCGGACTTCATGACGGTCGACGGTGGCGAAGGCGGTACAGGGGCGACGTTCCAGGAACTCGCCGATGCTGCCGGTCTGCCACTCTTTTCCGCCTTACCGTTCGTCCATCAACTGCTGACGGAAGCGGGTTTACGCGACAAAGTCAAAGTGTTCGCATCCGGCAAGCTGATCAGTGCCGATAAAATTGCGATTGCTCTCGCCCTCGGTGCCGACTTCGTCAATATCGCACGGGGTCTAATGTTTAATGTCGGCTGTATCCAAGCGCAAGTCTGTCATACGAACCACTGTCCGGTCGGTGTCGCGACGACTGATCCGAAGCTCCAAAAGGCGCTGATCGTCGACGAAAAAAGCTTCCGCGTGACGAACTACATCGTCTCGTTACGACAAGGTCTCTATAATCTGACAGCGGCGGCTGGACTCTATTCCCCGACAGAACTTCGCCCGGAACACGTCATCTATAAGGACGAAGCCGGTCACCTGATTCCGGGACCGGACTGGATGGCACGGCATGTGGTCGATCGCTCTCTTTCCTAACGGTAACGAATAGCACTCACTTGCACTTTTTAGCCAGAGCGCTTAAAGTGTATAGTTGATGAAATTCTTTAACCGCACATGTGCATTACCTTAAGGAAAGGGTTTAATATACTATGAAAAAGAACTTTTGGCAGGACCTTCCACGACCATTTTTCGTCTTGGCACCGATGGAAGACGTCACCGATGTCGTCTTCCGTCACGTCGTCGCAAAAGCGGCGCGTCCGGACGTCTTCTTCACGGAATTTACGAATACAGAAAGCTATTGTCATCCGAAAGGCAAACAGAGCGTCCGCGGACGTCTTGAGTTCACGGAAGACGAACAACCAATGGTCGCTCACATTTGGGGCGACAAACCAGAATATTTCCGCGAAATGAGCATCGGCATGGCCGAGATGGGCTTCAGCGGGATTGACATCAACATGGGCTGTCCCGTCCATAACGTTGCTGTTAACGGAAAAGGCTCCGGTCTGATCAATCGTCCGGAAGTGGCGGCTGAATTGATCCAAGCTGCAAAAGCAGGCGGTCTTCCGGTCAGCGTCAAGACACGTCTCGGCTACACGAAGGTCGAAGAGTGGCAGGATTGGTTGCGCCACATCCTCGAACAAGATATCGCCAACCTCTCGATTCACCTCCGGACACGTAAAGAGATGAGCGCTGTTCCAGCACACTTCGAATTGATTCCGGAAATCAAGAAGTTACGCGATGAGATTGCACCACAGACGTTACTGACGATCAACGGGGATATCAACGATCGCCAACACGGTCTTGAACTCGTCGAGAAATACGGTGTCGACGGCGTCATGATCGGACGCGGAATCTTCCACAACCCGTTTGCGTTCGAAGTCGAGAAAAAAGACCATTCGAGCCAAGAACTCCTCGATTTGTTACGCCTGCAGCTCGATCTACACGATTACTACTCGGCTCAATTCGAGCCACGTCTCTTCAAACCATTACGCCGGTTTTTCAAGATTTACGTCCGCGGATTCCGTGGTGCGAGTGAACTGCGTGTCAAATTGATGGAGACGAACTCAACGGACGAAGTGCGTGCTTTACTCGACGCTTTCGTTGAAGAAGAAGGCATTCACGAGGTCAACTCGTTTTCGATCTAATAGTAAAGCACGCCTCCTCTTTTTGAGGAAGCGTGCTTTTTTCGTGTCACCAGCGTTCGATTGTTTGACGTGTACGCGCACACCATTGTTCAAAATCTGAAGCATGTGTCAGTAACAAGAAACGTCGTTTGCCGAGTCGTCGATCGAGCCGCGCGATGCCGCGGATGAAAGGATGTGGATAAACGAGCGCTTGTTCAAACGCAAGATTTGGATACTCTAACAAATCTTGTTGCATCTCATAGTTCGCTAGATACCCGTCTTGTTTGACCTGTCGTTCGATTTCAGCCGATAACGCATGCGACTGCTTCAACCAGTCGGACTGCCATACTTCTTGAAACGATCCATTGGGTCTTTCCGGTAATTGTGTAGCTTGTAATGCATAACGCCGATCGACTTCTCGTTCGAAGTGAAAGTCGTCTGCTTCGAGAATCTCTTCCCCGTCAAACGTCACCCAGACGCGACTAGGACCGTTTTGAATCCGGTAGACAGCGGCGTGAAAAGCGACTCGTCCTTGTAACGACGGGGCGAGCAGTTGCTCAACCCGTTTTTTGATGATGGAAAACTGCAAGCGATCCGTCCTTTTCGTCCGGCTAATGTGATTAGCCGTTCTTCATATGAAACGATTCCGCAAGCGTAAACGTCAACTCTTTTAACTCAAGACCACCGAGTGCAAAGTAGAGCTTCAAATAGTTGTGCGGGTTGAAGACGAAGACGTCCTTCGTCTGGCTGACCCACTCGCCGTTCGTTCCGTTGAAGGTAAAGGTCGCAACCGGCATGTTGTTCGCAAACAACGTCACCGGCATTTGCGCCAGTTCACCGGCATTCGAACGTGCCGTCAACGTGACCTGGTACATTCCTGTCTCTTCCGCCGTGACAGCGAAGACGTGACTGCTGCCTGTCGTCGTCGCAACATCCGTTAACGGGAAGGCATCCCCACTGACGAGACGCTGGTGCGAGACCGCTTGCTCTTCGAGTGTCTCTTCTTCGACCGGTGCCCCGAGGACATCAATCGATGTCGCGGTTCCCATTACACGATCCATGACTGGTGACCGTAGCAGGAACTGACAGATGTTCGCTGCACTCCGCAGTAACTCGGAGCGTCGAAGTGTCCCGTCGGCAAGAGCCGTCAACGTATCATCCTCGAACGGATTCGTTCCTGGTTCGCCGACGACCATGTAGAGGTCGTTTTGCGAACGGACCATCGTCGCCGTTTGTTGACGGTTTGCTTCCAAACCTTCGGCGTTGATTTTCGCCCACCAGTCCGTCATGACGATTCCGTCAAAGCCCCACTCATCGCGCAAGATGCGTGTGTTTTGATCGTACAAGCCGGCAGTCCAGATCCCATTGACGGCACCATACGTCGTCATGATCGAGTATGCTTTCCCGTCTTTGACGGCCATCTCGAATCCTTTCAGGTACAACTCACGTAACGCCCGTTCTGATACGATTGAATCTAGATCGTGTCGGTGGAACTCTTGGTTGTTGGCACTGAAGTGTTTCAACGTTCCCGTCACACCCACACGATGCATCCCGTCAAGCTGCGCTACGGCCATTTTTCCAGTCAGATACGAATCTTCCGAGAAATACTCGAAGTTCCGTCCGTTGAGTGGATGACGGTGAAGGTTCATCCCGGGTCCAAGCAATGTATCAATTTCGTTCTTCCGTAACTCAAGACCCGTCATCTCAAATAGATCCGCGATCAACGTCGTGTTGAACGTCGAGGCCAGCAACGTCCCGTTCGGTAACGAGAAGGCTTTCGTTCCGATATCCATCCGGATTCCGGACGGACCATCTGCACAGCAGCCTGCTGGAATACCGAGTGCTTCGAGTTCTGTCGTCACGCCGCCGAAAGCACCCGCCGTTCCTGGTGTAACACGCGGTGAGTTCATCCCTTCCCCCCGGACGATTGCTGCGAGATCCGCATCCGTCAATTGATCGAGGAACGTCTCAAGCGTGACCCGCTCTTCTTTAACGTCGCGTAATTTCCATCCAGCGTCTTCCGTCTGCGTCCGTTCAACGGGACGCTCCTGTTGACGGCGTTGTTCCGGATCGATCGTCCGCAGTGGTGTCGCTTCATACGTCACCGTATATCCCGTTTCGGTCGCTTGTGGTTTGATACGTTCAAACGCCGTCACCGGTGCCATGTTCTCCGTTAAGACATCCGTGACGTCAAGCGTTTCGACGGAATGGCTTGCGACCAGAACCGCCGACCGGACATCCGTTCCGAGATAGAGCTGATACGTGCCGGGTTCGACGACATAAGACGACTTATGCCCGGTAACGCCACTATCGTCATAACTCGCAAACGAGGTGAATGGTACGACGAGCGTGAGGATCTCTTGCTCGCCCGGTGCAAGTTCTTTTGTCTTGCCGAACGTCACGAGTTGACGCGTCGGGTTCCCGAGTTGTCCTTGTGGTTTCTCGAGGTATCCTTGTACGACTTCCTTCCCGGCTGTCTGTCCGGTATTCGTCACCGTCGCTGTAATCGTCCAGGCATCAGCTGACGTCGTCACGTCTGTCGCAAGATCGAACGACGTGTACGATAATCCGTAGCCGAACGGATACAAGACTGCTTCCGGTGCAAATGTCTCGAAGTAACGGTACCCGACATAGATGTCTTCTTGATACAACGCACGATCGGCATGACCGAAGTGTGGTGTTGACGGGTAATCGTCGAGTGAACGGACGATCGTATCCGGTAGTTTTCCGGACGGTGAGATGCGTCCGAGTAAGAGATCACTCAGTCCGGTTCCTCCTTCCATTCCCCCTTGCCACGCATAGAGGACAGCACTTGGCGTCGTCTCTTCGACCCAGCGCATATCGATGATGTTCCCAACGTTCAAAACGACGACAGTTTGTTTGAAGTGTGTCGTCACGAGTCGGAGTATCTCCTGTTCCGTCTTCGTTAAAAAATAACTCCCTGGATCCGCTGTATTATCGCGGTCTTCCCCAGCCGTACGACCGATCATGATCAAAGCAACGTCGGAGTCAAGCGCTGCTTTCTGAACGAGTGTCGTGTCAAGCGACATCTCTTCTTGCGACCACGGCTCGGCCGCCCAGCCTTCCCCTTGGTCAAACGGATGGTCTTCAAGCCATGTTTCATACGCCTTGAGGACGTCCGTATTCAGTGTCACGTCTTCGCGTAGCATGTCGAGCGGACTGACGACGTTCGTAACGTTGACCATTCCGCCTGATCCTGTGCCACTTTTATAGTAGTTGAACTGATTACGTCCGAAGACTGCGACCGTCGATGCGGGTTGCAACGGGAGTACACCATCGTTTTGTAAGAGGACCGCTCCTTCCGCAACGGTTTGTCGTGCGAGTTTGGTATAGGCTTGCCAATCGAGCGTGTATGTCATGCGCCATCCACCTTTGTTAGTTAGTTTGAGAAAAAAGTCGTTTTAAGTCCTTCGCGATTTCATCTAAGCTATCTTCGGCTTGCGGATACAGACCGAGTTTATCGAGAAAAGCATGTTCCATCCCGCGGTACTGGAGATAGCGGGTCTTGACGCCAGCACGCGCGAGCTTTTTCGCATATGCTTCTCCTTCAAGACGTAAGTAATCAAACTCTCCCGTAATGACGAGTGCCTCTGGTAAATCGTCGAGTGTCGCGAACAACGGTGAAATCCGTCGATCCGTCGAGTCACTTGCTTGAACGTACCACTCTTCGAGGACACCTTCTTCATCTTGCAGCGCGAGAATGATTTGTTCGAGTAACTGCGGTTCCGTTTGCCGGTCGTACGCCTCAAGCGTCCAGTCATATTCCGAATTCGGATGTTCACCGACATTGACGACCGGATAATACAAGACTTGATAGCGGATATACGGTGTCGGACGCTCGCGGTCGAGCAAACAACAGACCGTCGCCAAGTTCCCACCGGCACTATCACCGGCGACAGCGATCGCACCTGGATCAATCCCAAGTCGATCAGCGTGTTCGACTGCCCAATCGATCGCTGCATGACAATCCTCGAGCCCTGTCGGAAACGGATGCTCTGGCGCCAATCGATAACCAACCGACAAGACGGCGACGTTCCCTTTATCGGCTAATGCCTTACAAGGGTTCTCGACCGTCTCGAGTGTACCCCCGAAAAAACCACCGCCGTGGAAATAGACGACGAGCGGGAGTGGACGCGCCGCTTCCGGACGATACAACCGTGCTTCGATCGTGGTACCGGGTCTTGAAATCGCAAGGACATCCGTTGAGATTTGCCGAGTCGTCACGTCTTCGTTGTCCCAGCCCATGCCGGCACGCGCCATGTCGACTGGCGACGCCCCTTCTGGAATTGAGACCGATGGACGCTGCGTGAGAACGACCTCACGGACACGCGGATCAAGTGTTCCCGGAATCGAGACGTCGGGAATTGGCTTATCGACGATTTCAAGTCCGTCTTGATGAATCGATGAACAATTTCGTAACGTTCGTAGCAAATCTTGCATCGATGCGGTAGACAAATGGATCGCTTCCTTTCTGGTTAAACTGCTATCGAAAGCGCTTTCGGTAACGGTTAAAAAAATTTCGAATGCCTCTTTTTCAAAAAAGAGACCGCTTACATCACAATATACCTGTCTTTGACAGGAGAAGCAAATATTTCACCTAAAAAAATCAGCGCAGTCGCCTGCGCTGATCCTCATCGTAATTGTTCTTGTGAAACGATCGTAAAGCCATCGATGACCGTGTCTTCCTCAACCTCGATCAACAGGCAGCGTTTGCCTTGGTAGTTGACCTGTTTGACGTACTTCAAGTCTTGCGGACTGATTGCGATGTTTGCGACCTTCGTATTGATTTTAATCGATTTCGCTTCATAGTTCGGAACGATGTTACTCGCCTTCATCTCGTACGTCGGATCGTCGACGACCGTCTTGAACGCCCGTTCGACCTGCTCCGTGCTGACGTCTTCGACACCACTCGCCTTGAGGACACGCTCGACTTCCTGGACGTCGAGCATCGGTACTTCTTCCTCATCTTGATCCTCTTCGACGACGATCAACTGATTGATGTTTTCATAGACACCAGCTAACGTCTTCGTATCCATCGATTCACCAACGACCGATTTGACGATCTCCTCGAAAATCGCTTTATCTTCATCGGCTGTGACGATCGGTTGACCGTTCAAGACGTTCTCAAGGAAGCCGAAATCCGGTTTATTCGGCTTACCCGCCGCATACAAGACGTGATTGACGTCTGCTGCATTGTCGGTGAAGGTCGGGAAGAGGAATCCACCGATTGGCGATGCCAGTTTGATGACCGGATTGATGAATAAGTTCGACTTGAATTCGCGTTCGACAAAATCAAAGACGAGCGATTGTTTCGGTAACTCCGTTAAGTTCAGGCTACCGAGAATGAATGGTGTCGTATAGACGTCGTCATTCGGATCAATCTCTGTCTCATCCGCTTGGCGTTTCGTCGTTTTATAGTATTGCCCGCGAATGAACGTGACGACGAGATCATTCTCATACTGGACGTCCTGAACCATCTTCAGCGCCATCGTCTGCATCTGTTCGACCCAGTCCTCCGGCTCTTCCGCATAGAGTCCTTCATAAAGAAGCTGCTGCGTATGACCCGTCTCTCCTTCTTCCGGATGCGTGAACTTGACCTCGAACAGCTTGACGTCGAGTTTTCCACCTAGTACCTTCTTGAAGTTCGCGAGGAACAGTTCCTGTTGCTCCGGATCAAGCAACGGAAACGGTCGGGCTTCCTCATGATAGATTTCACTCGTCTCTTTTCGGATATAGACGTTGTAGATTTCATGGATTTTCAGTAAATCGGCATCCATCTTGAAGTGACGACGGATGTCGGCGATGTCTTTTTTATTCATGCATACCAGCTCCTCGAATCATTAAAATCCTGCCTCCTGAAAAGCGTACCATATGCGAGATCACCCGACATCTTTTCGAAGAATTTGACTAGCTTTAAACACCCTAAATCCTAACATCAGACCCTTCTATATAATGACAAAAGTTTAATTTTAATAACATTTACACGATATTCATTTTCTCCTAAATGAGTCATGCCATACTAAAAAATGTGAAGGGTGTCTTCACATCATCTCGTCTCATACATAGGAGGAATGACACGTGTTCAAAGCCATCAAGTCCATCGTCATCACCACGCTCGTCTGCCTGACCGCTTTCCAGTTCGATACGACATCTGTTTCCGCACTACCCTCAGGGATCTCGTCGAAAGCGACGGCCCAGTCTCAACTAGATGCCTTAACGGTTAAAACAGAAGGCAGCATGACCGGTTATTCGCGTGATTTGTTCCCGCACTGGAGCAGTCAAGGAGGCGGTTGTGATACACGACAAGTCGTCTTAAAACGTGACGCCGATTCATATGTCGGATCGTGCCCCGTCACATCCGGTTCTTGGTATAGTTACTATGACGGACTGACATTCACGAACCCGTCTGACCTCGACATCGATCACGTCGTACCGCTTGCGGAAGCATGGCGCTCAGGAGCAAGCAGCTGGACGACGACGACACGTCAAGCGTTCGCAAACGATTTAACAGGTCCGCAATTAATCGCTGTTTCTGCAAGCTCGAACCGTTCAAAAGGGGACCAGGATCCGTCGACATGGAAGCCGACACGGGCAGGTGCGAGCTGTGCCTACTCGAAGATGTGGATCAATACAAAGAGCCGCTGGAACCTCAGCTTACAATCGAGTGAAAAAACGGCCCTACAGACGATGTTGAACACATGTACATACTAAAAAGGAGTCGATTCGATGGAAACGAAAACCTCTACCTTTACCGCCACACATGGTGTGATGACGAAAGAAGTCGGTGTCATCAGCGGTGAACTCGAACTCCGGACGACCTGTCAGGAAGACGGAACGTTGGAACTGAAGATTGCTTATGTCGGGGCGATAGACGTCTATACGTTACCTGGCAGTTATCGTGTCCATGACGTTCGGGATCATGACGTCATCCATCAGATGTTAGTGACAGTGCTCGAACGCTACTGAAAAAATAAAGCCAGGACAAGAATGTGAAAACATTCGTCCTGGCTTTATTTTTCAGATTGTAGACAATCATTATACATGATCATCTCTTGTCATTCATTCAGTAAAATTCAATCGTCACATCGTTGTACCCATTGGTTTTAAGGAAAGAGGTTAATAATTTTTGTATGCGTACATCTGCCGCTTTTAGAAAACCTTGCTGAATTTTTTTCTCTTCAATTTTCCTTTTTTCTTTGTTGATGTCATCAAAAATCTGCTGGGATTGATAATCAGAAAAAATATTCCCTTTGACATCCGTTACCTTGGCTGTATCTGTATCCGCTACATTATCAAGGATCGTCGCATTCGGAACCTTAACGTATAATTGCTTCGCTGTTTCGTCATAAGATAACTGTAATTTTGAGAGATCCGTTCCCGCTTTTAAATAACCATCATATTCAATTAGTTTGATTGCCTCTACTAGCTTCATGTCGGTGAACGGTACCTTTTTACTGCTTCGACTGACTATGACCTTGCTATATTCATATTTTAAAGTAGTCCATTCGGACAATTCGACTAATCGTTCCTTTACTAGAGCGGTATCAGAACTTTTAGTTGTAGAAAAGAGAGAAGGTTTAAAATAGAAAACGGCTCCGGCACCGACTATTCCTATGATCACAAAAATGACCAACATGTTCATAACGAATTTTTTCATCTTTAAAAGTCTCCTTACATGTGTATCATTAAATTTCGAGTATAAAGAATATATCTACACTCTAGTTAAAAAGAGGTGATATGATCCACAGTAATCACATCACCTCCTCCATTCATAACTTCTTGCTATTCACTAGATTACATAGCTCTTTTACATACTGCATAACATTCTTCGATATGTGAATTTCCCAAATACTTCATTGCACCAAAACTAATTCCGGCTGAAACGGCCTGTCCTACAAAGGGAACGTACTTTGTAACCTGTTTAATTGCCATTTTGGCACCCATTCTTTTTAGTAATTGTGCAACTACTGTTTTTGTAATATACTTCCCAACCAATTCGCTACCGACTGAAGAAATAATGATTGCGAGTCTTCCTTTTATTTCAGAATCGAGCTGATCAATCTGCTCAGGAGATAATCCAAATTTCCGATTAATTGCCGGAAGTAGCTCCATCATAATGACAACATCTGCTCCGACGTCTGCTCCGGGAATAGGCACGACTGCGGCTGCGGCTGAAGCCGACGCTCTTTTATTAACCATTGAATGACACTCTGCTTTAATACGGTCTAACTCTGAATTAGAAATAGGTAACACGTTGTTTCCCCCGATTCTTAAATTAATTTCTATACTAACAAAAGATGGCATCTCTTAATGATTATCGGTTTCATTCCTTAAATTTACAATCCTTTTTATTATTAGATGCAAAAAGTTAGTTATCCGTAATATCTTTTATTTTTAAATATCAATAAGAAGTATCTCAGGATTTTTAAAAGCGTATCCGGACTGCTTTATGCTATCCTGTTTCTTCAATTGCACACTAAAATCCGATAGAAATGGTTGCCTATACGTGTATGCGTTATTAAGCGATTATTAAGTCATGACGTCATTCATCAGATGATCGTCAACGTACTCAAGCAAACAAAATAAAAACAGACGTTGTCCAAGTAATAAACAGCGTCTGTTCTTCGTTTTGCATATTCAAAATCTGATTGGCATTATTTACTAAATCATGCGTTTTATCTGACGTTCTATCCGGTATAGTGAAAACAACGTCATTATCCGTTTAGGGAGGTATAGCTCATGCGAAACGTTTTGATTCCAACTGGCGTCATCTTAAGCGGTGCAGGTCTTTACATGACATTAGAGAGTCACGTGCCTGCATTACTCGTTACGGGCATCATCATGCTGTTTGGTTGTGGTATCGGTATCATCACGAAAGAAAAGTCGGAATAATCCATAGATCCAGTCAGGAGGATAATTATGATTCAACAATTCATAAATGAACAGCAGTCACACGATATGATTGGCGGGTTTATCGCCAAGTCTGCCAACCCAATCCTTGCTCACGTCAATCCATTGCGTTTACAAGAAAAAGACCTCGTGGTATTGATTCAAGCGGATCAATCGATTGTTGTCTCTTTTGCTAATTCACAAGATCAATCAGGTTGGACGCCACTATCACGAGAGCAGATTCATCAATCGAAAAGTCTACTCGCACCTAAGACATGCTACTTTAAGATTACGCACGGTGAATATGCCGGAACCTATTTGATTTCACCGGATTTGATCGTGAATGAACAGTTCAAGAATGAAACGGACTACTTACAAGTTCTAACATCAACAGTGAATGAGTAACTTATAGATGTTTGATCAAAACGATTTCGTCTTTAATCGGAACTCCCTTTTCGTTGTACAACGGGATTTCCGGTTTTATTTTGCGTGCAAGTTCCACGGCATTCGGAATCACTTTCGATATTGTATATTCCCGATGTTGATAGAAACGCATTGCATGCTCATTATCATTCGTCGTAAAAAGTGTCAGCAACTTACATTGTTGCTGTGCTGCTCTTTCTTCTACCGCTTGCATCAACCGTGAACCGATTCCTTTGCCTTCTTCAAGACTATCCAGTGAAATGATTTCGCATGTCTGTGAAGTAATATAATAGGTGATCAGTCCCATGATTTCATGATCATCGTTCGTGACATAAAATCCATCCAACAGACTACAATCATGAACACCTGTCGACGTTACCATTTGCGAACTGCCCCAGTGCTCAGTCAAAAAGGCTTTAATCTGACAACGTGTTTCTTCAATGACATGAATAATCATTATGTCCTCCATTCATTTCTAATATTTAATCTACATAACGATTCCAAGTTAAGTGTTCATTTAAGTCTTTCCACGTTAATAAAGTATACGGAGTTCCCGTCTCTAATTTTATCGATACATTTTCTGCTATCACTTTTATACGTTTGGCTGAATCATCTCTTTTTCCTGCAGGATAAACAGCTACTTTATCAAATAATAACTCTCCATCTGCTTGCGTTTTTTTTTCAATTTAGGATCTTCTTCCCAACGATTAAGGTCAACACCACTCTCAATGATATGTAATGCCTCACTTTTCACTTGATCTTGAAGTCTTTCTAATTTCCATTGTATTAAGGCAAAAGATAACCAAAAAGCTGTAATCTTTTCATCGTCTATCTCATCCAGATATTCTTCAATAACAACTTTCGTTGCTTCTTCATTCGTAAAGTTGTCGCCTAATAAATCCTTATATCTAAAACTAATATCTTCTGCTATGTCATCAGACAATATCGCTACTCCCCAAACTCCTATCTGTTCTCCACCTCCATAATTTTCATGTCCTTTTGATTAATTGAAACGTTAACTTATAGAAAAAAGCGTCAAAGACATGTAGGATGTGCTTTGACACTTCAGAATGATATTTATACGTTTACTTATGATACGGCTCATTCCGATTAATCCGGTACGCCCGATAAATCTGTTCACAGAGAATCATCTTCATCAATTGATGCGGGAATGTCATCTTGGAAAACGAGATTGTATCATTCGCACGCTGCATCACTTCTGGTGCGAGACCGAGCGAGCCACCAATGACGAAGGCAATTTTACTCTTGCCGTATGTCGCGAGTTGATCGAGTTCTTTTGCAAACTGTTCGCTCGTCCGTTGTTTTCCTTCGATAGCAAGTGCGAGGACGTGAACATCCGGTCCGATCTTCGCTAAAATCCGTTCGCCCTCTTTTTTCTTCACTTGCCCCATCTCCGCTTCACTCAACTGCTCCGGTGCCTTTTCGTCCGCGACCTCGATTTCTTGGATCGAACAGTAGGCGCCGAGACGTTTCGTATATTCGGCGATGCCTTGCTTCAAATACTTCTCTTTTAGCTTTCCGACCGTAATAATGGTAATTTGCATCTTTTTTCTCGCTTTCTGACAGAAAATTCAGGAGTTATCCACAGAGTTATCCACAAATCCACATGTTGATATTTATTTTTTGCTTGACACAAGATATGTTGCCGGTGCCTCGCAGTATTCACAGGTGATGTTTTTTTCTGGATTTAGCTGATTGAGAATCGGGTATTGTTCTGTTTCATCTACGATTTCGTCAAGTGCGAGCTCGACATGTTCTAAACAGACGTACTTATCCACAGGTTGTCTCCTCCTTTCACTTATCCACATTTATCCGCTTCCAGTATAACAAATATCGACCTTCCTGACCTGAAAAGCCGTAGGTTTCCTCACTCAAAAAAACCATCCACAGGTCGGACCTGTGGATGGTTTTGAGATGATGCCTTACTGGACGGTCGGAGACTGGGCGGACAACTTCACATCTGCTGTCTGCTTTTCACCGCCCCGGTAGAACGTGACTTTGACCGTTTCACCAACTTTTGCATCCCGGTAGAGTACGCTTTTCAAATCAGCGAACGATGCAATTGCTTTGCCGTTGATCTCAACGATGACATCGTTTGCTTTCATACCTGCTTTTTCGGCTCCGCTATTACGGGTTAAACCGACGACGACGATTCCTTTCGTGACATCATTCGGCAATTTCAGACGATCTTCGCGGTATCCGCTTGGAAATTCCTGCACGTCACGGATCTGAATCCCGAGCTGTGGACGAACGACTTCACCATTTTGCTCGAGATCACGCATGATTGGTAACGCTTCGTTGATCGGAATCGCAAATCCGACGCCTTCGACGCTCGCTTCTGCAATCTTCATCGAGTTGATTCCGATCAATTGACCAGCTGTGTTGATGAGCGCTCCACCGGAGTTCCCCGGGTTGATCGCGGCATCCGTTTGAATGACTTCCGTGTTGAAGTCTTGCTGTCCATCCTTATTCGTATCGACTGGAACCGTTCGTTCCTGCGCACTGATGACACCGCGTGTGACCGAGTTCGCAAAGATTCCGAGCGGATTTCCGATCGCAAGCACCGTTTCACCGGCACGTAACGTATCCGAATCCCCCAGTTTTGCGACTTGTGTCACTTTCGATGAATCAATCGACAGGACCGCTAAATCGTACGTCGGATCTTCGCCGAGAACTTTTGCCTCGAGTGCCGTTCCGTCGGATAACGTGACAGACAAGCGGCTTGCGCCTTCAACGACGTGGTAGTTCGTGACGACGTAGGCTTTATTCCCGTCTTTTTTATAGATGACGCCGGACCCGGCACCCGTTTCCTGATCGGTTCCCCGGAACGAGCTCTGCAGGTTCGTTACGCTCACGACGGCTTCCTTCGTCTTACTGACCGCGCCGACGATATCGGCTTCATCCTCTGTCGTCTGTGTCGCGGTCTGTTCCGCTGTTGTTGATGAAATCGGAGTCGGACTCGTCATCTCATCGCGGACGAACGGCCACGCGACGAGGGCAATCAGCAAGGCACCAACGATTCCGCCGATCAGACCGACGAAAAAGGCTTTTCCGGCACCGCGACGACGCGGGGATTCCGGTTGTTCTTCATATGGTTCACGATAAGGGCTGACCGGTTCGCTCGTTGCCGGCTGACGGGGCGGGAAGCCGCTCTCATCGGAAGATGGTTTGTGTTGTTCGGATTCGTTCCGTGGTTCTTCTGGTCGATCCATCGACATACGCCTCCTTTATGGCTCTCTTTACACAAGTATACCCCCATCACGTGGCAAATGAGCCAAATGTGGGGGTCTTTTGAGCATATTCAGTAATTTCCCATAATCAGAGCTTCAGGAGCGGCGTCGGGATGACCGGATCCGTGTCGAGGAGCTGAATCTTACTCAAATCAACGTCACGGCTCGCAAGCGTCTGGGAGACGCTCATCCGGGCGAGTTCCTTCATGTTGTTGTCCTTGCTTAGGTGGGCCATGTGGATCCGTTTCGTCCGGTCGTCCAGGACCTCGCTCATCGCGATCGCGGCGTCCTCGTTCGAGACGTGTCCGTAATCGCCGAGGATCCGGCGCTTGACGCTCCAAGGGTAATGTCCCATCTGGAGCATCCCGATGTCGTGGTTCGCTTCGAAGATATAGGCATCGGCGCCGCGAATGACACCTTTCATCCGGTCCGAGACGTATCCCGTATCCGTGATATGTGCCAACCGTTTTCCTTCATGGGCGAACTGGAAGAACATCGGATCCGCCGCATCGTGACTGACGTTGAACGATTCGACTTCGATGTCACCGAACTGCTTGACCTCTCCGACTTCCCAAAGGAACTTCAATGCCGGATCAATCTTGCCGATTTTCGCTTCCATCGCCGCCCATGTCTTTTCATTCGCATAGAGCGGGATGTTGTACTTCCGTGCCATGATGCCGACGCCTTTGATATGGTCGGAGTGCTCATGGGTGACGAACAGACCATCGATGCCATGTGGCGACCGGTCGATCTGGTCGAACAAGGCGAGCATCGCCTTACCGGTCAGTCCCGCGTCGACGAGCAGCCGGGTCTGTTCACTTTCGATATAGAGGGCGTTCCCCGTCGAGCCACTGGCCATGACGCTGTAGTGTAGGCTCATCGTGCATTCCTCATTTCTCTGAGACTGTATCCAATCGTTCGACGGTCTGGACACCGCCGTCAATCGCATTGACGAAGTAGACTTCTTCATTGTCGAGCTCGATTTGCCACGTCGGCGGCAGGATTTGGACGGATTCCGTTCCTTCCGTGACGAGACAGAAATACCCGAGCTTGTGACTCGTCAACCGCTTCGATACCGGAAATAAGCCTTGCTCCGACAACTGGACGATCGCTTCACTTGCCGACAACAACGTCACGTCCTGTGCTTGACGGACGACTTTGTTCAAGTGGCGTTGCTTGTAGCTGACGATTTCCTTCGCATCGTTAAGCTGCAAGACGAGCAAAGACGGTCCGATCATCGCATCATCCTCACGCGATTGCTGCGGTGTCGAATAGAGCGGTTGTCCTTTGTACGTCTGAACGAAGGTCATCTCCTGATACTTATTATCATACTTCCAAAATGTATATTCCGCACCATAGCGGACCGATGCCTGAACGAACGAGGTCGCAGAATCCCGCATCGTCTTCGGCTCGAGACGTTGTGGTTTCGTCAAACGAACCGACCACTCGACATCATTTTTGACCGAGGCGACCGCATCCCGAATCGGTGAACTCGCAAGTGGTTCCAGTGTACGGGTATCGACTTCTGCCGTCAAATAACCAATATCCCGCGTGATCGGTTGCAGTTTCTTCTCATCGATTTGACGATCCTTCAAAATCGTCTTACCGGTCGCACTCGTTGCGACGATCCGCGGCTCGACCATCCGGTCCATCAATTGAATGGCGAGGTAGACGTTCAGGATCAAAAAGGTCAGCATCAATAACGTCTTCGCTTTACTCCAGTCCATTCCTCCTCACCCCTCATTCCTGACAGCTTGATTGATCGATTGCCAAACACCATCGATTTTTACGAACCATGTCGGTTCAAAGACGGCATAACGACTCGTTGAGATTTTATACGTCATCTCGTATCCGATCCGGATGCCGCTGATTTCCGTCAACAGTTTCGCATCCTTCAAGCGTTCGAGGACCGTCTCAACGGCTGGCACCGTCTCTTCCCTCAGAATCAGCTTTCGTTTCGCACGCAGCATGCTGCGGCTCATCGAACGGATCTGATTTTCCTCATACATGATCTTGAGTGTTGCGAGATCAAACTTCGTCTGCTCAAGGAGTGGACCGCTTTCCCCGAAAATCGGATAGCGGTTCAAGTACAACCGGAACGTTGCCGTCTGCCGTTCTCCTTTTTTACTCATTTGGTCAAAGTAATACCGGAAACCACTCCGCTGGGTGACTTGATCAAGCCAGCCCCCATGGATGTTGACGTAGCTGACGAGCGTGCTGTAATCAACGGTCGCACTTTGGGTGTTCGGCGATAACGTATTGAAACGGTAGGCATTGTAGTTACGGTCGTATGTCGAAACGCTGACGCCGTCCGTCAAAACATCGAGATCGTCCCGGCTCTTGATTTGCTGGACGTTCGAATTCTCGGCGAAAAAGGCGCTGCGGATCCGGTCGAGCGGTTTTGGCGCTTCGTTGACTTCATCATAGACGAAGATTTGCTCGAGCCGTGTCGTTCCGGTCGCGACATACGTATAATCGCCACCGCTGAGCTCGACGCGGGTCATCGGTTTTTTCTTATCGTGTGCGAACAGTCGCTTCAGAACCGTCTCATCGCCGACGAGCTTGAAGTCCTTCAGGCGTCCTGTCGCTGACTCGAGACGCAGGATCGGTCCGTCATAATCGAGCAGATAGAGCCGTTTGATCGGTTCCGAGAAGGCGATCTGCTTTTCTCCGAGTAATTCCTCAAGGATCGTCGCACTGATCGGTGTCGGGAAAATCATCTCGACACTTCGATTCCCGATCGGGATGTTATTCGCCTTATCCGTCAGGACAAGCACACCGATATTAAACGATGCCCCGATCCGGTTGAGGAAGGTCCGTCCGATGATTTGCGTCTGATACGCCCCTTCCTGATCCGTGTAGACGAGCAATTCTGGATTGATCAGCTGATTGCTTTCAATCGTTTTTGAGGCATCAATCTCATTGAACGAGACCTGCTCCTGCTCGATCGATTCACTGCTTGGATGATAGGTCCAGAGCATCGCTGTCTGGGCGATCGAACCGGCGACGAGCAGGACGAGTAACAGCGAACTCCAGTGTTGTTTCTTCATCCGGCATCCACCTCTTCGATCACCTCATACGGAAGCGTGAAGTAAATCGTCGTGCCACGCCCCCATTCGCTTTCTGCCCAGATGTCGCCACCGTGTGCGGAAACGACGTCTTTTGCGATCGACAGACCAAGACCGGTCCCGCCGATTTTACGGGCACGGGCTTTATCGACACGGTAGAAGCGTTCGAAGATTTTTTGGAGATTCGCTTTCGGGATCCCGACCCCTTCATCCTTGATGCTGATGACGATCCGTTTCGCCCGCAGCATCGTCCGGACGGTGATCGTTCCGCCTTCCGGTGAGTACTTGATCGCGTTCGTCAGGATGTTATCTGCGACCTGGATCAATTTATCCTGATCCCCGCGGATATAAACTTTCCGCTTCATGATCTTACGCCGGAAACGAATCCGTTCCGGCTTCGTCATGTCGTGGCGATCGAGAATCTCATTTAAGAACTGGATGTAATCGAAGCGGACTTTGTTCATCTTATATTCCTTGCTGTCCATCTTCGACAGCTGTAAGAGATCGGTGACGAGGCGGATCATCCGCTCCGTCTCGTTTTGTGTCGTCTCAAGGAAACGCGGTGCGAGTTCCTCATCCTGATACGCCCCTTCTGCCAAGGCTTCAAGGTAGCTGCGCATCGTCGTCAGCGGTGTCCGGAGCTCGTGACTGACGTTCGCGACGAATTCACGTCGATCCTGTTCGACCTGCTCCTGTTCCGTGACGTCATGCAAGACGACG
Organism: Exiguobacterium sp. TDN 0502; assembly: GCF_050846835.1. Lineage (NCBI taxonomy): Bacteria > Bacillati > Bacillota > Bacilli > Caryophanales > Exiguobacterium > Exiguobacterium sp. TDN 0502. The sequence goes on along the minus strand of NZ_JBOZGJ010000013.1, from coordinate 30,750 downwards.
ATCATCCCGGTGATCGGACCACTGTGTTTCTTGACGGGCGAGAAAAATGCCCGCACGAGGAACAGTTCGTCCTCACTACTGAAATCAAGCAGACGCGGTGGCATCGTTCCGTCTTCCGGAATCATGAAGTCGTCGCCGAGTGCCAGTAAGTCCTTCAAGTTCGTGCCGACGACACTTGCTTCATCGGCACCGACGATGTCCTTCGCCTGATCGTTCATCAGGATGACGCGCAGCGTCCGGTCGGTTGCGATGACGCCGTCGGTCATGTTCTCAAGGACACTCGTCAACTTCCGCCGTTCGGCTTCCGTCGTCGCGTTCGCCTCAAGCAATTCATCCGTCAATTCATTAAAGGAACGGGCGAGTTGCCCGATTTCATCGTCCGAATAGACCTTAACCTTCCGCGAGAAGTTCCCGCGTCGCATTTCGATTGCCTGGCGCCGCATATCGGAAATCGGACGAGTGATCGTCCGCGACAGCAACACCCCGAGAATCGATGTAATGACGAGGGCGATGACCGTTCCGGTCGCGAGAATCCGTGTGACCTGTTGCATCTGCGAGTAGATCGACTCCATCGAAGCCCGGACATAGATCATCCCGGTCGTCACACCGTCCCGCTCTGAAGTGACCGGTACGGCGAAGATACGGATCTTATCTTCCGTTTCCGGATCGAGCACCGTATCCGTCCGGGTCGAACTCGTCGCCTGCGCTTTTTTAATCAGTGAATTCGTCGCCCGTTGTCCGACCGCCGACTGGTTCTCGTTATCCGATGTCGCCTGGATGATCGAGTCCTGGTCGATGATTTGGACTTCGAGGATGTCGTTCCTTGAGGTGGAGCCATTACTAAACTCAGACAGCAGTTGTCCTAGTGATTGGGACAACTGCCGCTTGGAGGCTTCATCATCGCCTGTTTTATCGAATTCCTTCCCGACGTTATAGGCGACAAGGCCTGCCCGGTCCTCGACCGACTTCGAGAAGTTCGTAATGTACTGCTTTTCAAGGGAACGAACGAAATAGACCCCAATGACCTGCATCGCCACTAAAATCAATAGGGCATAGATGACGACGAGTTTCCACTGGATGGATTTAAAGAAGTTCGTTCCTTTTAACATCGTTATTCATTCTCCCCGTCTTGGAGATAGTAGCCGACACCACGACGCGTCATGATATAGACCGGCGTACTCGGATTGTCTTCGACTTTCTCACGGAGACGACGTACTGTTACGTCGACCGTCCGGACGTCACCGAAGTAGTCATAGCCCCAGACTGTTTGCAACAAATGCTCGCGTGTCATGACTTGACCAATGTTTTTCGCAAGATAGTGCAACAATTCGAACTCACGTTGCGTCAACTCGATCTTCTGATCCTTGCGTGTCACGGTATGTGAATTCGTATCGATATACAGTTCTCCCACTTTGAGTGGACCTGGACCAGCCGGTTGCGGTGCTGCTTCCGGGCTCGTGTTCCGCAGGTGGACTTTGACACGGGCAAGTAATTCACGTGAGCTGAATGGCTTCGTTACGTAATCGTTCGCGCCAAGCTCAAGCCCGAGCACCGTATCAATCTCCGAATCCTTTGCTGTCAACATGATGATCGGAATCTTTGACGTCTTCCGGACTTCCCGGCAGACTTCCATCCCGTCCATTAGCGGAAGCATGATGTCGAGTAACATCAAATCCGGTTTGAACTCCTCGAATTTTTCTAATGCCTCCACGCCGTCGTTTGCGATCGCGACCTGGTAGCCTTCTTTTTCTAATTTAAACTTGAGTATATCTGCAATCGGTAACTCGTCATCGACGACTAGAATTTTACGTTCCGTCACTGGGTGTGCCCCCTTAAAAAATTTCTATTCAATCTATTTTACCTGTTTTTTCGGCATATAGAAAGGTGGCGACGGAAACTCCCGACGCCACTCCTTCTGCTGTTCATCGTCTTGCGGAACAGGTTCCACGTGAAACACTGTATTCAGTATACCTGTTTTTGCTTCCGTTTGTGAACCATTTCGCACCAAAAACGGTGCCGACTCAAAAGTCAGTCTCGACAAAGATAGGGATGTCAGAATGATGATCTGCCACCCCTATTCCGTAACAAAAAGAATGACGCGTCACACGCCACTCCTACAGGAAAAGCGCATTGATGCGCTGTCAGAGACAAACAAGACCCGCTTTCCTGCTTAAATGAAGCAGGAAAACTGGCTTGTGTCTCGCCTGAGGAAAGGGCGTGAAAAGACGCGTCATTCTTTTTTAAGTCAGTCCTTTTGAGACTTATGCTTCTTCGTAAAGGTCACGTAAGACGACTGTCTGTTCACGACCTGGTCCGACCGAGAATGTGACGAGTGAAATCCCTGTCAGATCTGCAATCCGCTTGACGTAGTTCTGTGCGTTCAATGGTAGATCTTCAAAGCGACGGACACCTGTGATGTCCTCTTTCCAGCCCGGCAGTTCTTCGTAAACTGGAACACATGCTTCAAGATCACGGAAGCTTGCTGGGTACTCATCGATCTGTTTTCCGTTGAATTCGTACGATGTACAGATCTTCAACGTGTCAAGTCCTGTCAAAACATCAATCGAGTTGAGCGAAAGATCCGTCAAACCACTTGTACGGCGCGAGTGACGAACGACGACAGAGTCGAACCAACCGACACGACGTGGACGTCCTGTTGTCGTACCGTATTCACGACCGACTTCACGGATTTGATGACCGATATCGTCAAACAATTCCGTTGGGAACGGACCATCACCGACACGTGACGTGTACGCTTTACAAACACCGACGACGTGGTCGATCCGGGCTGGACCGACACCGACACCTGATGCGACACCGCCAGCTGATGCGTTCGATGATGTGACGAACGGGTACGTGCCGTGGTCAAGGTCGAGTAAGACACCTTGTGCGCCTTCGAACAACACTTTTTCGCCGTGGTCGAGGCTATCGTTGACGACGACGGATGTATCGCAGACGTATTTCGCGAACTCTTGTCCATATGCGTTGTACTCTTCGAAGATATCGTCGAACGCGATTGGTTCAGCGTCATACATCTTCGTGAACATGCGGTTCTTTTGATCGAGAACGATCTTCAACTTCTCAGCGAACGTTTCTTTGTCGAGTAAGTCTGCCATCCGGATACCGATTCGTGCGGCTTTATCCATGTAACACGGTCCGATTCCTTTGAGCGTCGTTCCGACTTTAGCGTCGCCCTTTGCTTCTTCTTCTAACTGATCCTGCAGCTGATGATACGGCAAGATGACATGCGCCCGATTCGAAATTAACAAGTTATCCGTTGAGACACCACGATCGTGTAGATACTTCAATTCCTTGACGAGTGATTTCGGGTTAACGACGAGACCGTTCCCGATGACACATTTCTTATCCGAGTAAAAAATACCTGATGGGATCAAGTGCAATTTGTACGTCTCGTTATTGAATACGATCGTATGTCCTGCGTTGTCTCCACCTTGATAACGTGCCACGACGTCAGCTTGTTTTGAAAGAAAATCGGTGATTTTCCCTTTTCCTTCGTCGCCCCACTGTGTTCCGACTACTACTACTGATGACATCTTATCATCCACCTCCACGTACGATTCAAAACCACGACTAAGTGTAACGCGATAAAAAAAAGAAGTCAACCAAATGCCGAACAATTAATTGTTACAATTCTCTTTCGTTCGTTTAATTATCGTTTTTGATGAATAAACTGAGAATCTTTAGGTGAAAATAAAAAAAGCTACGTTTTGTCTCCGATTGATCGCAGACAAGACGTAGCTTGGATTAAGCTGGTGGCGCGTACGAGTTACTTGGCTCGAGATCCACGAACTTGTTGAATTCTTTTCGGAAGGCGAGTTTGACGGTACCGGTTGGACCATTCCGCTGTTTGGCGATGATGATCTCAATCGTATTCGCATCTTCCGTTTCTTTATTGTAGTAATCGTCACGATACAAGAAGGCGACGATATCGGCATCTTGCTCAATCGCTCCCGATTCCCGGATATCCGACATCATCGGTCGCTTATCTTGACGGCTCTCAACCCCACGGGAGAGCTGTGATAAGGCAATGACGGGAACTTCGAGTTCCCGCGCGAGCGATTTTAAGGAACGGGAAATTTCCGAGACCTCTTGTTGACGGTTGTCGCTTGAGCGACCATTCCCTTGAATCAGCTGCAGGTAATCGATCATGATCATCCCAAGCCCATGCTCCTGCTTCAACCGACGGCATTTTGCCCGGATGTCGTTGACCCGAATACCGGGTGTATCGTCGATGTAGATACCAGCTTGAGAGAGATTACTCATCGCAAGCGATAACTTGCCCCAGTCCTCTTCTTCGAGTTGACCGGTCCGGAGACGCTGGGCGTCGACGTTTCCTTCGGCACAGAGCATCCGCATGACGAGCTGCTCAGCACCCATCTCAAGACTAAAGATGGCGACGTTCTCGTCAGCGCGTGTTGCGACGTTTTGCGAGATGTTCAAGGCAAAGGCCGTCTTCCCGACCGACGGACGTGCTGCGACGATGATTAAATCGTTGCGCTGGAACCCGGCCGTCATCTTATCGAGATCCTGGAAGCCGGTCGGAATCCCCGTCGTCTCGCCGCTTTGCTTATGCAATTTATCAATCGTCGCATAGGCACTCGTCAAGACGTCCGAGATCGGAATGAAGCTCGCGCTTCCTTTTCCTTGCGATACTTCGAGAATCTTCCGCTCTGCCTCATTCAGCAGGACATCGACTTCATTTTGCCGTTCGTATCCGTCCGTGACGATCTCGCCTGCCGTCCGGATGAGACGCCGGAGGGTCGACTTCTGATCGACGACGTTGACGTAGTAATTGATGTTTGCTGCCGTCGGTACGCCTTCTGCGAGTTCCGCCAGATACGGTAGACCACCGATCTCATCTAGGATCCCAAGTGTACTGAGTTCGGCTGTCACCGTGACGAGGTCGATTGCTTCGCCTCGGTCGGACAGTACGAGCATCGCTTCAAAGATCCGTTGGTGCGAGGCCCGGTAGAAGTCCTGCGGTAGTAAACGTTCCGATGCACTGATCAGACGATCGGCATCAATCATGATCGCCCCTAGGACGGCTTGTTCTGCCTCGATACTTTGGGGAGGCATATTTTGCATGACTTCACTCATCACCGTTCCCCTTTTCTACTCACGCCTCTTTGACCTGAACGTTCAGCGTCGCTGTCACTTCGTTGTGTAACTTCAATGGGACCTTCGTAAAGCCGAGTGCCTTGATCGGGTGCTCGAGCTCGATTTTGCGTTTATCGATCTTGTAGCCCATGCTCTTGAGTGCTTCAGCGATCTGTTTGCTTGTAACGGAACCGAAGACACGACCGCCTTCACCGGCTTTCGTCGAGACGACGATCGTCTCTTTTTCGATTTTTTCTTTTAACGCTTGGGCGTCAAGCAAGTTCTGCTTCGCTTCTTCCGCTGCTTTGCGTTCATGTGCTTCATGTTGTTTCAAGTTTCCAGTCGTCGCAGGACGCGCCAACTTTTTCTTGAAGAGTACGTTATTTGCATAAGCATCAGCGACGTCTTTGACGTCCCCTGCTTTTCCTTGTCCTTTTACATCTTGTAAGAAAATAACCTTCATTCTGATTCCTCTCCTTTTGTCTCATCTTCTAGATATTGATCGATTGCTTTACGTAACGCATCCGCCACCGTGACGACTGACTCCGACATTTGCGTCGCCGCGTTCGTCAAGTGTCCCCCGCCGCCAAGCGTCTCCATGATCAGCTGGACGTTGACCTCGCCTAGAGAACGGGCACTGATCGCCGTTCGTCCATCCTGGAGTTCGGCGATGACGAACGCAGCACGGATGCCTTGTAACGATAACAGTTGATCCGCCGCTTGAGCAATCAAGACTTGATCGTGAATGACGCCCGGCTCCGCGGTCGCAATCGCCATTCCTTGCGTATAAACTTCCGAACGCTCGAGAATATGCGACTGCTCGACATACGTCTCAAGATCCTGACTGAGGAACTCTTGCACGAGCACCGTATCAGCCCCTTGCGAACGCAAGTAGGAAGCGGCATCGAACGTCCGCGAGCCGGTCCGCAGGGCAAATCCTTTCGTATCGACGATGATGCCGGCAAGTAACGCCGTCGCTTCAAGCATCGATAGCTTTTGATTCGTCGGCTGGTACTCGATCAGCTCCGTCACGAGTTCTGATGTCGATGATGCGTAAGGCTCGAGATAGACGAGAACCGCATCTTCGATGAAATCCTCACCTCGGCGGTGATGATCGATCACGACCATGTTCTCATCAAACCGATCCAGTAATGTCGGCACGACGACGAGCGACGGTTTGTGTGTATCAACGACGACGAGTAACGTCTGATCGTCGATCAATTGATCGGCTTGAAATGCATTGACGAAACGCGTCTCGAGTTGCGGTACCTGTACAATCTCATCCATCATCCGGCGAATACCACGGCCGATTTCTTCCGGTGGTAGAACGATATGCGCCTCCTTATCGTTCATCTCAGCCAGTTTCAGAATCCCGATCGATGCACCAAGTGCATCCATGTCGGGATTCTTGTGTCCCATGATCAGGACACGGCTCGATTCCTGCATCAGATCCCGTAGTGAGTTCGCGATGACGCGTGCCCGGACCCGTGTCCGTTTTTCCGTCGGGTTCGTCTTGCCACCATAAAAGCGGACTTTTCCATCTCGTTTGATGACGACTTGGTCGCCTCCCCGTCCTAATGCGAGATCAAGACTCGACTGGGCCATCAGACCAAGCACCGGAATCGGATCGCTCCCGCAACCAATTCCAATCGATAACGTCAACTGAACGCCACGCTGGCTTGTCTCTTCGCGGACCGTATCGAGAATCGTGAACTTCGACCGTTCGAGGACCCGCAGATTCTCTTCTGTCGTGACGATGAAATACCGATCGGACGCTGTCCGTTTGATGTACGTGCCGTGTTCCGCCGCCCAGTGATTCAACAGCTGTGTGACGCGGCTATTGAGTTCACTGCGCAACTGATCCTCGATCCCTTGTGTCATCTCATCATAGTTATCGAGATAGATGACGCCGATGACGGTCTGGTTGTCGACGAGCTGCTGCTCGACTTGTGCCTCTTCTGTCATATCAAACAGATAAAACGTCCGGTTCTCATGATTTGAGAACACCCGATAGACGGCATCCCCAATCTCAAGCGTCGCCTGGTCCTCATTCGTCGCGACCATCTCGATGAACAGCGGATCAAGCTCATTGAGCGTCTGTCCCATTGCTACATCATCAAAGATGTCCCGCATCGGATCATTGAACCATGTGACGAGTGTTTCCTCATCATATAATAAAATACCGATTGGCATGTTCGTCAACGCGTCCTGCCCCGTCTCCTCAACCTGCATCGAGATACTGGCGACGTAAGTTTCCCATGCCCTGCGTGCACGACGTTCCTCGAATAAGTGCAATCCGAAGAGGAGGGCAGTCACGACGGCTCCGACAGCGGAGATGATCGGTTCACGTACAGCGACGACGAGAAGCAGACCGACGATTAATAGATACGGAATGAAACGAACGATGCGCCGTTCCCGTTCCGGTGATACTTGTTGACCTGACTCCATCGTGTCCTCCTTATATGCTTATAGGGTTCATTTAAATTTTTAGTAACTTGTTTATTATAACCGAAAAGCAGGAGGGGATGAAAGAGAAGCGAAAAAAAGCACCACCCTCACGCATGAGGATGGTGCTACGAAATCAGTCAGCCACGTATGGGATTAAAGCCATTTGACGTGCGCGTTTGATTGCGATTGTAAGTGGACGTTGGTATTTCGCTGAAGTACCAGTCACACGACGTGGAAGAATCTTACCGCGTTCCGAAATGAAACGTTTGAGAAGTTCTACGTCTTTATAATCGATATGAGTGATGTGGTTCGACGTGAAGTAACATACTTTACGACGACGTTTTCCACCTGGACGACGTGCCATGTGATTAACCTCCTTTTTAACTTGGATTTTTCAGGACGATTCCCTTAGAACGGGAGATCGTCGTCTGAAAGGTCGATCGAACTACCGCCGCTGAACGGATCAGCGCCGAAGCCCGAATTCGATGAAGCGGGTGCTGGCGAGGAAGAGTTGTTCTGCTGTTGCTGTGAACCCCATCCTGCAGCATTCCCGTTTCCACCAGTAGATGAAGCGTAGCCTTCGCTACTATCCGAAGAACGGCTCGCGTTGCGTGATTCAAGGAAGCGGACGCTATCAGCGACGACTTCCGCACGATAACGGCGTTGCCCTTCTTTATCGTCGTAGCTGCTAATCTGGAGGCGACCCTCTACACCAGCAAGACTACCCTTCTTCAAATACTGAGCAACGTTCTCTGCCTGCTTGCGCCAGACGACGCAATCGATGAAATCAGCTTCTCGCTTCCCATCTTGCCCTGTGAAAGGACGGTCACATGCGAGTGTGAATCGCGTTACCGCAATCCCGCTCTGCGTATAACGCATTTCCGGGTCACGAGTTAACCGACCGACTAAAACGACGCGGTTAATCATCAGAATCACTCTCCTGTTTCAGCTTATTTCTCGTCTTTTGTGATCATTAAGCGAACGATATCGTCACTGATTTTCATGAGACGGTCAAGTTCTTTTGTAGCTGCTGGTTCAGCAGAAACGTTAAGAAGAACGTAGAACCCTTCACGCATATCATTGATTTCGTAAGCGAAACGACGTTTACCCATTTCAGTTGTTTTATCAACTGTACCACCGTTATCAGTGAGGACTTTGTTGAAACGCTCCACTGTTGCTTTGCGTGCTTCCTCATCAAGTTCCGGACGGATGATGTAAAGTACTTCGTATTTACGCATATCTGTCACCTCCTCTTGGACTGGCGGCTCGAATGTTCGAGCAAGGAGCAATAATTCATTACTCACATTCGTTAATACTACCAAAGTATTTTGCTTTATGCAATAACGATTCGTTCTGGATTAGACGTTGAAGCGGAATGTGACGACATCGCCGTCTTGGAAGACATATTCCTTACCTTCTGAACGGTAACGTCCCTGTTCCTTGACGGTCGCCATGTTGCCTGCAGCTGCTAAATCTTCGTACGCGACGACTTCTGCACGGATGAATCCGCGTTCGAAGTCCGAGTGGATGACACCCGCACATTGTGGGGCTTTCATCCCTTTTTTGAACGTCCAAGCGCGTACTTCCTTTTCACCTGCAGTGAAGTAGGTCGCAAGACCAAGCGTGCTGTAAGCCGCATGGATCAATTGATCAAGACCTGATTCTTCGATTCCGAGATCGACGAGGAACTCTTGGCGCTCTTCTGGCTCGAGTTCAGCGATTTCCTCTTCGATGCGGGCACAGATGACGATGACTTCCGAACCTTCTTTTTCTGCGAATTCACGGACGAGACGGACATTTTCGTTGTTATCTGCGTCCGCCACTTCATCTTCACCAACGTTTGCAACGTACAGCATCGGTTTCATCGTCAACAACTGGAAGTGTTTGACGAGCGCCGCCTGATCGTCTGTCAATTCAGCGAGACGTGCTGGTTTTTCGTCTTCGAGCAACGCTTGAACGATTTCAAGTGCCTCCAGTTCCGCTGCAGCACTCTTATCGCGTGCCTTGACTTGTTTTTGGACACGCTGGATCCGTTTTTCGACCTGCTCGAGGTCAGCAAGGATCAATTCGAGGTTGATCGTCTCGATATCATCGATCGGCGAAACTTTTCCTGAAACGTGTGTGATGTTCTCATCTACGAAACAACGTACGACCTGACAAATCGCATCGACCTCACGGATGTTCGCGAGGAACTTATTACCGAGTCCTTCCCCTTTAGATGCTCCTTTTACGATACCTGCGATATCTGTAAATTCGAATGCTGTCGGGATCGTCTTTTTCGGGTTGACGAGTTCCGTCAATTTCCGAAGACGTGCGTCCGGTACTTCGACGACACCGACGTTCGGGTCGATTGTTGCGAACGGATAGTTCGCTGCCTCGACACCTGCTTGTGTGATCGCGTTAAAAAGTGTTGATTTTCCTACGTTTGGTAAGCCAACGATTCCTGCTGTTAATCCCACTTGGAATTCCTCCTTTTCGGTATTTCCTAGGAAATCCGTGCTAGCGGCCGCAGTGGGTAGATTGATTACACCACGTCAGCACATCTTTCACAATTATAGATAGTTCAATTTTTTTAAGCAAGGAGCTCGACCGTCTTTTTTAATCATACTCGAAACGAACACAACTGCTCCGCTTACACAAGACAACTAAAAAAAACGGATCCGACCACAAGGATCCGATCCGCTTCCTATCATTCTGGTAAGACTTTTTTCAACCGTTTGTCAAAATCACGGCGTGGCATCAAGATGCTGGCACCGCAACCTTGACACTTGATTCGGATATCCATCCCGACCCGGATGATTTGCCATCGGTTCGTGCCACATGGATGCTGTTTTTTCATTTCAACATAATCATGGAGCTGATACGTTTTGGGAGTCATCGGTCTGTCCACCATTCTTCTGTTCTGAATTCATCATGACCATCCGAGGATACGGAACCATGATGTGTTCTGCTTCTAATCCTTGTTTCAGTTCCTTGCGAATCAGACGACCGGCTTGGAAATGTTGCATTGGTGGTACTTCCGCCATCAAACGATAGACGACTTCAGACGGTCCGAGCGTCTGAACGCCGAGCATCTGAATCGGTTCGATGAACATATCGGCGTACTTCTTCGTCGTACGATCCGCAATCTCATGCAAGACTTGTTCCACACGTTCGAGATCCTCGTCATAGGACACTTGAACGTCGACGAGCGCAAAACTATTATCCACCGAGTAGTTCGTCACTTGTAAAATTTGCCCGTTCGGAATGATGTGAATCTCACCAGTGAGTCCTTTGAGCTTCGTCGTCCGGATTCCGAGTTCCGTCACGACACCTTCAATCACACCGACCCGTACATAATCTCCGACTTTAAACTGGCGTTCGAAGATGATGAACGCTCCGGTAATGATATCTTGCACCAAGTTCTTCGCACCGAACGAAATCGCAAGACCGGCGATTCCGGCACTGGCGACGAGACCGGTGATGTTGATACCGAATTGACTGAGCACCGTCAACAACATGACGATTCCAAGCACATAACGGATCGCGTTTTGAAGTAGCTTCAATAACGTCTCATTCTGCCGCTGCGCGAGATAATCCTGCTCATTGATTTTCCTGATCGTAAAGAGACGTGAGACTGCCCCAGTCAAAACGCGCGTTAAAACATAGAACGCTGCGACGATGATGAGCGCAATCAGCAATTTCATCCCAAAACGAATCCACATGTCCGCATCCATCACTTGATTGATTAATTTATCGACTTGGGCGACGGACTCTTGTACATCTTGATTGGTAGCCATTCTCTCCATCCTTTCTTGTTCTCTCTATTACGACAGTATACGTGATTTTAGTTGAGTTTCAACCAAAGAACCTATTTCGACGTTAGATTTCCGAAAAAACCGGGAAAGGAAAATCATCTAAGACCCCTTCACTCTTGCCAATCCACCACGACACCGACATCAAGAGAAGAAAGGATGATTTCGATGAATTTCCGCTTTCATTCGCACGAGCCAAAGCCCTATTCTTTCTTTTTAGAATATACGGAACCGTTCGCGAAAGAACGCTTAGCTGAACAATTATTCGAACAAGTCTCCGCTGTACAGGAAAAACGTCCCATCGTACTTGTCTGTATCGGTTCGGATCGTTCGACGGGTGATTCACTCGGTCCTCTCGTCGGAACGTTTCTTGAAAAGCAGGCACCCGCTCATCTCCATGTCTATGGAACGCTCGCGAAACCGGTTCACGCGTTGAATCTCGCCGAAACCATCCACTCGATTCAAACGACCCATTACCGTCCACTCGTCATTGCGATCGACGCCTGTCTCGGTCGGCTCTCAAGTGTCGGTCATGTCTTTTTCTCCGAAGGGCCACTCGCTCCCGGCGCTGGTGTTCAAAAAGAACTGCCTGCTGTTGGTGATTTCAACATTAAGGCGGTCGTTAACGTCAGTGGTTTCATGGAAATGATGATTCTTCAAAATACGCGGTTACATCTCGTCTATGAACTCGCTGAACTCGTCGCGAACAGTTTCCATCTGCTCGATACGAAGTTGTCGGCTGAGTCGACCCGGACGACGATTTCCTTCACGCCGCGCTCGATCTAACAAAAAAGAAGCGTTCCATGACCGGATCGCTTCTTTTTCGTTACTCTTCTTCCGGCAACAATAAGTCAAGCAACCGGTTCAAATCATCTTCATCCGTAAAATCGATTTCTAGTTTTCCTGCTTGTTTGCCCTGTTTGATCCGCACTGTCGCGCCGTATTTTTCGCGAAGCGACTCTTCGACGAACTGAACGGCTGTCGCTTGTTGCGGACGTACTGCTTCCTTGCGTTCCCGAAGGGCCTGCTCCAAACGACGGACATTCCAGTTCTCTGCCATGACGCGTTCCGCCATCTGTTCAATCTTCTTCGGATGCTTCAGGGAAAGGAGTGCCCGTGCATGTCCCATTGACAATCGTTCATCCATTACAGCGTGTTGGACGAGCAATGGCAACTGCAACAACCGAAGACTGTTCGTGATGTGCGAACGACTTTTCCCGACACGTTGCGCCAGTTCTGCTTGTGTAATACCGAACTCCTCGATCATCTCCGCATACGCCATCGCTTCTTCAATCGCCGATAAATCCGCCCGTTGGATGTTTTCGATCAAGGCGAGTTCCATCACGCGCGTCTCGTCCGCTTCGATCACAAGAACCGGTACACGTTCGAATCCTGCGCGGCTTGCCGCCTGATAACGCCGTTCACCAGCGATGATCTCATAATAGCCATCACGTGGCCTAACGACGATCGGCTGGATCATCCCATGCCGGACGAGCGATTGCGCCAGTTCTTCTAATGCTTTTTCATTAAATCGTTTCCGAGGTTGAGTCGGATTCGGGCGAATCGCCCGAACAGGTAATTCATTCACTTGCCTTCTCTCCTAAACGTAGCGGAAGGCACGACCGCTTATTCCGGACGTGCCTTCACGATGCGAATTCGCACCTCTACATAGTCTTCACAATCGACTTCTTCTTTTTCGATCGTCAGTCCGGTCTGTTCGATCATATCAACCGAATCGCGAAGGGTATTCAACGCAATTCGAGTATCTCGAGCAAAACTCTTATGACGCTTTTTCTTCGGTGGTTGTGGTGTCATCAACCGTTCGACCCGGCGCTCCGTCTCTTTGACGTTCCATTCCCGTTCGAGAATTTCAGCGAGTACCGTTACCTGCAACGCTTCATCCTTGAGTGGCAGTAACGCACGCGCGTGACGTTCCGTGATCGTCCGTTGCTTCAATGCCTCCCGGACATCCGTTGGCAATCGGAGTAAACGCAATTTGTTGGCAATCGTTGACTGACTACGCCCAAGCTTACGGGCTAACACTTCCTGCGTAATTCCCTGTAACGCAAGCAGCCGTTCGTAAGCTTCCGCTTCCTCGATCGGTGTCAGATCCTCGCGTTGCAGATTTTCAATCAATGCCAAGGAAGCAGTCGTCTCGTCCGTCATCTCTTTGACGATAGCAGGAATCGTTTCCCAGCCAAGCGAGCGCACTGCCCGGTACCGTCGTTCTCCGGCAATGATTTCGTATCCTGTTCCTTGTTTTCGAACGACGATCGGCTGGAGCAAACCGTGCTCCTCAATCGTAGCGGCTAATTCCTCGATACGTTCTCCATCAAACACGGTCCGTGGCTGGAACTGGTTCGCGACAAGTTCTGTCAATGGTAATTCCTGAACCGTCTCTTGTGGGTCAAGCTCGATCGTAGCAGGTTTACCGAGCAGTTTGGCAATTGCATTTCTCACGTTGGCGCACCTCACCTTTATCAGTCATCGTTTCACGTGAAACGGTGTTTAGCTTAATGGATCTTTCGCAGGTGTACCCGCTTTACGCGGATATTTCCCGGGTGTTGTTCGTTTTTTATCTACAATAACGATATTACGCTCACTTTCCTCGCCTGGCAATTGGAACTGGAAACTTTCCCGTAAATTCCCACCGAGTACTTTTAAGGCAATCGCACCATCCTCGAGCTCTTCACTGACTTTCGCTGCCTTCAAGGCAACGAATTGTCCACCGACTTTCGCAAGCGGTAGGCAATATTCCGCGAGAACGGACATCCGGGCGACCGCACGTGCTGTCACGACGTCGAACCGTTCGCGGAATTGTTTGTTTTTCCCGAACTCTTCGGCGCGTCCATGATGGAACGCGACACCTTCGAGTCCGAGTTCCGTCGCCAAATGATTGAGGAAGCCGATTCGTTTGTTCAGCGAATCGATGATCGTCACTTTCAGGTGCGGGAACATGATTTTGATCGGTAGACTCGGGAATCCGGCACCTGCTCCAACGTCACAGACGGTCTCGACTGTCGTGAAGTCGAAGTAGAACGCTGCCGTGATCGAGTCATAGAAGTGCTTGAGATAAACACCTTCTTCGTCCGTGATCGCCGTCAGGTTCATCTTTTCATTCCACTCGACGAGTAGTTCATAGTACCGCTTGAATTGATGCAACTGCTGTTCTGAGACCTCAAGTCCCTGTGCTGCCAATGCTGTTACGAATTGCTGTTGGTTCATCTCGTTCACTCCGCAGTCAATGCGTATTGGCCTTGTTCGATATAAACAAGCAGGATCGAGATATCAGAAGGGTTAACCCCTGAGATCCGGGATGCTTGTCCGATCGAGAGCGGACGCACTTGGTTTAGTTTTTGTTTCGCTTCAATCGCTAATCCACTGATCGCATCGTAATCGAGACGATCGGGAATCCGTTTTTGCTCCATCCGCATCATTTTCTCGACTTGATCGAGTTGTTTATCGATGTAGCCGGCATATTTGACTTGGATTTCGACTTGTTCTGCTGCTTCTGCAGACAATGGTGTTTCCGGTGGTATCATTTGGGCAATCATCGCATACGTGATTTCCGGACGTTTCAGTAACGTGATCGCATGTAACGCTTCCTTGAGTGGTGATGCACCAATGGCTTCGAGCTGTGCATTCACGTCTGGTGTCGCTTTGATGACGACCTTTTCAAGACGTTTCATCTCAAGACGAATTTGCTCTTGTTTGTCGAGTAACTTCGCTTGACGTTCTTCCGAAATCAATCCGAGTTCATGTCCGATTTCCGACAGACGAAGATCCGCATTATCATGACGGAGCAACAACCGGTACTCGGCACGTGACGTCAAGAGACGGTACGGTTCGTTCGTACCTTTCGTGACGAGATCATCAATCATGACACCGATATAGCCTTGTGAACGTGACAAGATGAGTGGTTCCTTGCCTTGGACTTGTAGGCCGGCATTGATTCCTGCCACGATCCCTTGTCCTGCTGCTTCCTCATAACCACTTGTCCCGTTGATTTGACCCGCTGTGAATAAACCAGGAACACGTTTTGTCTCAAGCGTCGGCCAAAGTTGTGTCGGAATGACGGCATCGTATTCGATCGCATAACCGGGACGCATCATTTCTGAATTCTCAAGACCCGGAATCGAGCGGAGAATATCGTGTTGGACGTCTTCCGGCAAGCTTGTTGATAACCCTTGGACGTAGACTTCTTCCGTATCGCGACCTTCTGGCTCAAGGAAGATTTGGTGACGTGGTTTATCGTTGAACCGGACGACCTTATCTTCGATCGATGGGCAATAACGTGGACCCGTTCCTTTGATCATTCCGGAGAACATCGGGGAACGGTGCAGGTTCGCATCGATCAATTGATGCGTATACTCCGTCGTATACGTCAACCAGCATGGGATCTGTTCCGTGATCATTTGTGTCGTTTCATGACTAAACGGAAGCGCTACTTCGTCACCTGGTTGGATTTCTGTCTTCGAGTAATCAATCGTTTTCCCGTCGATTCGTGGTGGTGTCCCTGTCTTGAAGCGTGCGAGTTCAAATCCGAGTTCCTCGAGATGTTTCGATAGATTGATCGATGGCATCTGATTGTTCGGACCACTCTCGTAAGACAATTCACCGATGATGATTTTTCCGCGCATGAACGTTCCTGTCGTGATGACAACCGCTTTTGCTCGGTATTCCGCCCCTGTATTCGTGACGACACCAACGCAACGTCCTTCGTCATCGATCAACAACCGTTCGACGAGCGCTTGACGCAAGAGCAGATTCGGCTCATCTTCGAGCGCTTTTTTCATTCGGTTTTGGTATTCGAATTTATCCGCCTGTGCCCGTAGCGCCCGCACGGCTGGACCTTTTGACGTGTTCAACATTTTCATTTGAATATACGTCGCATCGATCGCGCGTGCCATTTCGCCACCGAGCGCATCGATTTCCCGGACGACGATCCCTTTTGCAGGACCACCGATCGACGGGTTGCAATACATGAATCCGACCATATCGGGATTCATTGTCAACATGACCGTTTTCGAGCCCATTCGTGCCGCAGCAAGAGAGGCTTCGATGCCGGCATGTCCGGCTCCGACGACGATGACGTCGAATTCACCTGCTTGATAAGCCATAGTACTGGTTCCTCCTTCTTATTCCACACGCAGTCGTCTTGAATTATTTCCCGAGACAGAACTGCGAAAACAACTGATCCAATAAACTATCCTGTGCTGTATCTCCATTGATCTCGCCAAGCGTATCCCACGCTCGTCGTAAATCAATCTGTACCATATCAATCGGCATCGCCGCTTCTGCTGCACCGAGCGCATCTTCAATCATTTGACTCGCCCGTTTAATCAGCTGGATATGCCGGGCATTCGAGACGTATGTCATATCCTGACTCTCGACACCCTGTTCAAAGAATAAACTCGCAATCGCCGCTTCAAGATCGTTGACGCCTGCTTCTTCGAGCAAGGATGTCGTAACGATTGGTCGACCATCGGCAAGTTCCGTGACACGCGCCAAATCAATCTGTTGTGCTAGGTCACTCTTGTTGACGATGATGATCGCATTCATTCCTTTGATCGCTTCAAACAGCAAGACGTCCTCATCCGTCAAGACATCGTTTCCGTTTAAGACGAGTAAGATTAAATCGGCCGTCTTTAACGCCTGACGTGACTTTTCGACACCCATTCGTTCGACGATGTCCTCTGTCTCCCGAATTCCTGCCGTATCAATCAACTTTAACGGTACGCCACGAACGTTGACATATTCCTCGATCGTATCGCGTGTCGTTCCCGCAATATCCGTGACGATAGCCTTTGCTTCTTGCACCAATGTGTTGAGCAATGACGATTTGCCGACGTTCGGACGACCGATGATGGCTGTGGATAACCCTTCGCGCAAGATTTTCCCTTGCCGTGCCGTTGTTAATAACTCCGAAAGGATCGCACGGACGGCACCCGCGTCGCGTTCGACAATCTGTTGCGTCATCTCTTCTGCATCATATTCCGGATAATCAATGTTGACTTCGATCGCAGCGATCGTCTGCAACAGTTGTTGTCGTAAATCTTGGACGAGTTTCGAGAGTCGTCCTTCAATTTGACTGACCGCGACATGCATCGCTCGGTCCGTCTTCGCCCGGATGAGATCCATGACGGCTTCTGCCTGTGACAAATCGATTCGTCCGTTCAAGAACGCACGTTTCGTGAATTCACCAGGCTCCGCCAACCGGACTTCCGGTTGGGCGAGGATGAGTTCGAGGACACGATTGACCGCGACGACTCCTCCATGACAATTCAATTCGATGACATCTTCACGTGTAAACGTCTTTGGTGCGCGCATGACACTCACCATTACTTCATCAACGACACGGTCCGCCTCGTGGTCGACCAATTTCCCGTAATGAATCGTATGGGTCGGTACTTCCGTCAAGCGGTTAGATCCTTTATAGACACGGTCGGCTACAGCAACTGCATCCGGACCGGATAAGCGCACGATCGCAATCGCCCCTTCTCCCATCGGCGTCGAAATCGCAGCAATCGTATCAAATTCCATCATCCGTTCTTCCACCTCGTTTTTCTTCTGTCTTTGTATACGTGTTCAATCCTTAATCGTTGCAATGGGTATAACGAAACAACTATACACGAAATGACGCAAAAGAAAAAGAGCGACACTCTGTCAAAACAAAGCGTCGCTCTTCACGTATCAGCGTTTCTTTTTCGATTTTTTAGGAGCCGGAGCTGCTTGCGCCGCTTCCTTGTCGCGTTTCGCTGCAAGTGTTGCTTCCGTCTGCAACTTAATCTTTTCACGCATCGGCTTCATGATGACGATCGTGACGATGATCGAGAAGATGTAACCGACGACCCAATAAAGCGAAAGGGCAGATGGGAGCGTAACCCCCATGACGAAGATCATAATCGGGAAGACATAGAGCATGATTTTCATTTGTGGATTGTCTTCTTGACCTGCCATCGAAATCTTTTGTTGCAGATACGTCAGTACCGCAGACATGATTGGCAAGATGAAGTACGGATCCGGTTTCCCAAGATCGAACCAGAGGAACGTATGTTGGAAAATAGCCGGTGTATAGATGATCGCGTTGTAGAATGCGATCAAAATCGGCATTTGGATCAAGATCGGCAAACAGCCAGCAAGCGGGTTGACGTTGTGCTCTTGATAGAGTTTCATCATTTCCTGTTGCAATTTCTGTTGCGTCTCTTGGTCTTTTGAGCTGTATTTCTCACGAAGCTTCATCATTTCAGGCTGGATGACTTGCATCCCACCCATACTCTTCGTTTGTTTGATCATCAATGGAAGGATGACAAGACGAACGAGAAGTGTCGTGATGATGATTCCGATACCGTAATCACCGCTAAAGAACTGTGAAATCTCACGAATCAACCACGCCATCGGCCAAACGAAGTAATGTTTCCAAAAACCTTCTGTGTCTGCTGTGATCGGTTCACCAGTACCGTATGTGCTAGGTGTACAACCGGATAACACGATCGCGAGCACGGACATGAGTCCGAGAGTTAACCAAATCTTAGTTCTCTTGTTCATAATTCCTCCTAGAAATTGTTTACGCTTTGTCGAACGCCATCTTCTTCTATAGTAAGGCAAGGAAAGGGAGCGCCGTACAAATCAACAGGATGCATTGCTACGATTCATTTTTTTGATCGCATCCAGACACCGGAACGTTTGAGGACGTGACGGAGACTGTCAGCCACTTCTTGCGCGGTCATCTTAGCGGCCGGATTGCGCGCGATGATCACCAAATCATAATTCGGGGCAATCGAGGCCTCATGCTGCTGGCATGCTTCCCGAAGATACCGCTTCACCTGATTCCGGACGACGGCATTCCCGATTTTCTTGCTGACGGATAAACCAACCCGAAAGTGAGTCTGTTGCTCCTTTTTCAAGGCATACACGACAAATTGCCGATTTGCGACAGAGGCTCCTTTAGTAAACACCGCTTGGAACTCCTTGTCTTTCTTGACGCGGTATTCCTTCTTCACCTTATTCACACTCCATCCTGACACTACGAAAATTCGTCGTCTTTCATCATATCATAGAATAAACATGCGACGCGATAGGGCGCATGTGACAAAAGCACGAACACACTAAAAAAACATAAAAAAAATCACCTCGGATCATGCCCGAAGTGATGGATGCATCAATGCATTAGACAGTCAAGGCTTTGCGGCCCTTAAGACGGCGAGCAGCCAAGATACGGCGGCCACTCTTCGTAGCCATACGCGCACGGAATCCGTGAACTTTTTTACGCTTACGGTTGTTTGGGTTGAAAGTTGGTTTCATTCGTCTGCACCTCCTTTAAAAGATCTTTATAACCAATTGTTATTTTCTACTTTAAGGCAGTCTTGTACATTATATAAACTGATTATGCCATTGTCAATGAAAGTTCGGAAGATTTCTCGCACTGTTTAAAGAAGTGTTCCTTCAAAAACAGGCGATAGAATTCCACTGTGCAAACTCTATTACACGATAGGATGCGACTGGATCATAAAGAACAGCATGATAGACTTATCCACCTATCCACAGACTTATCCACATTATCCACACTTTCCGTGGATAACTCTTCACTTCGTCTACAATAGTATTTTTTAAAATCGACGTCAATCCTCGATTTGGGATTCCCTTTTTCGACTTCTTTTGCATTTTGTGAATAACTCTTTTTCAACGCTTCCTCTTTCGAAAAGTTATCCACTCCTTATCCACAATTTATCCACACTATCCACAGCTTGTGGGTAACTACCTGTGGACGGTTTAATTTACTTGTGGATAAATCATTCCAACCATTGCCAGAGCTCATTTCTTTTGATACACTAATTGTGCATAACATGATCCTGATTGTTCAGGACAAAACAAGTTATACACACCCTGTGGATAACTTTATACACAGATTCAACTGCCTGTGGATAACGTTATCCACAGTTTTTACGTTATGGGGATAAGTCGAGTTTCTTCATTAACTTTGTCTGTGTATAAGCCTGTGTACAAAAATTTTCTATCTTGATAAAAAAAGGGGGGTATTTATGAAAAACGCTGCCGAACTTTGGCATAATGTCTTATCTGTGATCGAGGAAGAGGAACGAACACCGAAAGCCAGTTATGATATGTGGTTGAAATCCACAGAAGGCGTCACGCTGAATGGAACGACATTACTCGTTTCAGCACCGGCTGCATTTACGGTGACATGGCTCGAGCGCCAGTACTTATCTTTACTCGAAGACACGGTTGAGGAAGTGACAGGAAGCCGACTCGATATTCAGTTCATTGAAGAGGGACAAGCGAAAAAAATGCTTGATCGACAAGAAGAGGAACAGGCGGAAGCGACACCGGCTCCAAAATCGCGTCCATCGAATACGCGTAAGCCAACAGACGAGCTGACGATGAGTGAACTGGGGCAATTAAATGAGAAGTATACGTTCGATACATTCGTCATCGGATCGGGGAACCGTTTTGCGCATGCCGCTTCACTCGCTGTTGCAGAAGCGCCTGCTAAAGCATACAATCCGCTGTTCATCTACGGTGGCGTTGGTCTTGGCAAAACCCATCTGATGCACGCCATCGGACAGTATGTTCAAGATCAAAATCTCGGGACACGGATTG
This sequence comes from Exiguobacterium sp. TDN 0502, assembly GCF_050846835.1. Lineage (NCBI taxonomy): Bacteria > Bacillati > Bacillota > Bacilli > Caryophanales > Exiguobacterium > Exiguobacterium sp. TDN 0502. The sequence goes on along the minus strand of NZ_JBOZGJ010000013.1, from coordinate 9,772 downwards.
CCTATGTCTCTTCTGAACGCTTTACAAATGACTTCATTAACTCCATCCGCGATAATAAGACGGTTGAGTTTCGAAATAAATACCGCAACATCGATGTTCTCTTAATTGATGACATCCAGTTTCTTGCGGGCAAAGAGCAGACGCAAGAAGAGTTTTTCCATACCTTTAATGCGCTGCATAACGACCAAAAACAAATCATCATCTCAAGCGACCGGCCGCCAAAAGAGATTCCGACGCTCGAAGATCGTCTCCGGTCACGTTTTGAGTGGGGATTAATCACAGATATCACGCCACCGGATCTCGAGACGCGAATCGCGATTTTACGTAAAAAAGCGAATGCCGAGCAGCTTGATGTCTCAAACGAAGTCATGCTCTACATCGCGAGTCAGATTGATACGAACATCCGCGAGCTCGAAGGGGCGTTGACCCGTGTCATCGCTTATGCGAATCTCGTCGGGCGACCGATCGATCCGAATGTCGCCGCAGAAGCCCTGCATAACATCATGCCAGTCGCTGAACCGCGTAAAGTCACGATTCGTGACATCCAGGAGTCGGTCAGTAAGCACTTTAATTTACCATTTGATGACCTTAAAGCGAAGAAACGGACGAAATCGATTGCCTTCCCACGTCAAATCGCGATGTATCTCTCGCGTGAGATGACAGAGAGCTCTTTACCGAAGATCGGGGAAGAATTCGGGGGACGCGACCATACGACGGTCATCCATGCCCACGAAAAAATCAGTATGTTGATCAAATCAGATGGTGAAACAGGAAAAGTCATCGAACAAATCAAACATGAATTGAAGCATTCCTGAAACTGTGGATAAACATGTGGATAAAGTAGGGTGGTTATCCACAACTTATCCACACCGTTTTTGGCTTTATATCAAGTTATCCACCGACTTATCCACACTATCCACAGCCCCTAAGACTATTATTAAAAAAATATATTATTATGTTATGATGGGCGCATGCCCATTATTTTCGAGAGGAGTCTAACGACGATATGCATATCACCATTCAACGCGAAGCTTTAATTCAAGCAGTACAAGATGTAGCCAAAGCGGTCTCATCCCGCACGACGATTCCGATTCTGACAGGGATCAAACTCGAAGCTCATGGAGATGGAATGACGCTGACAGGAAGCGATACAGAAATCTCGATTGAACGGACGATCTATGCAGAAGAGAATGGAACGTCATACGTCACGGTTCACCGTGCCGGTAGTGTCGTCTTGAATGCCCGCTTCTTCGGCGATATCGTCAAAAAGATGCCAAAAGATGAAGTCACACTCGAAGTCTCACCGAACTTCATGACACGGATTCAGTCGGGAACAGCAGAATTCCATTTGAACGGTCTTGATCCAGATGAATTCCCACGTCTTCCACAAGTCGATGGGGGACAACGTTTCCGTTTACCGGCTGATCTTTTACGTTCGATGATCCGCCAAACGAGCTTTGCCGTTGCTGTTCAAGAAACACGCCCTGTTCTCACAGGTGTGAACTTCTCAGCCGATAAAGGTATCTTGACGTGTGTTTCGACGGATAGCCACCGTCTTGCCCTCCGTCGTGCTCAGTTCGAGACAGACACGGACATCTCGTTCCAGAACGTCATCGTTCCAGGGAAGAGCTTAAATGAATTATCGAAGCTGCTTGGGGATGGTCATGTGGATATCACGATCACGAACCAACAAATCTTGTTCAAGATGAAACATGTGTTGTTCTTCTCGCGCCTGCTCGACGGAAACTATCCGGATACATCACGTTTGATTCCAGAAGAGTACCGGACAGCCGTCCGCATGAACGCAAAAGAATTGCTGCAAGCAATCGATCGGGCGTCACTGCTCGCGCGTGAGGACCGTAATAACGTCATCAAGTTTGCGGCTGAAGGAACGACAGCGGTTGAGATCTCTTCCCATTCACCAGAAGTCGGGAAAGTCTCAGAGCAAGTCAGCATCCTCTCACTCGAAGGAGAAGAGCTGAAAATCTCGTTTAACTCGAAGTACATGATGGATGCCTTAAAGGCACTGGACGCGACAGATATCGAAATCCAGTTCACGGGTTCGATTCGTCCGTTCATCTTGCATCCAGTCGATCAAGATAACGTCCTGCAACTGATTCTTCCAGTCCGGACGGCGTAAGCATTCAGCAGGAAACATGTAACAAGACGGGTTCGATCGTTTCGACATCGGACCCGTCTTTTTCGTATACCGTATATACGTTCGGGGATTTTGCTAAATCGTTCAATATTTAGTACAATAAAGAGTACGTCATTTATAATATGTAGGTAGGAGGAGTCAATCCATGCAAGAAATCAGAATTACAACGGAATATGTCACATTAGGACAGTTCTTGAAGCTATCGGATATCATCTCAAGCGGAGGACAGGCCAAACCGTTTTTAGCAGAGGTACCGATTCTAGTCAACGGCGAAGTCGATCAGCGACGTGGTCGTAAATTACGGGATGGAGACATCATTGATGTAGAAGACTACGGTCAGTTCATCATCAAGAACGAGGGCAACTAACGTGCGGCTGGATTCAGTCCGACTTAGTCATTATCGCAACTATGACGCACTCGAACTGTCATTCTCCGAAAAAACGAATGTCCTGATTGGTGAAAATGCACAAGGGAAGACGAACTTACTGGAAGCGATCTATGTTCTTGCGCTCGCGAAGTCGCACCGGACGACGCATGATAAGGAACTGATCGGCTGGGATCAGGAAACAGCGCGCGTCGAAGGACGCGTCGTCAAACGGACAGGATCCCATGTCCAGGAAATCGTCATCTCGGGTCGCGGGAAAAAGGCAAAGTTGAATCATCTGGAGCAACGTCGCTTAAGTGATTATGTCGGGGCATTGAACATCGTTTTATTCGCCCCGGAAGATTTGCACATCGTCAAAGGCAGTCCGCAAGTCCGCCGACGATTTCTCGATATGGAGATCGGTCAAGTCAGCCCGGTCTATCTGCATGAATTGAGCCAGTATCTGAAAGTCCTGAAGCAGCGAAACGCACTGCTGAAGCAACTGTCCATGAAGGGAGGAGACGAGACCTTCCTTGATATCTTGACGGAGCAGATGATTACGTTAGCCGTTAAAATCGTTCAGCGTCGTCATCATTTCATGGCCCAACTCGAAAAATGGGCACGACCGATTCATGACGGAATCAGTCGTGGACAGGAAGAGCTCGCGCTCATCTACCGTTCGGACACATTCGGCGACGAATTACTCGATGTCGAAGGAATGACTGCGTCCTACACGCGGAAGTTTGGTAAAATAAAAGAAAATGAAATCCGAAGAGGGGTGACGTTGTTCGGTCCACATCGCGATGACTTCGAGATGGAGGTCAACGGACGGAACGTTCAAACGTACGGGTCACAAGGACAACAACGGACAGCAGCCCTCTCGTTGAAGCTTGCGGAAATCGAATTGATTCACGAAGAAGTAGGAGAGTATCCGCTTCTTCTGCTCGACGATGTCTTATCCGAGCTTGATGATCATCGTCAGACACATTTGCTCGATACGATGCAACAAAAGGTCCAGACGATCCTGACGACGACAAGTGTCGACGGGATCGCGCATGAAACGATCAACCAAGCGAAGTTGTTCCACGTGAAACAAGGAACGGTCGATTTGGAAGAGACATCATATAAAGAAACAGTAGGTGAGAAAACCGATGAGTAATCATGAAGATATGGAATTGGAACAAGGATACGGTGCCGATCAGATTCAAGTGCTTGAGGGATTAGAAGCAGTACGTAAACGTCCAGGGATGTATATCGGCTCGACGGCATCAAAGGGTCTCCATCACCTCGTATGGGAGATCGTCGATAACTCGATCGATGAGGCGCTTGCAGGGTACTGTGACACGATCAAGGTGACGATTGAACCAGGGAACTCGATCTTAGTCGAGGATAACGGACGCGGTATTCCAGTTGACACGCAAGAAAAGATGGGGCGTCCTGCCGTTGAGGTCATCCTGACAGTTCTCCACGCCGGTGGTAAGTTCGGCGGCGGCGGATACAAAGTATCGGGTGGATTACACGGTGTCGGGGCTTCGGTCGTTAACGCCCTGTCGACGAAACTCGAAGTATTCGTCAAACGGAATGAAAAGCTGTATTACCAAGCGTATCATCGTGGTGTACCAGCGCAAGATCTTGAAGTCATCGGAACGTCGGAAGAGACAGGAACGACGATTCGTTTCTTCCCGGACGGTGAGATTTTCCAAGAGACACTCGAGTATGACTATGATTTACTCGCGACACGCCTTCGGGAACTCGCTTTCCTGAACAAAGGATTAAAGATCGTCATCACGGACGATCGTGCCGATGAGCCGATGACGCGTAGCTTCCACTACGAAGGTGGGATTAAATCCTATGTCGAACACTTGAACCGTTCCAAAGAAGTCGTTCACGCAGAACCGGTCTACGTACACGGATCAAAAGACGGGATCGAAGTCGAAGTCGCACTTCAATACAACGACGGATTTGCGTCAAACATCTACTCGTTCACGAACAACATTCCGACACATGAAGGTGGTACGCACGAGACAGGCTTCAAGACGGCTCTGACACGCGTCATCAATGATTACGCGAAGAAGTTTGGTCTGATGAAGGATGCAGACGGTACGTTATCCGGTGAAGACGTGCGCGAAGGGATGACCGCAATCGTTTCCGTCAAGCACCCGAACCCGCAGTTCGAAGGACAGACGAAGACGAAACTCGGGAACTCTGACGCACGTACGGTCACGGATTCGCTCTTCTCGGGTGCATTTGAGCAGTTCATGCTCGAGAACCCGACGAACGCACGCGCAATCGTCGAAAAAGGAATGATGGCATCGCGCGCCCGGATGGCAGCAAAACGAGCACGTGAACTGACACGCCGTAAAGGTGTTCTTGAAGTCAGCTCCCTTCCAGGTAAACTGGCAGACTGTTCGTCACGTGATGCATCGATTTCTGAATTGTACATCGTCGAGGGTGACTCGGCGGGTGGCTCTGCAAAATCAGGACGCGATCGTCATTTCCAAGCCATCTTACCGATTCGCGGTAAAATCCTGAACGTCGAGAAAGCACGTCTCGATAAGATTCTCGGAAGCAATGAGATCCGGACGATCATCACGGCACTCGGGACAAGCATCGGTTCTGAGTTCAACATCGAAAAAGCACGCTATCACAAAGTCATCATCATGACCGATGCCGACGTCGATGGTGCCCACATCCGGACACTCTTATTGACGTTCTTCTACCGATACATGCGTCCGCTTGTCGAGCATGGGTATGTCTATATCGCTCAGCCACCGCTTTACGGTATCAAACAAGGGAAGAACATCACGTACGTGCATAACGAACGTGAATTGACAGAGGCGCTCGCAGCGCTTCCTGAAAACGCACGGTACGACATTCAGCGCTATAAAGGTCTTGGAGAGATGGATCCGGAGCAACTTTGGGAAACGACGATGGATCCAAGTGGTCGTCAAATGTTGCGTGTCGAGCTTCAAGATGCAATCGAAGCGGATGAAGTCTTTGATATCTTGATGGGAGATCAGGTCGAACCACGACGCGACTTCATTCAATCACACGCACATTACGTCAAGAACCTGGATATTTAACGCTGAACAGAGAGGGTGGCCAGAAGCATGTCCGAACAAAATCACGGAATCATCAAGGATATCAATATCAGTCAAGAGATGCGTACGTCCTTCATGGACTACGCGATGAGCGTCATCGTCGCACGTGCTCTTCCGGACGTACGGGACGGCTTAAAACCCGGACACCGCCGGATTCTCTATGCGATGAACGACCTCGGTATTCGTGCCGATAAACCACATAAAAAGTCTGCCCGTATCGTCGGGGAAGTCATCGGTAAGTATCACCCGCACGGGGATTCTGCCGTCTATGACACGATGGTCCGCATGGCGCAAGACTTCAGCTACCGTTACGAACTCGTCGATGGACACGGAAACTTCGGTTCTGTCGATGGGGACTCGGCGGCAGCGATGCGATATACGGAAGCCCGTATGTCAAAAATCGCGATGGAGATCGTCCGCGATATCAACAAAAACACAGTTGATTTCAAAGACAACTACGATGGTTCGGAGCAAGAGCCTGAAGTCTTACCGTCACGCTTCCCAAACTTACTCGTCAACGGTTCGAGCGGGATCGCAGTCGGAATGGCAACGAACATTCCGCCGCACCAGCTCGGCGAAGTCATCGATGGTGTCTTAGCACTATCGCACGATCCGGAAATCACGATTCAAGAATTGATGCAGCACATTCCGGGACCTGATTTCCCGACAGCTGGTGAAATTCTTGGACGAAGCGGAATTCGTCGTGCTTATGAAACAGGACGTGGGTCGATCATCGTCCGTGCGAAGGCTGAAATCGAGCAGACGAAGAAGGACCGGGAACGGATCATCGTGACGGAGTTGCCTTATCAGGTCAACAAAGCCCGTCTCGTTGAGAAAATTGCCGATCTCGTCCGTGAGAAAAAGGTTGAAGGCATTACCGACTTACGCGATGAGTCGGATCGCCGCGGTATGCGGATCGTCATGGAGATCCGTCGCGATGCGAACGCAAGCGTCATCCTGAACAACTTGTATAAACAGACATCGATGCAAACAACGTTTGGTGTCAATATGCTAGCCATCGTCGGCGGACGTCCGAAAACGTTGACGCTTAAGGAAATGCTTTATCATTACCTCGAGCATCAAAAAGAAATCGTGCGTCGCCGGACACAGTTCGATCTCGAAAAAGCAGAAGCGCGTGAGCATTTACTCGCTGGTTTACGGATTGCGCTTGATCATTTGGATGAAGTCATTCAAATCATCCGCGGCAACCGGACGGCGGACGCAGCACGTGAGCAATTGATGGAGCGTTTTGCGTTATCCGAAAAACAATCGCAAGCGATTCTCGATATGCGTCTGCAACGCCTGACAGGTCTTGAACGGGAAAAGATTGAAGCAGAATATGACGAAATCATGCAATTGATCGCGGAACTGAAACGCATCCTTGCCAGTGAGGAAGTCTTGCTTGAATTGATCCGGACAGAACTTGAAGAGTTGAAGGAACGTTTCAACGATGAACGTCGCACGGAAATCCGGATGGATCATATCGAATTCGAAGACGAAGACTTGATTCCGGAACAGGATATCATCATCACGTTGACAAGCAGTGGTTACATCAAACGGATGACGACGGATTCGTACCGGACACAACGTCGCGGCGGACGTGGGGTTCAAGGAATCGGAACGAACGATGAGGATTACGTTACACGTCTCTTATCTTGTTCGACACATGATACGATTCTGTTCTTTACGAACCGCGGAAAAGTCTACCGGATTCGTGGATACGAAGTACCGGAAATGAGCCGGACATCAAAAGGTGTACCAATCATCAACCTCATTCAAATTGAGCGTGACGAAAAAGTCGAGACGATGATTCCGGTCAACTTCAAGCGTTATCTCGAAGAGCAACAAGCTGCTGAAGCACCTGTCGAGGTGATAGATGGAGAAATCGAAGAGACGGAAGAAACGCTCGAAACGGAAGAAGTCGTTCAAGACGAACAAAAATCATTGATCTTCATGACACGTAAAGGACGCGTCAAGCGTTCACCGTTGTCTGCCTACGCACGGATCAACAAAAATGGTTTGATTGCGATTCGATTGTTTGAAGATGATGAGTTGACATCTGTTCGTCTCGCATCGACGGACGATGAAGTCTTTGCGGTTTCGACAAGCGGGAAAGCGATTCGTTTCCCAATCGCAAATGTTCGCTCGATGGGACGCGGCGCTCGTGGTGTTAAAGCAATGACTCTGCGTCCGGACGATTTCGTCGTCGGGATGGAACTTGCACGCGATGCACAAGATGTTCTTGTCATCACGGAAAAAGGATTCGGCAAACGAACACCGATGACTGAGTTCCGTAGCCAGTCTCGTGGTGGTAAAGGATTGATCGCGAGTAAGGTAACGGACCGTGTCGGTCAAATCGTAGCCATGCGAATCGTTGATGTCGACGATGACATCATGATCATGACAGAGAGCGGTATCGTCATTCGGACAGATTCGCAATACATTTCACGTGTCGGCCGGAATACCCAAGGGGTGAAGGTCATTCGGATTGAAGAAGGTGACCGTGTTGCAACGGTTGCGAAACTGAAACGAGAAGAGACGGATGAAATGGAAGAAGAGGCAGACATTGTGTCAGAAGAGAATCAAATCGTATCGGATGCTTCAGAAGAAGCGGAAGAGTAAGTAAGACAACAGCAGGGTGATATCACTCTGCTGTTTTTATCTACATAATAGAAAGAAGAGAAAGGAACGAAGCGATATGCGCGTGGCAAGTGACCAATTACGCATCGGGGATCGTCTGACGGAATCGATTTACTTACATACGGATCATCCGATCGTAGAAGCAGGAAAAAAAGTCGGAACGGAAGAGTTACGGCGGATTCAGCGTTTTTTAATAAAGGAAGTCGTCATTGAGGACCGACCAGATCTGATTGAAGGGGAACAGGTACAAACGGCAGTAGTCGAGGCGCATACGGAACATCTGTTTGAAGCATTCATTCGTTCCTATAATAAGGTGTTCATGTCATGGGAACAGGGAATGAAACCGAATGTATATGAAGCCTTAAGTTGGGTCAAGCAGTCCATTCCAGACCGGATCACGCGGCAAGATGTTCTACCGTTCTTCCTCGAGCGTGGAACGGAAGCATACACGGTCCGTCACGCTATCTACCGTGGTGCAGTTGCTCAAATGCTGGCAGAGGCGGTCGGCAAGGAACGAAAATTAATTCATGAATTATGGACAGCGTCTTATTTCGCGGATTACGGACTTGCGCGAATCATGGAGTGGCGACATACGAAGCGCTACGAAGCGATGCAGCAAGAGATTTTTCAGCGTCACCCGGCAATGGCCTATCAAGCGTTGCAGAAAGAAACAATCATCTCGGATACCGTGAATCGCCTGATCGTCCAGCATCACGAACGCTTGGATGGATCCGGTTATCCTTTAAAGGTGAAGGGAGATAAAATTGCGGATCATTCCCGATTGTTCATCGTAGCAGACGTTTTTGCGGCCATGACGAGTTGGCGTCCATACCGAGAAGCATATACGCCGTATGATGCCTATCGTCATTTAAAAGCACGTCCGATGCAGTATTGTTCTAAGTATGTCTTGTTACTCGGTCAGTTACTGTTGCCGATTGAAGTCGGTGACCGCGCATTGATGAGTAACGGAAAGATTGCCGTCATTGCTCGCAAGAATCCGGTCTTCGATCGTCCGGTCATCTCGTATGAAGAACAGGGACGAATGATCATCGTTGATTTAATGGAAGAACGACAACATAGCATCATTCAATTGATGGATTAAGCCAATAGAAGAAAAGCCTCTTAAGCCGTATAAATGAATGCTTAAGAGGCTTTATCATGATTTTTAAAATAAATTTAAATAAAGTGTTGCGCAATAACAATAAGCATGCTATATTATTACATGTCCTTAACAAAGACAAGCGCTTGAAACAATCGAAAAAAACAATTTCAAAAAAGTTGTTGACTTCTAGTTTCAGACTTGGTATTCTAATTGAGTCGCCAAAACAGGCGCGGACGAACTTTGAAAACTGAACGATGAGGCAAAAATCGTATTCTACGGAATACAAAAACGAATGAAGCGCAAGCTTCGTCAATCGTGACTCCGGTCACAACAACGAGCAAGTCAAACACTTCATGGAGAGTTTGATCCTGGCTCAGGACGAACGCTGGCGGCGTGCCTAATACATG